>JBDIBB010000134.1:0-10200 GCA_039812685.1 Vicinamibacteraceae bacterium
GCCGGTGGCGCCGGCATCGCAGGTGCTCGACGCCGGAGGGGGGACCTTCACGTTCGACTTCCCGGCGTTCGCGCCGACGGCGAGCGTCACGCTCGAGATGGTGGGCAAGGCCGCCACGGTCACCTGCACGATCGACCGCGTCACGCTCGCGCGGATGCGCTGACCGGAGCCGGGAAGCGGCGCCGTACTGCGCACTCCGCCCCACGCCCGAGCGCCCGGGGCGCCTCGGCCGCGCTCCGCCGCGGCAGCGGTTACTGGCCGCCGAACCGCTCCCGCCACCGCGCCAGCACCTGCCGCGCCCGCTCCATGCGCACCGACTCGCCCACCCGCCGCGCGCGCCAGAGCAGGTTGTGTGGCGTCACCAGCGCGCCGACGAACTCCACCACCTCGGTCTCGTAACCAGCGGCCTCCAGACGCCACGTGCGCTCGGTGTCGACCATCGCCTGGACGAACCGGCGCCTGACGGGCGCGTGCCGCGCGATGCCGGCAGGCCCGGCCGCCGCCTCGGCGATGGCCGCCGCCGGCACGGCCGAACTGGTGCAGCACGGCACGAGGAGCAGCGCCGCGGCACGCGAGGCGATGCTCCGGTCGATGATGGCATCGGCCGCGGGCCCGCACGCATGCAGCGCCACGACGAGCGACGGATCGTCGGGCCAGGCGGAGGGCTCCGACACATCGGCTGCCCGGCACTCCACCGGCACGGTCGTATCGAGTCGCGCGAGCGCCGCACGACTCGCAGCTACGCGCGCGGGATCCCGCTCCAGCGTGACGACGAGCGCATCGCGCCCGTCGGGTTCGATGAGGAGCCTGGCCGCGAGCAGGCCGACGTAGGACTTGCCCGCCGCGGCGTCCACGAGCACGAAACGGCGCCGGCGCGAGGCGCGCCGCAACGCCGCGCCGATCTCGGCAAGGACGGCCGCCACCTCGACAGCCTTGCGGCGATCCTCGACGCGCAGCGTCGCATCGCCGGTCGCCACATACAGGAGCTCGAGCCAGCGCTCGACCTCGGCCGCCGGCGGCGCCGCAGGCATCGTGGGCATCGTGGGCATCGGCCGATGATAGCCGGGACGGGAGGCTCGCGTGCGGCGTCCAGCAGGCGACGCCCTGAAGTCGCACGTCACGGCGGCTGCCTGGCTCGGCACGACGGCAAGGGCGCAGACGCCGCGAGCGCCGGCGCGCTGACGGGGCGCGCCTCACCTCAACTCGCCCAGCGCCGCCAGCACCTGGTCGATGTCGGCCGCCGTGTGCGCGGCGTTCACCTGGAAGCGGATGGTCTCGTCACCCTTCGGCACCACCGGGAACGTGAGGCCGACGGCGAGGATGCCCCGGTCGTAGAGCCCGCGCACGATCGCCCGCGTCTTCTCCGTGTCGCGCACCAGCAGCGGCACCACGGGGTGCGGCCCAGGTATCGACTCCAGGCCGAGCGCCGCCAGGCCGTCGCGGAACTGCCGCGTCCGTGCCTTCAGGGCGGCGAGTCGCTCGCGCCCCTCGGCGCCGTCGGCGATCTCGATGGCCGTCACCGCCGCCGCGGCGTCGGCCGCGCCGAGCGGGTTCGTGTAGATGTAGGTGTCGGCCTTCTGCCGCATCGCCTCGACCAGCTCTGGGCTGCCGGCGACGAACCCGCCGTTGACGCCGAACGCCTTGCCGAAGGTGCCCACCAGCACGTCGGCGCGCGCGCCGCAGTGCTCCTCGGTGCCGCGCCCCGTCGCCCCGTAGGCGCCGATGCCGTGACTGTCGTCCATCACCGTCACCACGCCGTCGCGGAAGCGGCCGTCGTGCTCGCGCGCGAGCGCCTGGATGCCCGACAGCGGCGCGTGATCGCCGCGCATGCTGAAGATGCCGTCGAAGATCACCACCACGCGGCCGATGCCGGCCGGCACCGCCTCGATCTGGCGCCGCAGGTCGTCGAGGTCGTTGTGGCGGAAGATCGCGCGCTGCTCGCGCGGCACGTTGGCGATGCGCATCGCGCGGATGATGCAGTTGTGGTTCAGCTCGTCGCCGATCCAGAAGGTGTCGGCACCGGTCAGCGTGATGCCCAGGCCGAGGATCGACGTGTAGGCCGAGTTGAACGCGCGCGCGGCGGGCCGGTTCGTGAACGCCGCGATCCGCGCCTCGAGCGCGACGTGGTGCACCGACGTGCCGTCGATGAACCGCACGGCGCCTGGCCCGGCACCGAGCGCGTGCGCCGCGGCATCGGCGGCCGCCAGCACCGCCGGGTGGTTCGACAGCGACAGGTAGCTGTTGGCGTTCATCCGCAGGTACTCGCCATCGCTGCCGCGCAGCCGGTAACGCGGGCCGCGCGCGCCCTCGGCGGGCAGCCATGCCTCCACAACGCGCTCCGGCGCCTTGGCGCGCCCCTCGCGCCGCAGGGCTTCCACTTCCTTCACGAGCGTGGCGTTCAATCGATCGAGCGACATGGGCGGCAACTCCTGGCGCAGCGCGGACGCGCGCGCCAGCTGCGAGGGTATCACCGGGCCGGAGCACCTGTCCGCGCCGGACGTCGCGGCTCGCCCGCCGCCCGCGATCCGGCCGGCCGGCGCGGGTGTCGAACGGGCCCCGGCGCTATACTCCTCGGGCCGACCCCACCGCCCGAGGCCGACACGTTGCCCGCACACGCCCTGCTGCCCCCGCCCCGCGCCCTGCTGCCCGCCATCCTCACCGCCGTCGCGATCCTGCTGCTCCAGGCTCCCGTCGCGGCCGCCGCCCAGTCCATGGCCGGCGCCACGCCGGCCGGCACCCACAACGGCGCCGACCGCCAGCTCGACGTCACGCCGCCGCGCATCGACGAGAGCGCCACGATCGACGGCATCCTCGACGAGCCGGCGTGGTCGCGCGCGGCGGTGCTGTCGGGCTTCTCGAAGTACGCACCGGTCGACGGCGCGCCGGCCACGCGCCAGACCGAGGTGCTGGTCTGGTACTCGCCCACCGCGCTCTACGTGGGCGTGCGTGCCCAGGACGATCCGGCCGCGGTTCGCGCCACGCTCGCCGACCGCGACAAGCTCGACACCGACGACCGCATCACCATCTTCCTCGACACGTTCAACGACAGCCGCCAGGCGCTGGTCTTCATCGTGAACCCGCTCGGCGCGCAGGCCGACGGCACGCTGGTCGAGGGCGCGAGCATGCAGTCGCGGGGGTTCGAGAGCATGGCCAGCGGCCGCGAGATGACCGACCTGAGCCCCGACTTCGTGTTCCAGTCACGCGGGCGCCTGACGCCGGACGGCTACGAGGTGGAGGTGCGCATCCCGTTCAAGAGCCTGCGGTACCAGGCCGCCGATTCGCAGGACTGGGGCTTCAACGTGACGCGCACGATCGCGGCCGACGGGCGCGAAGACAGCTGGGCGCCGGCGCGCCGCGATGGCGCTTCCTTCCTCGCGCAGTCGGGCCACCTGCGCGGGCTCACGGGCCTGCACCGCGGCCTGGTGCTCGACCTGAACCCGGTCGTCACCGCGCTGGCCGCGGGCCGCGACACGCCGGGCGGGTGGCGCTACGACACCGGACGCCCCGAAGCCGGCCTCAACCTGCGCTGGGGCGTCTCGGCGAACCTCACGCTGAACGGCACGGTGAATCCCGACTTCTCCCAGGTGGAGGCCGACGCCGGCCAGTTCCAGTACGACCCGCGGCAGGAGGTGTTCTTCGCCGAGAAGCGGCCGTTCTTCCTCGACGGCATCGAACAGTTCTCCACGCCCAACAGCCTGATCTACACCCGCCGCATCGTCGCGCCGGACTTCGCCGCCAAGCTCACCGGCAAGATCGGCGCCACCACCAGCCTCGCCCTGCTCTCGGCGGTGGACGACACGGCGCGCTCGCGCTCGGGCCACGACCACCCGATCTTCACCATCGCGCGCGTGCAGCAGGACATCGGCGGGCAGTCGAAGCTCGGCCTGGTCTACACCGACCGCGCGGCCGGCGACGATCGCAACCAGGTGATCGGCGCCGACACGCGCCTGGTCTTCGGCGAGATCTACTCGGTGCAGGCGCAGGCGGCGATGAGCCGCGACACGACGCGGGGCGGCACCGCCACCGCGCCGCTGTGGCAGCTGCAGGTGTCGCGCAGCGGGCGGCGGTTCGCCTTCCGCTACGTGGCGCGCGGGGTGGACGAGAAGTTCCGTGCGGCGTCGGGTTTCATCGGCCGCAACGGCATCGCCAACGTCACGCTCACCAGCCAGGCGCTGTTCTACGGCGGCGCCGGTTCACGGCTCGAGCGCGTCACCAGCGACGTGGTGCTCGACGGCGTGTGGAAGTACGACGACCTCATGGCGGGCCGCGGCGCGCAGGACCGCAAGCTGCACTGGAACAACAACGTCACGCTGCGCGGCGGCTGGCAGTTCGGCGGGTCGGTGCTCGTCGAGACCTTCGGCTACGATCCGGACATCTACACCGGCTACGCGGTCGCCGACCTGCGCGCCGGCGCGCCCGCGCTCCGGCCCTTCGTCGGCACCCCGCGACTGCCGAACCTCGACTTCGTCGCCTCGGCCACCACGCCGCAACGCGGGGGCCTGGGCCTCGACGTCTTCCTGATCTGGGGCCGCGACGTGGACTTCAACGAGTGGGCCTCGTCCAACATCCGGTTCGGGCACGCCACGCTGCTGTGGCGGCCCACGGAGCGCCTGCGCGTCGACGCGCAGTACCAGCTGCAAAGCTACCAGCGCCGCACGGATCGGTCCTACGTCGGCATGCGCCGGATTCCGCGCGTGAAGGCGGAGTACCAGATGACGCGGACGATCTTCCTGCGGCTGGTGGGCGAGCACGACGCGCAGTTCACCGACACGCTGCGCGACAACACGCGCACGGGCCTGCCGATCTTCGTCCGCGACGAGGCGACCGGCGCCTATGGCCCGGCCCTGCGCCGGCTCGACAAGCGCTTCCGCGTCGACGCGCTCTTCTCGTACCAGCCGACGCCGGGCACCGTGGTGTTCCTCGGCTACGGCAGCACCCTGCGCGAGCCGCACGGCCGGCCCGAGCCCGGCCTGCGGCGCGTGGACGATGGCTTCTTCGTGAAACTGAGTTACCTCTTCAGGCTGTAGCGACGCCCGCGCGGTTGACGCACATGCGTCGCGGGCCGCGCCGCCAGCCACTGCCGCGCAGCCCAGGGGTGGACGGATCCTCCGCCCCGATCAGCGCCGCGTGTTCATCGCCTTCATGATCATGAAGATCACCTCGTCGGGCGAGACGGGGAGGCCGGCGTCGTTCAGCGCGGCGAAGTTGAAGTTCGACCCGGTGCGCAGCGTGAGATGGAACGCCTGGTAGGCGATGCCGGTGACCGCGTTGCGCTTGACCTCGCGCACGGCCTCGAGCGGCACCTCGAAGGCGTGCATGCCGCTGCGCGTCGTGAACCCGACCCGATCGCCGCGCACGTAGAGCTGCCCCACGCAGTAGTCCTTGAAGTCGCCGCTCACGTGATCGTGCGCCACCGCGACGTACCATCCCTCGTCGCCCGCGCCCTGCGTGTCGCGGCTGCCGCCGCTCGACGCCCCCGACGACGCGTTGGACCTGGCGCCCACCTTCTCGTTGAGCTGCGCCAGCGTCATCGTCGGCGTGCGGGCGTCGATCAGCGGCTTCGCGTAGTTGATCGGCACCGCGAAGTTCAGGTTCTGCACGCCCTCGCCGCGCAACTGCGCCGTGGTGATGCCGATGACGCGCCCGTGCCGGTCGAACAGCGGCCCACCGGAACTGCCCGGGGAAATCGGCACGCTGATCTGGATCAGCTTGTAGCCCTCGTCCTGCCGTATCGCCGAGATCAGCCCGGAGGTGACGGTGTGCTCCATGCCCTTCGGGTTGCCCACCGCCACGGCGTCCTCGCCAATCTCGACGCGATCCGAATCGCCGAGCGCCACCGCCGGCAGCTTGCCGTAGGGCTTCACCTTCAGCACGGCGATGTCGCGGCGCGCGTCGTAGTCGACGATCTCCACCTTGTCGTACATCTCGCCGTCGGCCATCTTCACCGAGAGCGCCTTCGCGCCCTGGATCACGTGCAGGTTGGTGACGACCAGCCCGGCGGCGTCGACGACGAACCCGCTGCCAAGGCCTTCCTGCTGGCCCTTGGCGTCGAAGGTGGCGATGTAGACGACGGCCGGCTTCACGCTCCGCACCAGTTCGGCCACGGTCATCGTCTTCGCGCCCTGGCCGGCGGCGGCCGCCGCCAGGCCGGTCATCATGGCCAGCGTGATGCCGACGGTCCGTGTCAATCTGCCCTGCATGGCTGTGCTCCCTGTGATCGGTCTCAAGAGTATAGGGGCAACCGCCGGCGTTTCGTGACGGCCGATCCAACGGGGCGGGCCTGCCCGACGCGGCCCGGCAGAGGGCCCGCCGGCCGATCGCGCCCGACCGGCACACGCGGCGGTACGGCCTCTCCCGGGGTGTGGTAGCGTGCGGGGCAGCGGCCGCCGGGCCGCACGCTCCACGGAGTCATCATGCCCACGCCCATCTACATCGCCGCCTACCATCAGTCACCGTTCGGCAAGCTCGGGGACGTCTCGGTGCCCGACATCGTCTCGCGCGCCGTCGCCGAGACCTGCGCGGCCGCCGCCATCGACGCCTCAGCCGTCGACGTCGCGTCGATCGGCGCCACCTGCAACTTCTCCCTCAACGCCCAGGGGCTGCTCGCCGGCCTCGTGGCGATGACCCCGGGGCTGGCCGGCAAGCCGATCGAGTCGGTGGAGAACGCATGCGCCTCCGGCGGCCAGGCCATCCTGTCGGTGATCCACAAGTTGCTCGCCGGCGACGGCGACGTGGGCCTTGCGCTGGGATACGAGAAGATGCGCGGGCCCGACGGCAAGGCCGACGGCAAGCTCGTGGGCCAGGTGCTCGGCTACTTCTCGCACCCCGACGAGCGCGCCGGCAAGGTGTTCGTCTTCCCGCACCTGTTCGCCGAGGTCATGGCGGCCTACATGGCGGCCTGCGGCGTCACCGAGCGCGACCTGGCCTCGATCGCGGTCACCGAGTACGCCAACGCCCGGCACAACCCCTTCGCGCAGATGCGCCACGTCGCGCTCACGCTCGACGAGGCGCTCGCCATCGGCGGCCCGAACCGCTACGTGGTGGAGGGGCTCCCGCTGAAGACCTACGACTGCAGTCAGATCACCGACGGCTATGCCGGCCTGGTGCTGGCCACCGAGCGCGGGCTCGACCGAATCGGCGCGCGGAAGGCCGACTGCGTGCGCCTGGCGGGCTGGGGCCAGGCGACCGACCCGCTGATGAAGGCCGGCCGCGACGTGCTGCGCCCCCAGGGCGCGCTGCGCGCCATGAACCGGGCCTACGCGATGAGCGGGGTGCCACCCGCCGAGGTCAACGTCGCCGAGGTGCACGACTGCTTCACGGTGATGGGGGCCATCGCCACGGAGGTGATCGGCAAGGCCGCGACGGGCGCCGGCGCCCGCTACTGGACCGACGGCAGGGCGCAGGTCGACGGCGAGTGCGCCATCAACTCGTCGGGCGGGCTCATCGCCAAGGGCCACCCGATCGGCGCCACGGGCATCGCGATGGTGGGCTGGTGCGCCTGGCAACTGCTGGGCCGGGCGCCCGCGCCGCTGCAGGTGGCGGCGCCGCGCGCCGCCGCCACCTTCAACATCGGCGGCCCGATTTGCGCTTCGGTCTGCACGGTGCTCACGCGCGACTGAGGCAGCGGCCCGGCGGCGCTCACGCGGCGCAGACGAAGTCGCGCAGTTCCGAGAAGCCCCGCGCGGCGAGGATGGCGCGGATCTCGGCCCGCGGGCCGGCCCGCGCCACCGACACCACGATTGGCGTGCCGCGAAGGGCCGGCAGCGCCTCGATGGGCACCACCGGCGCACCGTGGATCACGCGGCCGATGCGCGACGGCTTCACCTCGACGATCGACGTCGGGTGCCGGCCGTGGTGGGTGAGCGCGCGGCGCAGCGCGCGGCCGGTGGCGCCGTGCCCCCACAGCACGTATCCGGGGCATCCGGCCAGCAGCGTGTCCGCGAGGTGCGCGGCCTTGCGCGCGGTGAACCGATCGAGCGCGTAGCGCGCGTCGGTGCGCGAGAGCCGGCCCGGCCCGTCGCGCCACGCCAGCAGCCGCCGCGCCACCATGCCGAACCGCCCGCCGTCGCGGAGCAGGCGCAGGAGCAGGTCGTAATCCTCCGGGCCGTCATCCTCGCGGTAGCCGAGCCGGCGGAGCACGTGGGCGCGCACGCACCACGTCGGGTGGGCCACGGGACACTCGACCAGCGCATCGCGCGCGACGTCTTCCGGCGTGCGCATCGTGTTGAGCCACGCCTCGTAATCACGGCGATAGGGCGTGAGCGCCGACCGCGGGAAGAGCCGCACGTGACAGCCGACGGCGTCCAGCGAGGCGTCGGATCGGAGGGCGGCCACCTGCGCCGCCAGTCGGTCGCGATGCATGAGATCGTCGGCGTCCAGGCGCGCGATCAACGGGCCCCGGCAGGCGGCCAGCCCGTCGACGAGCGCCGGAACCAGGCCGCGGCGCGGGAGCGCGATCCGCCGGACGCGACGCTCGGCCGCCGCCACCTCCTCGACGATGGCGGGGGTCGCATCGTGCGAGCCATCGTCAGCCACCACGCACTCCCAGGCGGCGAGCGTCTGTCGCAGCACGCTGCGCAGCGCCGCGCCAATGGTGGGTGCCGCGTCGCGAACCGGCAGCAGGACGGAGACCTCCGGCGGGCGCATCGGGATCGCGGAAGGGAGCATCCGCCGCCAGGCGGATCGATCGCGTCCCAGTCTCGCACGAACGTCCGGCGGCCGGGCGCGTCGAATGCGGATCCGACCCGTCGGCCATCGGGCGCGTCTCGGGCCCCGGGTCAGGGCCCTACACGATCTCGATTTCCCAGTTCGCGAGGTAGAGGTGCGGCTGCGTCCGCTCGATCCACCGCACGACCGACTCGAGGGCACCGTGCAGGTTGCCGCCGTCGGCGCTCACCATCGCGATGGCGATGACGGCCGACTGCCACTGGTCCTGATCGTCGACCTCGGCCACCGAGACGTTGAACTCGCCCCGCAGTCGCGCCAGCAGCGGCTTGAGCAAGCCGCGCTTCTCCTTGAGCGAGTGGGCCATGGGCAGCGACAGCGACACCTCGCACACGCCGATGATCACGCGCGCCTCCCTCGTTGCCGGCCCCGGGCCGGGGCACCGCGGGCCCCGGCGCGGCTCACGGCGTCACCGCGGCGGCCGTCAGGACGACGCCCGCGAGGATCGAGATGGCGAGGCAGGTGACCAGCAGCCCGCCCGCCGTGCGCGGCGAGGCCTCCTTCAGCAGCAGGATCGGGCCGTAGCCGGCGCCTGCCGACAGCCCGGCCATCGTCGCCCCGAACGGGAGAAGTCCGCGCACGGCGCCCTCGGCAATCGCGATCGACGCCGCGCAGTTCGGCACGAGGCCGAACAGGGCGGCGGCCACGACGGCGAGGTACGGATGGCGGGCGGCGGCCTCCAGCCACCGATCGCCGCCGGTGAGGGTCAGTCCCACGCCGATCGCCAGCGTGAGGCCGAACACCCAGCCGAAGATGTTCAGCGTGCGCCCCAGCGCGTGGTGCGCCAGCCGCGCGTAGTCGCTGGCGTGAAGTTCGCCGCACGGGCGTGCCGCGACGTCCGCATCGTGCTGGTGGATCTCGGCCTCGCGCACGTGCCGGGCGCGGCGCGGGCTGAGGGCGTCGGCCGCGAAGCCCGCGGCCACCCCGAGCGCCAGCTTGCCGCCGACGATGGCCAGCACCAGGCGGTCGTGCTGGCCGTGGGCAATCAGCACGGGCAGCGCCTCGTCTGACGTCGCGATGTAGGTGGCCACCAGCGTGCCGCGCGTCACCCGGCCCGAGAGGAACATCGAGGTGACGAACACCGACATGCCGCACTGCGGGATCACGCCGAGCAGGGCGCCCAGCAGCGGGCCGATGCCGTCGATGCGCCGTGCGGCGGCCGCGAGTTGCGCGCCGCGGCTGCGCGCGAGCACCTCGAGGGCCATGTAGAGCACGAACAGCACCGGCACCATGGTCCAGGTGTCGGCGAGGGCATCACGCGCGAGATCGAACAGCAGATCGACGGTCACGACACGGGCACCGGTGCGGCGACCGGAACGGCGCCGGCCGGCGTGGTCTGGAGAGCGTACTCCGCCGGCGCGCACCGCGCGACGGGTTCCGGGACGATGGGCAAAAAAAGGGCCGGGGGCGCGTGGCCCCCGGCCGCGGTCTCAGCAGGGTGCGGGCGCGGCTAGCGGAAGATGAACCGCACGCCAC
>JBDIBB010000135.1:0-10197 GCA_039812685.1 Vicinamibacteraceae bacterium
CGGCGCCGAGCGCGGCAAGCCGGCGGGCGGGCACCCGGGCGAGGGCCGGGCCCGACGGCGGCCCCTGGCCGGCCCAGCGGCATCTGTCGAGGGAGCGCAGCCACGCGCGCGCCCTGACGAGGCAATCGCAGGCCTCGCGCTCGTCGAGCCCGCCATCGGCGCCGCGAGCGCCGGACACGCCGGCCTGCCAGGCGGCGGCGGCCGACGCCCGATCCTCGAGGCGTGAGGCGACGGCTGCCAGCGGCGGCGAGTCCGGCTCGAACGTCCACGCGTGGACGCGTCTGGCCTGGCCGATGCGGTCGACTCGTCCGATGCGCTGTTCCACGCGGGCCGGCGTCCACGGCAGATCGAAGAGCACGACGGCGCGGCAGCGTGCGTGCAGGTTGAGCCCCTCGGCCGCGGCATCGGTGGCCAGCAGGAGCCGCGTGTGGCCGCGCGTGAACGCGGCGATGGCGGCCTGCCGCTCGGCGACCGGCTGCCCGCCGTGCAACACGCCGCACGCCGGGCCGCGGCCGAGCGACGCGTGCAGCCACGAGAGCGTGTCGCGGTACTCGGTGAAGACGATCAGCGGCTCGCCGGTGCGGGCGATGAGGCGGCGCAGGGCGTCCAGCTTGCGCGACGAGGCGGCTGCGCGGCGCGCCGCTTCGCCGATCGCGCCCAGCCACGCCCGCTCCTGCCGAGGGTCGGCCGCGATTCGGACGCCCAGCCACGCCTCCTCTTCGCCCGCGTCGTCATTGCGGGCGGCCGTGGCCTCCGGCGAGAAGTCGAGCACGAGCTGGCGGGCTGGCGGCGGCGCCCCGAGCAGGTCGCGCCGGCGGAACGCGGTGCGGGCCAGCGCCATCGGGCTCGACGCCGCACGCTTGCGCAGCACCGCGGCCAGCAGCGCCAGCGGCGCGTCGTGCGTGCGCGAACCGCCGCGGGCGAGCGCGCCGAGGTAGCGTTCGAGCAGGGCGGCCGCATGGGCCTCGTCTGGTGATGGCGCCAGCCGCCGCCGGTGCGTGCGCCGTCGCGCGGCGGCGTCGCGACGAGGCTCGCGTGAGAGGATGACGGGCCGATCGTCGTCACCTGCGGTCCCCATCGTGAGCAGCGCGTCGAACCGTCGCGGATCGCCATCGTGCGGCGTGGCGGTGACGAGCAGCACGCGCACCGCGCGCGCCGCGATGGCGCGGAGGCCCGCCGCCCGATCGCTGGCGCCCGCGGCGTGATGCGCCTCGTCCACCACGAGCAGGTCCCACCAGGTGCCGGCGAGCCCGCCGAGCACGTCCACGCGCTTCACGTAGTCGAAGGAGGTGATCGCGATGCCCGCGCCGCGCCACGGGGAAGGCAGGTCGGCGGCCGCCGATCCGGGGAGTGTGCCGTCCACGACGCGCGCCTCGATCCCGAAGCGGACGAGCAGTTCCTCCTGCCACTGTGTCTTGAGCGACGCGGGCACGGCGACGAGCACGCGGGCCCCGGGGTCGTCGGCCATCAGTTGCGCCGCCACGAGTCCGGCCTGCACCGTCTTGCCGGTGCCCACGGCGTCGGCCAGCAGCACCCGGCGCGCCCCGCCGCCGCGCAGGATCAGGCAGGCGGCCAACTGGTGGGCGTGCAGATCGAGCCGTGCGTCGCGGGCCACGGCGGGCACCGGCCACGGCAGCGCATCGGCCACGAGCCGTCGCAGGCGGCCGAAGACCAGCGCCGCGCCCGACGACCGTGGTACCGACGGTGCCAGCGGGCGCACCTCGTCGAAGGGCATCACCAGCGTGAAGCGCTGCCCCGCGGTTGCCACGTCGGCGCCGGCGAGGTCCACGGCCGCGCACGCCCGGGCGGGCGTGACGCGCTCCACGCTCCACGCGTGGGCCCTCGCCTCCACGAGCTGACCCGGCACCAGCGTTGGCAGAGACTGCATGGCCTCGCGTGCTCCCCGTGGCGGAAATTGCCCCGTGTCGAATCCGTTTCGCGCGGTTCGATGCGGTTTCCGCTCGACGTCCCTTCATGTGGCAAGCCCGGTGCCGTCGGGCGTGTGCGCGGAGGCCCCCCGGCGCGCGACGCCCTGGCGCGCTGTCTCGACTGTCGACCGGCGAAGGTGGCAGGTCCGTGGGTGACGCGTGGATGGCTGCCGCGTCGTGGAAGCCGGCCCGCTTCGGGCCGGCAGCCGCGTCGACAGTCTCGATGGCCCGATTCAGGCGTCTGGCGTTCCGGCCGTCAGGGCTCGTGGCGTGGACACAGCGACGCCAGCGTCGCGCCCAGGTGAGCGTGCGGATCGTCGCGGAAGGCGACGACGAGCGGGTGGCTGCGCAGCACGCGGTGTACCGTCGCGCGCTGCACCCCGCGTCCGCGTCCGTGCACCAGCCTGACCTCGCGCAGGCCCTTCGCGTGCGCGGCGCGCAGGTACTCGTCGACGACCGAGGCGACCTCGCGTGGCGCGAACGCGTGCAGGTCGAGTTCGTCCTCGATCGGGATGATGACCGGTTCCGGATCGTCGGCGGGGACCATCACCCGTTGCGGCGGGAGGCGTGGCGCCAGTTGGGGATCTCAACCCCTGACGTATTCCGCGCGCACCACGGTCTTCAGCCCGCCGCGCACGGAGAAGTCGCCGATCACGGTCATGCGGCGCGGTGCGCAGGCGGCGACCAGGTCGTCGAGGATCTGGTTGGTGACCGCTTCGTAGAAGATCCCCTTGTTGCGGAAGCCGAGGAAGTAGAACTTGAGCGATTTCAGCTCGATGCAGCGTTGGTCGGGGACGTAGATCACGCGGATCTCGCCGAAATCCGGCAATCCGGTGACGGGGCAGACCGAGGTGAACTCGGGAAACCGGGTGTCGATTTCGTAATCCCGTTCCGGGCTGGGGTTCGGGAATGTCTCCGGCTGTGCGGGGGCCATGGTCGCCATACTAACATTCGGCCCGAAATCACAGGCCAAAACGTGTCGTCCGACGTTGACAGCGCCCGGACCGCGCGCTAACATGCGACGTCTTTTGACGAGTTGCGCGACGGCTCGCGACGCGCGTACGGGCCGGACGCACGCATTTGTTCACGCGCGCACAGAGTCAGGGGGACGCGATGGCTGAAGCCCGCAAGCTGGGCAAGGTTGGTCTCTTCCGCCACTTCGCCGAGAAGTTCGAGTGGAAGCTCGCCACGGCGCGCGAAGTGTTCGAGGAGCTGAACACGCTGGCCGAGAAGGAACTCAAGCGCAACGGCGAGTTCACGATGCCCGGCATCGTGAAGCTCGTCGTCCAGAAGCGCAAGGCCCGGATGGGGCGCAACCCGGCCACCGGGGAGCCCATCAAGATTCCGGCCAAGACCGTCGTGAAGGCGCGCGTCGTCAAGCAGATGAAGGACGCCGTCCTGCCGCGCCGGTAGGTTCGCCCGCTCACGCGATCCACGAACGGGGCCACGACCCGGCACGCGCATGCGCGTGCGCCGGACGTCGGCCCCCATTTCGTGTTCAGGCGCTTCGGCCGCGATCCTCGGCCGTCGTTCCGGCGCCTGGCAGCCTCACCTCGAACAGCGCCCCGCCATCGCGCGCGCCCGTGACGGCGATCGTCCCGCCGAGCTGTTCGACGATCCGTTTGCAGATGGCCAGACCCAGGCCGAGGCCGCGCCGCTTCGTGGTGGCGAACTCGTCGAAGAGGTGCGGCAGCTGCTCCTGCGGGATGCCGGGACCGGTGTCGTGTACGGTCACCACCGTCACCGTCCCTTCCTCGCCGGCCCAGGCGCGCACCACGCCGTTGGCGCCGGCGGCCTCGATCCCGTTCTGCACCAGGTTGCGCCACACCCGGCCGAGCGCAAACGAGTCGCCCATCACCATGGCGCTGGCCGCGCCCTCGTAGGTGAGGCGCACGCGGGCCGCGTCGGCGCCCGCGCGCATGACGTCCAGCGTGTCGCGCACCTGTCGTGCCACGTCGACCGGGAACCGCTCCAGCGGCGCGGGGCGGCTGAGCTGCCGGAGGTCGTCGAGCACGCGCCGCATGGCGCCGCCCTCGCGCTCCATCGTCCGGCGGAACACCTCGCGGTAGTCGAGGTCGTCCGGCTGGCGCAGCAGCAGGCGCGAGCTGTTCACCAGGTTCTGCACCGGGTGCGCCAGGTCGTGCACCAGCCCCGCGGCCAGCCGTCCGAACATCGCCTGACGTTCCTGCCGGCGCGTTTCGGCCTGCAGTTCGCCCAGTCGCGCCGCCATGCGGTTGAAGGACCGTGCGAGCCGGCGGAACTCGTCGTCGCGTGACAGCACGACGCGCGTGTCGAGCGCGCCGCCGGCCACCGCGCCCGTCGCCTGCACGAGCTGGCCGATCGGGTTCAGCAGCGATCGGCCCAGCCACCCGCCGACGGCCAGCATCGTCAGCATCGCGATCGTGATGGCGGCCAGCAGCAGGCGCTGGAGCGCGCTCGCGCGCGCGAAGGCCTCCCGCGCCGGCTGCTCGAGCAGCAGGTGCCAGCCCGTGCTGGGGACGCGCGCCGCCGCCGTCAGCAGGACCGTGCCCGCATCGTTCTCGTATTCCTGGACGGTTCCCGGCGCCATGTCGCCTTCGATGACCGGGTGACGGCGCAGCACCTCGCCGCGGGCGATTCGCGCCTTCTCCGCGGGGTTGCCGTGCGCCAGCAGGCGCCCGTCCGCATCGATCAGCAACGCGTAGCCCGACGTGCCGGCGTGCAGGCTGTCGACCACGTGCCACATCGCCTCGAGACTGATCGACGCCACCAGGCGCAGCGGCGCGGCGCCGTCTGACCGCACGCCGGCGACCATGTGCACGACCGGCAGCGCGTCGTCGTCGATCGTCACGGGGGAGAAGACGACACCGCGCAGCGGCGGACTCAGGCCTGGCGGCGGCTCCAGCCCGTCGATCGAGAGATGGGTTGAGACCAGCGGATCGCCGGCCGCGGAGAACAGCGTGATCGACCTGAACTCGGAGAACGCCAGGAGGTAGTTGCGCAGCACGCGTTCCTGCTGCCATGGCGTGAGGCCGGTGCCCTGCAGTTCCGCCGCCAGCGCGACCATCATCGCCGACGTGCTCGACAGCCACTGGTCCATCTGCGACGCCGCGCGTGTGGTGACGTCGGCCATGCCGTGCCCGACCGCCTCGCGCATGCCGGTGCGCAGGGCCTGTACGGCGAGCGCGCCGAATACGAGCAGCGGCACCAGGGCGGCGGCGGCGCCCGTCACGGCGAAGCGGCGCGAGAGGCGCACCTCAGGGCTCCCTGACGACAGCCAGCCACCGGTCGAGGCTCGCCAGGATGTCGTGTTCCTCGCCGGTGGGCAGGGCGAATCGGGTCGTGACGGCGCGGGCCGTGAGCGGCCAGCACAGGAAGATGGCGGGTGGATCGTCCTGGAGCGTTGCGCGCACGACGCGCAACCTGGCGCGCAGCGCCTCGTCGGTGTCGGCGTGCCGCAGGGCGTCGAGGGCGCCGTCGGCGGCGCGATAACCGGAGGCGACAAACGGCCGGCTCGCCTGGGAGTGCCACAGCCAGTAGGTCCAGTTCAGCCCGAAGCCGTTCATCTCGAGCAGATACGTCTCGAAATCGCCGCGCGCCAGGCGGCGCGACAGTTCGGCCAGGGGCACGGGCTCGAGGCGCAGGTCGACGCCCGCCTCCAGCATGGCGTGCTGGACGTGGAGCGCGAGGCGCTCGAACAGCGGGCTGCCGGCGGGCACGAGGCACCGCAGGGTGAGCCGTGGCGCGAAGGCCGCCGGCGGCGTGCCAGCCCGGCGTGCGGCGGCGGCCGCCGTCGCGGCCG
Source organism: Vicinamibacteraceae bacterium (assembly GCA_039812685.1). Classification (GTDB taxonomy): domain Bacteria; phylum Acidobacteriota; class Vicinamibacteria; order Vicinamibacterales; family JAFNAJ01; genus JBDIBB01. The sequence goes on from JBDIBB010000135.1 coordinate 5,710, forward strand.
CCATGTCCTCGGCCGACAGCGGCAGATCGTCGTGTGCCCAGTGGATGGGCCACACCGGATCGACGGCGGGCACGGCCCGTCCGCCGAACACGTGCTCGATCACCGCCCGGCGATCCACGCTGGCTGCCAGCCGGCGTCGCACCTCCGCCGACCGCAGCGCGGGGTGCGCCACGTTGAATCCGACCGCGTAGACGTAGGAGCGCAGGAAGGAACGTACCTGGGCGTCGCCCGAGGAGGCGACGAACGCCGTGACCTCGGGAGACACCTCGTAGAGGAAGTCGATCTCGCGTCGCATCAGCGCCGCCCAGGCGGTCCGCGCGCTCGAGTACGACCGCAGCACGACCCGATCGACGCCGGGACGGCCCCGATGGGACTGATCGAAGGCCGCCAGTTCGAGGCTCGTTGCGCCGGGGCTGCCGATGGGCATGAAGGGGCCGGCTCCCGACGCGCCATCGCGTCCCCCGGTGATCTCGAAGGCGGCCAGCGCCTCGGGCAGCAGCGCCGCGGGCGCCCGCAGGGCAATGCTCACGGTGCGGGCGTCGAGCGCCGTGACGGCGGCGATGTCGCGCAGTCCCGGCGGCTGGAAGAGCGGATCGGTGTTGGCGGGCGCCAGCGCGGCGACAACCGCGTCGGCGTCGAGCGGGCTGCCGTCGTGGAACCGCAGGCCCGGCCGCAGCACGATGGTCCAGCCGTGCCCGTCGGCGGTGGGCACGGCCCGCTCGGCCAGCGCCGGCAGCGCGCGGCACCGGCGATCGAGCCGCAGCAGGGCAGCGCGGCCCAGCAGCGCGGCCACGCGCGAGAGCGAGCGATCGGGCTGCCGGTCGGTGGCCGGCTGCGCGACGCCCGTCACGAGGACGGTATCGGCAACCGGCGTCGAGGCCGGCGCCGGCCCACAGGCCGTCAGGGCGGCGGCCCAGGCCAGCCACACGCCGGGCGCGAGGGTGCGGGTCGGGCGCCGCCGAATCGGAACGGAAGCCTCGTCCACCGGCGCAACTCTACACCGCCGGCGGCCCGCGCGCGCGCTTCGTGCGCTACTTCTGCGTCTTGCGCGGCACCTCGCCCGGATTGTCGATGAACCAGGGACAGATGGGTGGGCGTGGGGCCTTGCCAGTGCTCAGGACGGTGACGATGGGCTTCATGACGGCTCCTGGGAGAGGACGGTGTGCGCGAAGTCGATGGCGGCCGCCTCGAAGGCGGACCGGTGGCAGTCCGGGGCATCCATGTCGTGTCGTTCGTGGTGAGCGGCCAGCGAGCAGCCGCCGGCGCAGACGGGCACGAAGGCGCAGTCGCCGCAGGCGCGCCAGGCCGCCAGGCTGTCGCGCCGCAGCGACATCTGCCGCTCGGCGGCGGTGGCCGGCCGTGCCACGTGACCGATGGCGTGGGCGGGACTGCCGGCGAAGCCCGGACAGAGATAGCGCGTGCCGTCGGGGCCGATCGCGTGGGCGTGGCGGTGGTGCAGCTCGCACGGGCCCATGTGGACGCCATCGGGCGTGACGAAGCCGCGCCGCGTGGTCTCGCCACGCAACGTCGAGAAGGCCTCGTCGGCAAACGCGCAGGTGTCGCACGGGCTCGACGACGCGGCGGCGTCCGGCCGCGCGCGCTCGGCGGGCACGAGGGGAATGACGCGCGGGCTGCCGGCCGGCGCGCGCTTCACGATCGGCTTGAAGCTCACCTTCGAGATCGAGGCGGCGAAGGGCTCGGCCGCCAGGCGGTCGAGCAGGCGCGTGCAGTCCTCGAGCGCATCGGCGTCGACGTTGCCCCCGATGGCGATGGCGCACCTGCCGGCGATGGCCCGCAGGTTCTCGACGATGCGATCGAAGGTGCCCTGGCCGCCGCGAAGGGGGCGCTGGCGGTCGTGGCGATCCCGATCGCCGTCGAGCGTGATCTTCACGCCGCGCAGCCCCAGCGGCAGCAGGCGGTCGACGACCGCCGGCGTGAGCAGCAGCCCGTTGGTGATGATGTCGAGCGTCGTCGTGACGCCGCGCGAGGTCGCGGCCGCGTGCGCGCCGCGCGCGACGATCTCGAGCGCCGGCAGGTTCAGCAGCGGCTCGCCACCGAAGAAGGTGATGGCCAGGTGCCTGGGCCGCACCGCGTCGAGCTGCGCCTCGATCCACGTGCACACCCGGGCGGCCTCCTCCGGCGACATGTGCGCGGCGCCCGACTCGTGATCGCCCTGCAGGCAGTAGTCGCAGCCGAAGTTGCAGCGCAGCGTGGTGAGCACCGTCACGCGCAGTTCGCTGGTGTCGTTGCGGATGGCGCCGAAGTAGCGATCGAGCTCCCGATCGTCCTGCTCGCGGGCCCGTACCAGGAACCCCAGCTCCGCGAGCGTCCGCGTGGCTTCCTCGAGGTGGGCCGTGTGGGCGTCCCAGGGCGCGGGGCGTGAGCAGTCGCCGTCGAACAGCCGCGCGTCGACGTCCTCCGAGACCACGGCCTGGGCGTCGGTGAGCGTGTGCAGCAGGAACACCTCCTGCCGCGCGGGTATCGGGACGCGCACGGTGAACCTGGAGGGGATCATTGCCGGGATGCCTCCGTGTCTATTCCCGTCGATCGTCGAACGCCGTGGACCGCGGCTGGGATGCCGGGGGTCCCGAGCAACGGTCGTGCCCTGGCGCCGGCGTCCGGCGGTCCTGCACGGCTGGCGCCGGCGCATCGAGCCGGTGCATAGCTGTGGAATCGGCAGGAATGCGCCAGAACTTGAGGGGACGGACGCCGGGCGGCGGCGTTCCAGACGCGGCAGTCTCCGGCGTGGGCGAGACGGAGGGGATCCGGCGCGCAGAGGGAAGGCCCGTCGCGGGCCGACAAACCGGCCCCGGGTAGCGACACCCCGCGGGCGAGCTTACGAGGGAACCTGCGGCGGCGGCGTGGGGGCGCGCAGCTTCTTGGCGGCCACCCGCATGTCCAGTCGCGCCATCCGGTGCTTCAGCGTGCTCAAGGGCACGCCCAGCGCGCGCGCCGTCGCCGACACGTTGCCGTCGGCCTGATCCAGCGCCCGCCGGATGAACGCCCGTTCGAAGGCGGCCACCGCCTGCTCCAGCGTGCTCGCCCGCGCGGCCCCGACGCCGCGATACTCGAGCGGCAGATCGTCCTCTTCGATCACCGGGCCTTCGTGCATGGCCACCAGCCGCTCGATCACGTTCTGCAGCTCGCGCACGTTGCCCGGCCAGCGGTAGTGCTGCAGCGCCGTCTGGGCGCCTTCGCTGAGCACCGGCTGCGGCTTTCGATAGCGCGCCGCGAAGCGCTGGAGGAAGTGATTGAGCAGCGGCGGAACGTCTTCCGGGCGATCGCGCAGCGGCGGGATCTCGATCGGGACGACGTTGATGCGGTAGTAGAGATCTTCGCGGAAGCGCCCTTCGTGGACGGCGTCCTCCAGGTTCTGGTTGGTGGCGCAGATCAGGCGGAAGTCGGTCCGCACGCCGCGATGGCCGCCGACGCGTTCGATCTCGCCTTCCTGGATCGCCCGCAGCAGCTTCGCCTGCAGCTCCAGCCGCAGGTCGCCGATCTCGTCGAGGAACAGCGTGCCGCCGGCCGCCAGCTCGAACTTGCCCAGTTGCTGTCGTGTGGCGCCCGTGAACGCCCCCTTCTCGTGGCCGAACAGCGTGCTCTCCACGAGGTCGGTCGGAATCGCCGCCAGGTTCACGGCGAGGAACGGGCCGTCGGCGTGCGGCGACTGACGGTGGATCAGCCGGGCCACCATCTCCTTGCCCGTTCCGCTCTCTCCGAGAATCAGCACCGTGGCGGGTACCCGCGCCACCTTGGCCGCGGCGCTCACCACCAGGTCCATCGCCGCGCTGGTCCCGGTGACCAGGTCACGATCGGTCTGGTCGTCGACCTGCGCCGCCAGCGCCAGCACGCGCCGGTTCAGGTCCTGCCGCTCGGCGGCGTTGGCCACCAGCGAGCGCAGGGCGTCGTACTCGAAGTCCTTGGTGATGTAGTGGTAGGCGCCCTGCTTCATCGCCCGGACGGCCGTCTCCACCTCGCTCACCGCCGAGATGACGATCACCTCGACGAGCGGCTGCTGCTCCTTCACGGCACGCAGCAGGTCGAGGCCGTTCATGCCGGGCAGCCGCACGTCGGCGATGACCAGCTCCACGCGCTCGTGCGGCAGCAGGTCGAGCGCCGCCTCGGCGGACTCGACGGCGAACACGCGGTAGTCGCCGCGCAGGATGGCGGCGAGCGTGTCGCGCATCCCCTCATCGTCGTCGACGATCAAGACCGTCTTGGGAGTCGCCGGCATGGACGGGTCTGGACGGCGCCACGGCTGGCGCCCGCGTATTCTAGCAGTCCGTGGTGGAAGTGCCGCGTCGCACCGAGACGGGCGCGGCGCCCGGCTGGCCAGGCGCGACGACCGAGAATACGGCCAGTATTTGAAGGAGGAGCAACGCCGCCAGCCGGGATGCCCCGCCCGTCGAATGCAGCGCCACTTTCGCCACGGGCTGCTAGTACTACTTTGTCAGTTTCTGAGTTCGATTTCTTTGAGTTTGAGCATCC
>JBDIBB010000136.1:0-10184 GCA_039812685.1 Vicinamibacteraceae bacterium
TTCGGTGCGGTCGCGTCGGATGCGCGCCGCGTCGTAGAGCGCCGAGACGCTGGCGAACCGCTCGTCGGGCGGGCGCGCGGCCCATTCCCGGTGCGCGGTGAACGCCGTGACGGCAGCGACACCAGTGCTGTGCATGGCAGTGCTCCTTTGGTCAGTAGCCCTGAGGGCAGTGAGGGAGGAGGCGCTCCACGGCCGCTGAGCGTACGTGGAGGGTGTGACCGGGAAGGTCACGAAGGAGCACGTGGCGTCCGGGCGGGCGCGGGCGTCGTCAGGCCGTGCGGCCGAGCGGCGCCGTGGTCGGCACCTCCGCCGCACTGGGCACGAGGAACTCGCGCCGCAGCGTAACGGAGCCGACCTTCCGGGTCGCGACGACGGTGACCAGCCGCAGCACGGGCGCGCCGGCCACCGCCGTCGTCGAGAGCACGCGTTCCCGGAGCACGACCGAGACGTCCGGGACGGCGCGACGAATCTCTTCCATCACGGCCCACTGCGCGGCCGTGGCGTCCGGCAGCACCCGGCCGGCGACGGTGACCGAATCCGGCGTGACGACCACATCGGCGAAGCGCGGGTGGGCCCGCAGATGCCCCTGCAGGCGGGAGGCGCCGTCCCGGGCATACGTCGGCAGATGCGCGAGGGCCGAGAACTGCGCGGCGGCCATCGCGTCGATGCCCTCGTCGAGCGGGAGCATGCCGGCGGCGACGCGGGCCCGCTGGTCGGGCGTGCCGTGCACAGCGATCCAGTCGTGGACGAGACGGCGACGTTCGAGGTGGACGGCGTGCTGGACCTCGCGCGTGCGGGTCGCCTGCTCCCGCCGCTGCTGGAGGTCTGCCGTGAACCGCCGGAACGCCTCGGCCGGGACGTCCCGGGCGATCCCGCGGTCGCGTTTGGCATCGAAGCGCAGACGCCCGCGGGCGGTCGCGATCTCGCAGCGCCGCGACGTGGGCGACGGGTGGACGAGGGCGCGCTGATGGCCGTCGGTCAGGAACTGCTGCGCGACCTCGGCCCGCCGGGTTTCCTGGGCGTCCACGCGCGCAACCACTGTGGCGGACCGCTGTGCGAGGAACGCGGCCTCGAGCTCGTGATTGCGGGCGGCCTCCTGGAACAGCGTCTCCAGGCTCGGCGGCGCGTCGTAGGTCGGCGCCTCGTCCTTGCGCACGATGCGCTGGTCGGCCCGCAACTCGTATTGCGGGCGCAGCCGCAGGCGCGCGACGCCGGCGCTGTCCACGTGCACAAGATGCAGGCGCGCGATCGGCACATCGACGACAAGCCGCTGGACCTCGCGGCCGTTGCCACCGGCCAGGAGCGAGGCCTTGCGGCCTGTCTCCGACAGTCGGAACTCGGCCCGCGCGGGCAGCGACGTCGCTGGTGCCGGCGAGGGCGACAACCCGAACGAATGGGGAACGGGATCGGAGCGGCGGGCGACCGGGTGCAGCGCAGTGTCCATCTCGACCTCATCTCGCGCGGGCGGTGGTCTTCGTGTCGGGACCGAAAGGGCGTTCCCACCCAGCGCCTGGGGCGACTGGGTGGGTTTCGCCGGGAGCCCGGACGGTGGGCGATGAAGCCGACCGTCCGGGTGGTCCGTGCTCGGCGGGCTAGATCTGGGCCTCAGTGGCGCTGTACGCCGCGAGGATCAGGTCGCGCACCGCGTCCTGCGCGTTGAGTTCCCCGTTGGCGGGGCGGAGCAGGGCGAAGCTCCGGCGCTCCCCGTTGACGGAGTACTGCCGGGCCGGGAACGTGACGTTGCGGCCGTTGCCGCCGCGACGCTCCCAGACCGCGAAGCCGATGAGCTTCATCCCGGTGAGGGCACCGGCATCGGCTTCGAAGATCACTTCCGCGTCAGCGAGCTTCCCTGGGGGATTGCCCGTGGTGGTCGGAAGGATCCGGACGGACACGACCTCTGCGCTTTTCTTGGACATAGGTCCTCCTGGGCACCGCGGATCTGGGATCGACGGCGCGGGTGGGTCCCTGCGGGTCCTGGGGACGCGAGGGACAAGGCAGGACGCACGGGCCCTGAGGGCGGGTGCGTGGTGACGGAAGGGGCCGTCTACTTGTCTATATAGACGCGGGGTGGGGGGGAAAACTTACGGAGGAACCTCATGAGTGTCCCCTCTCGCGTTCGTGCTCGGCACCGATAGGACCCTTTCGTACCCGGCACGCTATTGGGCAGCAACCAGTGAGGTTCACTACTCCTCGTCGTCGCTATAATCGTCGCCGTTCTCGTCGAGTTCATCCACGTCATCATCGTCGTAGTACCAGCCATCATCATCGGAGCGCGCTAGAGACTCCGAGTCTTCATCCAGCTCCTCCAGTAGCAGGCGACGTTCCTCGTCAATGTCGTCGTCGTCCTCCTCCTCGTCCCAACGGTTGGCGAGTCCCTCCTCTCCTTCGCCGTCATCCTCGTCTGATTCCTCATCGTCGTCCCCGTCCTCCTCCACGCAGGCCTCGTCTTCGTCATCGGCGCAGTCTCTATGCAGCAGCCCCTCGGGCCTGACGACCACTGGGTTCGTTTCGTCTCGTGCATCAAGTGGCTGGCTGCAGGTCCTGCAGACCGCTCCGAACGCACACAACTTGACGACGCACGCGAAGACCGTCCTCTGAAGGAGTTCCGCGGTCTCTGAGATGGCGGTCGGGAAGTCATCCTCGACGTCAAGGAGCCCCCTGACCTTCTCCATCTCGGCCGGGCGCCACTGCAGCTGCGCACGCCTCGCCCCGGCTTGCTTGGCAGAAGATCGCGAGGGACGGATCTCCTCTTCCAGCGCACAGACCTCCGGCCACAGCTCGTCTTCGCGCAGGCCATAGTCGGAGGCCAGCTGCTGCACCATCACTCTGAGTTCGTTCAGGAGGTCGAAGTCGTAGTCTGGGCGAGCCATTCCTTGCTCCGATTCAAGAGTCCCTGGGCGGCGCACACGGGTAGCCGCTGCCAACTCCTGACGAGACCAGCGTGGAGCCGGCAGTTAACAGGGGAGCGGGTCGGGCTGTGAGAACTACTGAATGGAGCCTGTCGGCCCGGCAGCCAGCTCGCCATAGAGATCCGATGCCTGGTGGACCGCGTTCACGAGTTCGTCACGGACCACGGCGGGGTCAGAGCCCACAACAAAGGCAATCTGAAATGCAAGGTTCAGCAGGTGCGCGAGAGCCTCGGGCAACTGCAAGTCGCTGTTCTCAGTTGCCCACCCTCTGACGAACTCGCGAAGGGAAGCGGCTTGGCGTTCGAATGCCGCGCTGTCCGTGGGTTCTGACCGAACGTTACCCATGACTTGATGTGTGCCTCGACGTTTCGCTCGCATCGTTCAGGGACGGCCAGGCTGCGGCCCCGACAACTTCGTTAGTCTTCTTCGAACGTGATCGTCCGGGTCCTCCCTCCCGTGATGCCAATCTGAGTCTGTTCCGTCCCGGGTGCCTCGCCATCTGCGGTGTGGCTCACGACGGCTAAGCGTTCCCGCAGCTGTCTCACATGCTCCTCCGCTTCCTCAAGTGAAGTCATCAGACGGAGAAGTTTGTCCATCGAGCGCTCCTGCACCTTGCCCCATTCCCACCGCTTGACGCTGGCGACTCCAACGCCGAGATAGTCCGCGAACGCCTGCTGCGAGAGTTTCAGGCGTTCGCGGGCATGACGAATCTCGACGCTGGTCAGAAGCGCTTCTTCTTTGCGGTAGGAATCGGCAACCAAGCGGCCGTAGTCAGCCATCCGGCCAATATCCAGCCCCTTTGAGCCACAGGATGGGCATACGAGGGCATGCATCCTCACCGTGACCGTACGACCACCTAGCTTGTTGGCGAAGCGAGCCGGACGCTCAACCATCTCCGCGCTGCACTTGATGCACTTCATTGCTTCCGCTTCTTCCTCTCGGGATGGAAAGACACGACTATGAGAGCGTCACCCTGCATGGCGACCTTGAGATACATCCTCCGCGCTCGACTTCTGGAGTACCAGGCGAACGGGAAGAGCTCCTCGCCGACGCATCCTTCCTCGTAGGCCCGTTCTGGCGGGAACGGCCCGTTGTAGTGACGAGGCGTGATCTCGCGTAGCGCCTCGACCAGGGCGCGCGATATGTCGTCTGGCGTGTACAGGTCCAACTCTCTCATCGCGCGGTAGAACCGCTGTGGTGGCAGGGCCACCCATCGACCTTGGTCAGCGCATCTGCGCGCCGCTGCGAGTAGTCGTTCGCGCTCTGGGACCTGCGGGGGCAACGGTGGTTGACGGATGCCGCTCATCCGAGATCGAATGGTATCATATGATACCGTCGTGTCAAGGGATCGGCTTATGCGGCCAGAAAACGGGCTGTTGCTAGCGTTGATTCGACAATCTGCCTGCAGCCTTCGGCCACTGCCCACGGGCCAGCGGTCCCCAAACGGCCTCGGGGCAATCCTCCCGCCACTGGGAGTGAGGTCACGGTGCCGTGGTCGCGGCACGATTCGCCCCCGGGCTTCCTGTAGGCGGCAGGCCGTAGGCCGGAGGCGAATGTCCGAGAGGTTATTAATTGACCTCAGAGGGCTGCGCGCCGCTGGCCGCAGTTGGTTAGGCCCTCAAGTCCAGAGGGCGCTAAGAGGGGGATACGGCAACGGGACTAGCGGCGGCGCGCCCCGGTGTCGCCTCGAAAGTCAAACCGGTCTGTCCTTTGATCGTACCCCCGTACCGCCACCACCTCCGTCACCACCCTCCGCCCCCCAACCCGCGCCAGATGCACGACCAGGTGGATCGCCAAGGCAATCGCCTCCCGCACACTCCGATGCGGTAGGCCGACGTTCGCTGTGAGCACGCAGTGCGCGAGTCGCGTCAGCGCCTGCTCCGCAGCGTTCGCGTGGATGGTGGTCAGACTCCCCAAGTGGCCGGTGTTGAGGGCCTGCAGCAGGTCGAACGCCTCGGGACCTCGCACCTCGCCGACGATGATGCGGTCGGGACGGTGGCGGAGAGTGGCCCGGACGAGGTCGGCGATGGACACGGCCGGGAGGGGCGCCTCCTGGCCTAGCGGGGTCTGCGCGCGGCGCGCCTCGAAGCGCACGAGGTTGGGCTTGTCGATGCGGATCTCCGAGGTTTCCTCGATGAGCACGACCCGGTCCTCGGGCGGAATCGTTTCCGCGAGCGCGTTGAGGACCGTCGTCTTGCCGGTGCCGGTGCCGCCGGAGATGAGGATGTTCTGACGGTCGGCCACGGCCTGTCGAAGGAGCCCCGCGACGTCCTCGGTCAGCGTGCCGACGGCGACCAGGTCCTCGAGCGCATACCGCTTCGTGAACTTCCTCACGGTGAGGGTCGGCCCGTCCACCGAACACGGCGGGAACATGGCGGCGACGCGAGAACCGTCCTCGAGTCGCGCATCGAGGATGGGCTGCATGTCGGAGATCTCGTCGCCGCAGGCCCGCGCGATGTTCTTGATCGCCACGGTCAGATTGCGCACCTCCAGCGTCCGGGCGGGGACCGCCTCCACCGTCCCGTGGCGCTCCACGAACACGTGTCGCCCGCCGGCGTTCACCATGACCTCGGTCACGGTGGGGTCGACGAGCAGGTCCTCGATCGGTCGAAGGAACGGCAGGATGCGGTCCAGGCTGCTCACAGTGCACCCCGCTCCAGATGGTCGAAGTAGCTGGTCTGCACGTCCAGGTAGTGCGGCTTCAGGTAGCAGTACTGCGGCGGCAGGGGATTGATGCCGTCGTAGGGCAAGGCGATGGCCTGCGCGTTCTGCAGTTGGGTGAACACGCGGGGCGCGAAGATGAACTCGTGGTGGGGCGCGTAGCTCTTGCTCGCGCTTAGCGACTGCTTGCCCGCGGTGGGCGTGCCGGTGAGCAGCGAGATGTGCGCGTCGCGCCCGGACTCCGAGATGCTGTAGTGGGCCTTCAGCCGGTCCCGCCGCCCGCACAGCTCCGCCGCGGTCCTGGCGGTGAACTCGTCGCTGGTCGCCAGGAACACCTTGGTGCGGAAACACTGCATGAGCGTCCGCCAGCTCTCCTCGCCAGGGAGGGCTGAGCGCAACGAGCTGATGCTCTGCGTGGCCACAATGGGCATCAGCCGCGCCTGCCGGGACAGCGCGAACGTGCGCTCGTCGCCGGTGGGGTCCGTCTCCCCGACGGTGGCGAACGCGTGGTACTCGTCGCACACGAACAGCAGATCGCGCCAGGTGCGGCCCGGCTGCGCGCTGATCTTCGGGATGCGCTGGAGCACGGCGCGCTGAAAATCGAGCTTCAGCATCACGCCCAGGATCCGCGCTAGCCCGGGGTTCATGCCGACCGGGAAGTTCAGGGCCAGCACCTTGCCCGTTTCGAGGAGGCTGGCGAGCGGCGGGAGCGGACGCGGCTCCCCAGGCCCGGGCTCGCCGACGTAGGCACTGCGCGGGGGACAGAACGCGCGGTGGACGGCGGGGTTGTCGTCGAACAACGACAGGAACACGACGACGCCCTCGATGATCGAGGAGCGGAGGCGCGCGTCGAGCTTCGTCCAGCCGCTGTTGTACCACCGCTGCACGGCCTCGAGCTGCTGCTTCCGCCCCGTCCACGTACTGCTCCTCGTCTGGCGCGCGACGTAGGCCACGCCCCGCTTGTCGAGGAACTCCTCGAGGTCGGCTTGGTACGGGTGCGCCAGGTGCTCGGCGTCCTCGTCGAACCAGTGGCGCCACGGCGTGTGCCGGCAATGCGACTCTTGAGCGTCCCGCGGGATGACCAGCACGTTGGGCGGCTCGGCCATCGACGCCATGAGCCGGCGGATGTCCTGGTCGATCTGCCGGTCGTCCAGGATGTAGCGATACACCTCCGAGAACGTGGTGTAGCCCTCGGCGATGCGGCGCAGCAGGATCACGAACTTGAGCAGGTCGGTGTAGGCCTGCTGCCAGAACGGCTCCTTCGACTTGCCGAACAGGTTGTTGAGCAGCGTGGCCACGGCGTAGGCCACCGCGTAGGGGTCGAGGTCGTTGTGGAGCGGGTTGTAGCAGAGGCCCGAGTCGAGCCCCACCTCGATGTAATCGTCGGCCCGCCCGGCGCGCGCGAGCATGGACCGCACCTGGAGACAGAAGTCGCCCTTCACCTCCAGCACCAGCCCTCCGATCTTCCGCTCCGCATCGTCGGCCCGCCAGCGGAGCAACTGGTCGACGTACGGATACATGCACGCGGAGGTCTTCCCGGTGCCGACGGCGCCGAGGATCATCACGCCGGTGTAGAGGCCCCGCTGCGGCACGGTCAGCCACCGCGGCGCGGGCGCCCGCCCGGGCTCGGTGTCGAAGTGGGCCTCGCCGAGGACGAGCATTGGCGCGGGACGCGCTTCGGGCTCGGGATACGGCGGCAACGGGCGCATCGCCTCGGACGGCGCGTAGCGATAGACGACGATGGCGACGAGCGACCCGAGGAGGGACGCCGCGTAGAACGGCGTGGTGAACCAGAGGGTGGCGTAGCCGTAGGCTAGCGCGCGGCACACGCCGGGGGCCTCGAGCGCGATGAGGGCGAGGAACGGGTCGGCGGTCGAGAACGGGTAGGTCGTGAGGCCCCATGCGCCGACCACGCCCGCGATCCCGAGGGCAACGACGCGCCTGGCTTCGACGAGCGCGCGCAGCATGGTCTCCTCCGGGCCCGCGGGCTACGCGCTCACGGCCACCGCCGTGGGCTTCGGCGACGGACGCCGCCCTGGCCGACGCGGGTCGTGCGGGCGGGGCACGAACGAGCCGGGATGCTCGGCCCGCCACTGGACGAACTCCTTGTCGCGGGCGAGCACGGTGTCGATCACCTGGTTGAGCACGTACTCGGTGGACTCGCCAAGGAACGCCGCATACGCGAACAAGGTCTCGGTGTTCTCGCGGTCGAGCCGCGTGCGGTGCTTCACGAGCTGCTTGCCGCGCGTGCGCGGCTTGATGACGGGCATGAGCCTCTCCTTGTCACCAACGGATTGACCATAGGGCGGTCACGTCGTGGACCACTCCGTGGACCACCTCCAGTGCACGCGCGTGGCCCAGCGCGGGACCACGCGCGCGATCTCGACGACGACACGGCCAGGACACGCACGCGGGGGTGTGAGCGACCCTCCGGGGTTGCACGCGGGACGAAGTCCGCGCTGCGCGAGGGGGGTCGCTCACACCCCCTTCCCTTTCGCGCTGCGACTGCCGCTCGGCGCATTCACACGACAGCGAGCGGCACCCGGCGCGCGGGCAACGTGCCACGCGGCAACGACTTGCGCCCGGCTTGCTGCCCCAGGCGCGGCCCGCGGCAACTCCTGCCGGCCACGTCGGCGATGGCGCCAGAGCGGACCGCTGCTCCCGGCCCCCCGGTCCGCCCACGGGTCCGCGTCCAGGCGTCATGCGGTGCCTACCAGGGGTGTCAGATGCAGGTAGGTGTGCCGCAGCACGTGGCGCGTCACGCGGCCGTCCCGAGCGTCCATCGCCGCCCGCAACACCGGCGACGTCGTCGCGTACACCGGGGCCGTGCCGTCGGCCTGCCACGCGCGATAGAGCACCCGATGTCGCTGGGCCGCGAACGACCGCCGCAGCGCCTCGAACCGCGTCGGGTCGGCCGGGACCCCGCCGCCGTCGATCACCTGCCGCTGCTCGAAGTACCACCGCAGGTCGCTGGCGGTCTCAGGGGCCAGGGGCTCCGCCAACTCCTCCTGCGCCGCCCCCTCGAACGCGGGCAACCAGGCCTCCTGCTCGGGCGTGACGAGCAGCCGGATCTCCCACGTCCGCAACGCCCGCAGCAACTCGGCGTGGCGGTGCAGGAAAGCCCGAAACTCGAGCGGGCGCTCACGGGTCACGCCGTAGAGGAACACCGGCGTGGCCCCCTCATCGACGACGCCAATCGGGAGCTTGTCTGGGAAGTAGCGCCGCCCTTGGCCCGACGACCCGCCGAACGCGAGCGGCAGCAGGTCCGGGGGCACCAGCCGGTCCGTGACGAAGTAGTCGATCTTCTCCCGCTCAGTCGCCAGCCAGCGCGTGCCGGGGGCGTCGAGGACGGCGTCGAGCAGCATCAACCGCTCGATCGCCCTGGCCAGCGTGACCGGTCGTCGGTGCCGGTTGTCGGGTTCCCCGATGGCGCGATAGAGCCGCTTTCCGTGGACGTGATAGATGAAGGCGCCTCGATGGGCGGCACGATACAGCGAGGCGTATCCCGGGCCCGTCAGCTTGGCCAGGAATGCGTGCGCGGCCCGACCTCGCGGGATGCCCGCGCTCGCGCAGTACTGGCGGCGCAGGAAGACCCCGGCGTGCAGCATGACGGCCACGAGGAAGGTCGCCTCGCGCTCCGTGAAGCCCAACTGCCGGACGCCTCGGACGCGTTCCTCGTGGGTCACGGCAGCATCTCCTCGGCGAGTCGAGACGAGCGGCCGCGGCCCCCACCGTGGCCGCCGCTGACGCCGCCCACTCGCGCCCCGATGGCACCGCTGCGCGTGAACCCGGCGCGGGCCTTGGCGGCCGCATGCGCGCCACGGTAGTGCGGCGTGACGACCTCCAGGTCCTCGACATCCCGCCGGCCGTCACGCTCCTCGTACTCGAGCCGCACGTCGGGGAACTGCACGTGGCCCTGCTCGCACGGCAGGCGGTGATCGTGGGCCCACGCCTCGATGTCCTCCCGCGTTCGCGTCGGCCGGCCGTGGCTGTCGGCCCGGCCGCGATTCCCGCCCTGCAGGAAGCGCTGGTAGCGGCTCTTGAGTTCCTCCTCGAGGACCACCCGTTGCACCTTGGCGCCACGGCCCTCGAGCCGCTCCACCGCCTTCAGGTACGCCGGGTAGAGCCGCGCGTCGTGCGCCAGTTCACGCGGCTTCACGACGCCGGCGTAGAACGCCTGCCGGTCCTCGCTCAGCGACGGGCGCCGATGCCGCTCGAGCAGCTCCCGTCCGGCCTCGGTGAGCGTCACCACGGTCGAGCGCTCGCGCCCGACGACATGTGGCATGGTGCGCACGAGCCCCGCCTCGCGCAGCCGCTCGACGCTGCGCGCGGGCCGCGTCGGCCACCGCCCCGACCGCGCGTCGAGGTCGCCGGCGGTCGCCACGCGGAAGGCCCCGACGGCGGCCAGGGTGCGCACGTCGCGGCCGGAGAGGTGATACTCGCGCTGGGCCACGCGCACCCACTCCCGCTCCCTGCCCCGCGGCAGGTTCAACTCCCGCGTCAACGGGTCCCGGCCGGTGTCGGCCACGTCCACGGGCATGGCACTGGTCCCGCCGCGACTCCCTTGAGCAGGCTCCGCCCGCTCGCGCTCGGGAGCGCGCGGCTCAACGTCCC
>JBDIBB010000137.1:0-10128 GCA_039812685.1 Vicinamibacteraceae bacterium
CGTGCCCGCCTGGGTGCAGGATGGTCAGACGCTGACCGTGACCGCGCGCGCCGTGGATCTGTCGGGCAACACCAGCGTGCCCGCCACGCTCACGCTGACGGCTCGCATCGTGTCGGACGTCACCCTGCCGGCCTCGTCGCTGCTGCTGGCTGGCGACGTGTCGCCGACCCCCGTCCAGATCCCCGCTGCCGCGCCCGCGGGCGGCGTCCGCATCGACCTGGCGTCGGGCAACGCCGGCGTGGCCACGGTGCCGCCATTCGTGAGCGTGCCGGAGGGCGCCGCGTCGGCCACCTTCGAGATCACCGGCGTGGCCGGGGGGACCACCACCGTCGAGGCGCGAATCGACGGCGTGCCGCGCGCGTCGATGACCGTCACCGTGCGCGGTGGCGTCGTGCGCGGTCGCGTGGTCGACGAGACCTTCACGCCCGTCGCCGGCGTGCACGTCACCGCGATCGGATCCGCGACGGGCCTCACCGACACGCTCGCCGACGGCACGTTCCTCGTGGAGGGAGTGCTGGCCGGCGCCGGGCAGACCATCACCGTGCGGGCGTTCGACGAGCGATCCGGGCGGCTGGGCGTGGCCACGGGCGCGTACGGCGTCGCCAACGGCGCGGTCACGCTCGCCGACATCGTGCTGCTCGAGGCCGGATCGATTACCGGAACGGTCGTGCAGGCCGACGTCGCCGGCACGCCGGCAGGCGCTGGCGTGCGGGTGGATCTGTTGCGCGGCGGCGGCAGCCAGCCCGGGGAACTGCTCGCCACGACGTTCACCGGCGCCGACAGCCGCTTCGCCTTCGACATCGTGTCGCTCGGCACCTACGTCCTCGAGGCCAGTGATGTGGCCGGCAATCGGGGACGCCTGGCCACCGGCATCGGCAGCAGCGGGGCGACGACCGACGTCACGGTGAGATACCTCGGGCGCGGCGCGGTGCTCGGCACCGTGCGGACGGCCGGGGGCGCCCCCGTCCCGAACGCATCCCTCACGCTGTCGGTGTCGAGCCTCTTCGGAACCGCCGCGCGCACCGGCACGGCCGCCGCCGATGGCACGTTCCGGTTCGGCGGCGTCTTCATCGGCACCTTCACCCTGCAGGCCGCCGACCCGATCTCGCACGCGATTGGCGGGGTGTCGGGCGCGGTGGCGCTGCACCAGGAAGAGGTGACGGCCGACGTCAGCCTGACGCCGTTCTCCAACCTCCGTGGGACCGTCTTCAGGGCGGATGGCGTCACCCCCGTGGGCGCCGGTGTCAGCGTCACGCTGAACCGCTGCGACGGCAGCACCTATGCCGGTTGCGTTCTCGCGACGGTGACCGACGAGCAGGGTCGGTACCGCTACGACTTCGTGCCGCTGGCGAACGAGGCGATCGTCATCGCGCGTGACGCCGCCACGCGCGGCGTCGGGCGGGGCGCCATCCCGTTGAACGTCAACGGGGCCACGCCGACGCTCGACATCACCTTCCAGCCGCAAGCCACGCTGGTGGTGCTCGTCACGGATGCGAATGCGATGCCGCAGGCCTCGGCTGCCGTGACCGTCAGCGCCACGGGCACGGGCGTCACCGATCAACTGACGGCCATCACCGGCGCCGACGGGACCGTCGTCGTGGAACGTGTGCTTGCCGGTTCGGTCGTGGTCTCGGCTTCCGCCGGCGGCCTCTCGGGTTCCGCGCGCGCGACGCTGTCGGCAGGCGACGTGAAGAACGTGACCGTCGTGCTGCAGCCGACCGCGACGATCACCGGCCGTGTCTACCTGCCCAACGGGCAGTCGCCGGCCGTCGACGGCCGCGTGGTCGTCACGCGCCAGACCGCGCCCTTCACCGAGGTGTCCATCGTGCTGACGCCCGAGGCCGATGGGCTCTATCGGGTTGAGGGGCTGCCGCTGGCAGGCTACCTGGTCCGCGTCTTCGACGCCGCCGGCCAGCTCCGGGGCATCGCGCGCAACGTCGTGCTCGCCAGCAACAACGAGGTGGTGACGCGCGACTTCACGCTGGTCGGGCTCGGCACCGTGTCGGGCCGCGTCGTGAACCCTGACGGATCGGCACCGTCCGGCATCGCCGTCGTAGTGACGAGCTTCGCGCCCGAGTTCGGGTCGAGCCGTACGGTCACCGCCGATGGCGGCGGCCATTACGTGGTCGAGCGCGTGCCGGTTGGCGGCGTGCTCGCGACGGCGCAGACGGCGCAGCTCATCGGCGAAGCCCGCGGACAGCTCACGGTCGACGGGCAGACGCTGACGCTCGACATCCTGCTCGAGTCCAACATCGTCACCCTGCCTGCCACGCTCGCCGACGGGAACGGATCGAATTACATCGTGGCGGGCAGCGGACGCCTCGAGGGCGGTTTCTTCAGCGTGTTCAACGGCACCAACGCGGCCAATCGCGGTTCGGCGAACCTGGTGATCACGCGCGATGGTGCCCCGGAAGCCTTCGCCGGCTCCGCCTTCGGCACCTACGAGGGCCAGCGGCGGGAGATCGCGATCCGCCAGGACGCCCTGCAGGGCCTCTCGGTGGTGCGGAAGGTGTTCGTGCCGGCCACCGGCTACTTCACACGCCATCTCGAACTGCTCACCAACCCCACGGCGATGGACATCACGGTGGACGTGCAGGTGGTGTCGAACTACCGTGCGGCGTACTGCTGCAGCGTCGAACTCGCCGCGACCGGCAGCGGCGATCGCGCGGTGACCGCCGCGGATCGCTGGGTGGTGCTCGACGACTTCACCGACGCCGATCCGCAGGGCGTCTTCAACGCGCCCCCGGTCGCCTATGTGCTGTCCGGGGCCGGCGCGCTCATGGCCCCGCAGGACATCGCCTATCAGGACTTCGGCAACCGCGTGGCGCAGCTCGCGATCACGTGGCAGCAGGTGACGATCCCGGCAGGTCAGACGGTGGGCCTGATGCACTTCACCGCGCAGCAGGTGAACAAGGCCGGCGCGATTGCGACCGCGCAGCGCCTCGAGACGCTGCCGCCCGAGGCGCTCGACGGCCTCAGCGCCGGCGAGATCGCCGCCATCCGCAACTTCGTGGTGCCCGCCGACGGAGTGGGGACGGTGGAGCCGCTCCCTGTCCTGACGGGCACGGTGTCTGGCACCGTCTTCGAGGGCGACGGCACGACGCCGGTTCAGGACGCCACCTTGAACCTGGTCAGCAGCAGCCCCTACTTCGGCCGGCGCCGGGAGTTCACTTCGACCACCGGCGGCGCCTTCTCGGTGACGGGGCTGGTGGGCGGCGCGCTGCCGATTCCGGTCGCGCCCTTCACGATCACCGCCACGCACCCGGGATCGGGCAACGCCGGCCCGGCGATTCCGGGCGCCTTCGCCGAGGGCACGACCTCGGCCACCGTGGACGTGCTCTTCACCAACCTCGGCCGGATCGAGGGCACGGTGCGCCGGGCGAACGGCGTTCTCGCGCCAGACGTCCGGGTCGTGATGCAGACCACCACCGGCACTTACGTGGGCGAGCGTGCGACTGACGCCAGCGGCGTCTTCCGGTTCGCGGGCGTGGCGCCCGACACCGTGGTCCTCACCGGCGATCAGATCCACGCGCAGGGGACCGGCATCGCCACACCGCCGACCCAGGTCCAGGTGCTCGCGGGACAGAGGGCGACGCCCGCGCTGACGCTCGAGCAGGACGGCTCGCTGCTGATCACGGTGACCGACGCCAACGGCGTGGCTGTGCCCGACGCCCACGTCGTGTGGGAGCGCGACAACGGCCAGTTCACCCGCAGCGCCTACACGGACGCGACCGGTCGCATCGAGTCGTCCTTCATGCCTGTCGGGACGTTCACCCTGAGGGCGTACGACCCGACTGGCAACGTGCCCGCGCACGCCACGTTCTCGATCGCGCCGGGTCAGCAGACCAGCGTGAACGTGCAGTTGCTGCGGCTGGGGACGGTTACCGTGACCGTGCTGCGCACCAACGGCCAGCCGGCCGCGAACATGCCCGTCCACTTGTTCGACAGCGACGTCTCGCGGTCTGCCACCACCAACGTGAACGGCAACGCCGTGTTGACCGACGTGCCGTTCGACCGCGCACTGACGCTGCTGGCGACCCACAGCCAGAACTACAAGGTGCGGACCGAAACCACCTTCACTCTCACGGCCGCCACCAGCTCCGCGACCGTGACGCTGCCTCCGTACGGGCAGATCGGCGGCACGGCGACGCTGGCCAACGGCGGCCTGATCCTCAACCGCTGTGTCGTTTCGCTCGCGGGCACCGACTACAGCCTGAGCCTGTGCACCAATGCCTCCGGCGCGTTCTCCGCCGACGGCGTGCCCGTGGGGGTTCCGGTCACGGTTCGGGTGAACCACCCCACGGTGCCCGGCCTGTTCAAGAACACCGTCGTCACGCTGCCCGAAGATGGCGCGGTTGTGTCCAGGGCGTTCGCCACGGCAGCCCAGGGCACCGCGCGGCTCACCGTGCTCCAGGGCGACGGCACGCCCTTCGCCGGCGTGCGCGTCGAGACGCGCACGACCACCAGCCCCACGTCGTTCACCTTCCGCGGGACGACGAACGCGTCGGGCGTCATCGACCTTGCGTCGATCCCCGAGGGCGTGTTCACGGTGCGCATCCGCAACGCGTCGAACACGCTGACGCTGGGCCAGCGGGACTTCGAGTTCCTTGCCGCCAACGACGGGCAGACGGTGGGCTACACCTACCAGCTGCAGTCGTTCACCGGCAATGTCAGCGGCTCGCTGCGCCTGGAGAACGGGAACCCCGCCCTGACGCCCGTGACGGTCCGCGCGACGGCCGTCGCCGACGGCAGCACGGTGGCGACGACGTCCTCCAGCACGGGCAGCTACAGCTTCGCGAACCTGCGGCAGCCCGAGGGCGGGCTGCGGCTGGTGGCCACCTGGGAGCGGGACGGCGAGATCCGGTCGGCCGAGCAGACCGTGACCTTCTCCGCCGGCGGGGAGGCCGTGACCCGCGACTTCACGCTGCCGCTGGTGATCGGCACGGTGCGCGGGCGCGTGACGGCCGCGGCCGACGGCGTCCCGGTCGCCGGCGCCGCCGTCTCGCTGGCGACCGAGGCCTACTCGCCGATCGCCAGCCCGCAACTCACCGATGCCGACGGACGTTACGCCTTCAGCGACGTCGTGATGGCGCGCACCCGCTTCCGCGTCACGCTCACGATGAACGGCGTCGTGTCGGGCCAGATCGTCGTTACCGACCGCGTGCTCGACGAGAGCCGTTCCGCCGTCGTGGACTTCGTCGTCGACGGCCACGTGGTGCGGCTCACGGGCACGGTGACCGCAAGCGATCTCGTGACGCCCATCAGCTACGCGCCGGTGTACGTGCAGGTGCCGTGCGCCGTGCGGCCCGAGTCCTGCAGCGAGGGCCAGACGCACTTCACCACCGCCTCGCGCAGCACGAACGCCGCCGGCGTCTTCGAGTTCCCGCTGGTCGCCGTGACGGCGGGCGCGCGCCTGCAGGTGCGCTCGCCATCGCGCTACGACAACATGCTCGTCGTGCCGCTCGCGGCCGACGCCACGAACTCGACGAAGGTGGTGGACGTCACCTTCCCGATCTCGGTGGTGACAGGCGTCGTCAGCTTCGACGGTGGCGCACCCGTGCCGAACCCGAACCTGTTCGCGGTGACGTCGGCGGGCACGACCTACACCACCTACAAGGACGCGACGGGCCGCTATCGGCTCTACGACGTGCCGGTGGGGCCGATGACCCTGATGGCGCAGGACTACGACTCGGGCCTCACGCGGACGGTCGAGGCAACCGTGACGGAGGCCGACCAGGTCCTGGCGCTCGACCTCACCATGCCGCCCTCGACCACCGTCGAGGTCAGCGCCATCGGGCCGGACGGGACGGCGGTCGCCGAGTTCTGTGCCGGCCTCGGCAGCGCCGGGCTCGCCTTCTCGCGAACCACGTGCGAGACCACGGGCACGGCGATCTTCGAGAACGTGCCCCTGGGGCCGATCCACGTCCAGGTGCAGTACTACGACTCGACGAAGGGCCGCTATCAGTATGCGTCGATGGTCGCCGACGTCACGGCTGCGCCGTCCCCGTTCACCCTGGCCGTCGACTATCGGGCGCCGTCGCGCGCCGCGCTCGATCTCACCGTGCTGGATCCCGCGGGCACTCCGGTCGCCGATGCCTACGTGGCGCTGCTGCCATTCGGATCCGACGGCCCCCTCGGGTCCGACAGCTACTACGTCGCGACCGGCGCAGGCGGCACCGTGAGCTTCACCGACCTGCCGCCGGGGCCGTTCCGGGCCCAGGTCGATCGCTGGGATCCGGCCAGCGGAGAGAGCGTCTACGCCGTGGTGTCGGGCGTGCTGCAGCCGGGGCAGACCACGACCGCCACCGCGCGACTCGGCACGGCCATCAGCGACGACTTCGCGCTGGTTGGCGACGACCAGTTCGCCTACGGCCTCGACTTCGGGCGGGCTGCGATCGTCGACTGGGCGAATCCCAACGGCGTGCCGGCCGTGTTCCATCGGGCGATGCAGGCCAGCGACGGCGACACCTCCTTTGGCGGGGCGAGCTACGCGGAGGCTGACGCGGGCCGCCGGTTGCTCACCATCGGGCCGTCCTTCGACGAGGGGATCCTGTTCACGCGGCGGGTGTTCTCGCCGCCCTCGGGTGGCTTCGTCCGCTTCCACGACGAGATCACCAATGCCCTCCCCTACGAGCGCACGCTGGTCGTCTGGCTGCGCCACGACATGGAGGACGACGGGGCCTTCACCCTCGACAGCACGGCCTCGCCGACCACGCTGACGTTCGTGTCGAGTGAGTCGCCGACGATGGCCGTGGCGGGGTTCGTGCTCGGCGGCGCCGGCGCGCCGGTGAGGGCCGGCGGGTTCGACCTGCCCGACGCCAGCCATGCCGACAGCGACGCGAGGTACGCCTACGTGGTGAAGCTGCCCGCCTTCGGGACGATCGGGTTGCTGCACTTCGCGGCGCAGCGGGCGCCGGAGGATCTCGCGGCGCTGCAGCAGCAGTTGCGCGCGCTGGCCGATCTCAGCGATCCGAACGCGCTGGCGGGGTTGACCGCGCCGCAACGGGCGGCCATCAGGAACTTCGTGATTCCATGACGCGGGAGAACGTGATGGGCGTGAGACGCAGGTGGTGGGGCGGCGCCATCGCCGCCGCGATGGCCCTGGCGGCCGTGGGAGTGGGCGCGATCGAGCAGCGTCCGCTGCCGGCCTTCACGGTCATCTCGGCCGGCGGCGTGGAGACGCCCAGCGCGGGGCTCGTGCGCGAGGGGAAGTGGCTGCTGATCCACGTGACGCCGTCCTGCCGCGCGTGCGAGGGGCTGCTGCGGGACATGGCCCGGTGGGACTCGCCAGCCCTGCCCGGTGCGACGGTGCTCATCGTCGGGGCCGCCGCGCACGCCGAGGCGGCGGGCTATGTCTCGAGGGCCGTGCCCGAGGCGTTGTCGGCTGCGTCGTGGTACGCCGACGCGCAGGGCCAGGCACGGCAGGCGCTGCGCTTGCAGGGAGCCCCGGTCGTGATCGGCATGCAGGGCGAGCGCATCCAGTGGGCGATTGCGGGAGTCCTCGACGATCCGCGAACGCTGGAGTCGGCGTTGCGGACGTGGGTGGAGCAGCCGTAGCCGGGAGGCGGGATCGGGTCGCCCCATCGGGGCGACGACCCGTCTCGCCGATCAGCGCCCGATCCGGACGCTGGCGCCCACCATGAGGTAGAGGGCGCGATCCTCGAGGGCTCCCTCCACCTTCTGCACGGGATCGCCCTTCAGCCCGGCGCGCCCGAACTCCGCGTAGATCGCGAAGTGCCGGGTGAACCACATCTCGAGCCCGCCACCGAACACCCAGTCCCACCCCCTGGTCTCGAGCGCCAGGTCCTGCGTCCCACCGGGAATCGTCTCGGTTGCCTCGCCAACGGTGATCGTCCGCTGGTCGATGGTCTGCGACGTCGAGAACGTGGCCCAGTGGTAATCGGCGCCCGCCTTCCCGAAGAAGCGGACAGGGCCTGCCGGCACGCCGACGCGCCCTCCGATGGTGAGCACGCGGCTGTCGAGGGTGCTCGTGAAGCGGTAACCTTCGCCGGTGCCTTCGGCCGTCATGTCGCCGGGCTTCAGGTAGCCGACATCGGCCGCCAGGTAGGGCGTGAACCAGTAGGTGAGGTTCCCGGAGAACCCCAGCGCCGTGCCGTCGGCCGAGCAGTTGCCGACCGTGCCGCAGGCGATGGCGCCGGTGTTGCCGATGAAGCTGAGGCCCGTGCCGCCCGAGAGCACCAGTCCTCGGGGCGCGGCCATCCATTCGCGTGGCGGCGCGTCGGGATCGAACGCCCCCTGGCGCAACAGCAGCGACGGGGCGGTCGGCGTGAGGGTGATCACCAGCGTGCTGGCCTGCCGTACCAGGAACAAGCCCGCGATCTCGTGCCGGGCGCACGCGGCTTCCTGCGGCGCGAGCGCCGTGCCCGCCGGGTTGACGATCACCTTCCGGCGATCGCCGCACTCGTCGACGAACAGGTGTGCGTCGACGTCACCGCTGGCGCCGCTCGATGGCGGCACGACCACGTCGGCCGCGCCGCGGGCGTCGGCGGTGGCGGTGGCCACGACCGACGTGCCGTAGACGACCTCGATGGCCGCGCCGGGGGGGGCCTGCCGCACCTTCACCGTCTGCGCCATGGCGCCGGAGGCTGCCAGCAGCGCGGCGGCCGCGGCGAGCAGCGTGGCTGGAATCCGGAATCCCATCGGCGTCTCGAGGCCGGCCGCAACGCTCGAAGACACGTGCCGGGAGGTCATTGGACCTCCACGAGTTCGACCTCGAAGACGAGCGTCGCGTTGGGAGGGATGATGCCATTCCGGCTGCTGCCGTAGGCGAGCGAGGGCGGCAGCACCAGGCGCCTCAGGCCGCCGGCGTTCATGCCCAGGATGCCCTGCTCCCACCCGGCGATGACCTGGCCCGCACCGAGCGTGAAGGTGAACGGGGTGCCGCCTCGCGAGGTCTCGAACTGCAGCCCCTTGGCGTCGGGCTTCGACCCGTCGTAGAGCCAGCCCGTGTAGTGCACGGTCAGCACGCTGCCCGCCACGGCACTGGTGCCGGTGCCCACACGCAGATCCGTGGTGCCGAAGGGGGCATAGCTGGAAGGGGCGGTGGGCGAATCGCTGCCGCACCCGATCGCGCCGAGCGCGAGGGTGAGCACCGCCACCAGGGACGACGCTGGCCTGAACATGCGCACGAAAGTCACGCCGACTCCACGGGAAGATTCTCCGGGCCCGGCCGCGAAGACCGCGCCAGCCCCGAACCAAGCAGTCCGTGGTGGAAGTGCCGCGTCGCGCCGAGACGGGCGCGGCGCCCGGATGGCCAGGCGCGACGACCGAGAATACGGCCAGTATTTGAGGGAGGAGCAACGCCGCCAGCCGGGATGCCCCGCCCGTCGGACGCAGCGCCACTTTCGCCACGGGCTGCTAGCATCATCTGCTACCGGCCGCCGTTCTGCCAACCCCCCTTCTGGCGCTCCGGGCTTCCGGGACCGCTCGCCGGAGGCCGATGAGCCCGCCCGCGAGGATTCCTCGCCACGAGAAGATGTAGTCCCGTGCCACGCCGAGTCGGCGGCTGGAGGCAATCCCCGCGGTCGAGATCGGAGAACCTGGCGGCACGCCCGCGCCGGCGGGACACCGGGGGCGTGACACGATCCGCCGGCAGGTACCACTCTTCACCGACAGCGGGCGGTGTCGTCGCGTAATTGGGGTCGGGTCTATTTCTCTGGGAACGCGCGTAATTGGGGTCGGGTCTATTTCTCTGGGAACACGTAATTGGGGTCGGGTTCTTTTTTCTGGTGGCGGCGCGCGAAAGTAGCTCCGACCCCGATTTCCCGGCCGACCCCGATTTCCCGACCGGGTGAAAAATGGCTCCGACCCCGATTTTCAATGGATCGGATCCCAGAAGTCGCCTTGTTGGTGGAATATGCTGACGAGAAGCCGGGTTGAGGTTCGCGAGACATCGAGTTCTCGCGTGCTTTGAGGTTGGCGTGGATGTTGAACACGCGGTGAGCTTCAAGGATCTGGTTCGCCGTCGCTTGGGTCGAGTGTGTGACGTTGGAGGCCGTGATGCTCCGCAAGTTGAAGACGATGGTGGTGGCGGCGGCGGCGCTGATCACGTTCGCCGGGACGCAGGCGGCGTCGGCGGCCGTGATCACGATCGGCAGCTTCAGTCTG
>JBDIBB010000138.1:0-10041 GCA_039812685.1 Vicinamibacteraceae bacterium
GTATCGTGCCGAGGGCGACGACCAGGCGGTGCCGCGCACCTACAGCGTGACCATCGGCATGCAGCGCGAGCTGGCGCTGGGGGCATCGGCCGTTGCCCGCCAGCCGGTCGCCGCTCCCGCGCCGCCCGATCGTGTCGGCGAGAACCCGAAGGTAACGGCCGCGGTCGAGGCCGCGCGCGTCTGGCTGGAAGCCGAGCGCGACTTCTCCCAGATCCCGGGCGTGTCGGCCGCCATCGTGCACGACCAGGACGTACTGTGGATCGGCGGCTTCGGCCATGCCGACCTTGCGCGGAAGTCGTCGGCCGGTCCGGACACGCTCTACAGCATCTGCTCGATCTCGAAGTTGTTCACGAGCATCGCGGTCATGCAGCAGCGCGATGCGGGACGGCTGCGGCTCGACGATCCCGTCAACCGCATCCTGCCGTGGCTCGACATCGAGGTGACCAGCCCCGATGGTGGCGACATCACCGTGGAGGGCCTGCTGACGCACGCCTCCGGCCTGCCGCGCGAGACGAACCAGGCCTATTGGACCGGCCCCGACTTCGTGTTCCCGACGCGCGAGGAGATGCGCGCCGGCCTGAAGCGGCAGAAGACGCTCTATCCCGCGGAGACCTACTTCCAGTACTCGAACCTCGGGCTGACGCTGGCGGGCGAGGTCGCGGCGCAGGTGGCCGGACGGCCCTACGCGGAACTCGTGCGGGCCCAGATCCTCGATCCGCTGGGGATGTCGAGCACGTTCCCCGAGATGCCCGCGGGCGAGCGCGGCC
Source organism: Vicinamibacteraceae bacterium (assembly GCA_039812685.1). Taxonomy (GTDB): domain Bacteria; phylum Acidobacteriota; class Vicinamibacteria; order Vicinamibacterales; family JAFNAJ01; genus JBDIBB01. The sequence goes on from JBDIBB010000138.1 coordinate 768, forward strand.
GCCGGCTGGCCACCGGCTACAGCGCGATCACCCGAGCGGGCACGCGGGACGATGTGCCGTTCTTCGAGGCACGCGGCGTCGCGCCGGCCGCCGGGTACGCGTCGACGGCGGCGGATCTCGCCCGCTTCGCGTCGTGGCAGTTCCGCCTGCTCGCCAGCGGCGGAACCGAGGTGCTGAAGGCCACCACCCTCCGCGAGATGCAGCGGGTGCACTGGGTGGACCCGGATTTCGAGACGACCTGGGGCCTCGGGTTCTCGGTGTGGCGCAGCAGCGACAAGGTCTTCACCGGCCACGGCGGCTCCTGTCCCGGCTTCCGCTCGCAGGTGCTGCTGAAGCCCGACGAGAAGATCGCCACCATCGTCCTCGCCAACGCGCAAGGCGTCGACACGTCCCGGCTCGCGCAGCGGATGTACGACCTGGTGGCCCCGGCCATCCGCGAGGCGGCCAGGGCAAGGCCGGACGCTCCCGCGCCGGTGCCGGCCGACCCCGCACTGACGCCATATGTGGGGCTGTACACGAGCGGGTTCTCCGGCGAGATCGCGGTGCTGCGGTGGGAGGACGGGCTGGCCACGCTCGGGCTGCCATCTGCCGATCCGGCGCGCGCGATCGCGAGGCTGCGCAGGACGGGCGATCACGTCTTCCGGCGCGTGCGGAAGGACGAGGCGCTCGCCGAGGAACTGGTGTTCGAGATCGGTCCCGACGGCAGGGCAAGCCGCTTCACGTGGCACAACAACCACTATCGTCGCGTGCGGTAGCCAGGCGCCGGCCGGGCGTGCGCCCCCGGGACCGCCGCGCGGTGTCGGTCCGGCAGGTGGCGATTCGCATCCCCCGCGCCACCGTGGCATGATCCGGGTCGACGCCCACCGTGCGGGCGGGAGGACGCCGTTGACCGAGAGCAACGACGCACCCAGGAAAAAGCCGAGTGCCTTGCGCGACGTGTCGGGAACGACGGTGGCCCTCACGAGCCTCGCGGTGATGGGGGCCGCTGCCGTGGTGAGCGCGCCGCTCTGGTACTGGCTCCGCCGGAAACGCAAGCGCACCGATGCGCTCGTGTCACAGCCGCACCCCGATCTGGCCGCGTCCCACCCGGCCGCGGCCGACGAGCCCGTGGTGGACGGCGGACCGCCGGGCACGCCAGGCGGCGAGCCGGGGCCTGCCGGCGATCGATGAAACGCGGCGACTCCCGCGTCCGCCCGGGCGTGAGACGCCCCCGCGGTGCCCGACGATCCGATTGCCCATGAACCGTTACGTGCCGGCCTGGCTGATCGGCGCATTCTCCTTTCTCGCCTTCGCCGCCAACACCATCGTCCACTTTCCGTTCCTGATGGCGGCGGCCATCGTGCGAATCTGCGCGCCGGCGCCGGCGGTGGTTCGAGCCTGTCGTCGTACCAGCCACGCGATTGCCGCCAGCTGGATCGGGTGCAACGTGCTGGGCCTGAAGGCTGGCGGCCGCATCCAGTGGGACGTGATCCAGCCCGACGATCTGTCGCCTGACGCCTGGTACCTCGTGACCTGCAACCACCGCTCCTGGGTGGATATCGTCGTCGTGCAGTGGCTGTTCAACCGTCGCATCCCGATCCTGAAGTTCTTCCTGAAGAAGGAGCTCTTCTGGGTACCGGTGCTCGGGCTGTGCTGGTGGGCGCTCGAGTTTCCGTTCATGAAGCGCTACCCGCGCACCGTCCTCGAGCAGCGGCCCGAGCTGCGCGGCAGGGATCTCGACACCACGCGCCGGGCGTGCGCACGATTCCGGGAGTCGCCGGTGAGCGTGCTGAACTTCCTCGAGGGCACGCGCTTCTCTTCGGACAAGGCGCGACGCCAGCAGTCGCCCTACGCGCACCTGCTGCTGCCGCGTGCGGGTGGCGTCGCCCAGGTGGTTTCGTCGCTGGGCGACACGTTGCGTGCCTGGCTCGACGTCACCATCGTCTATCCTGACGGCACGCCGACGTTCTGGGATCTGATCTCGGGCCGCATCCGGCGCATTGCCGTTCATGTGGACGAGGTGCGGATGGACTCGTCCTGGGCGGGCCGGGATTACGACAGCGACGCGTCGTACAGGGCCTCGCTCCAGGCGTTCGTACGCGAACTGTGGGAGCGCAAGGACGCACGCATCGCGTCGATGCTGCCGGCCGGAGCGGAGTGAGCCGCGCCCCGCGGCGCGGGACGTCGACGATGATGACCCGGCGTGAACGCGTGAGGATCTGGTGGCTGGCAGCCTGGCTCGCCGCGGCGTGGCTGGCGCCGGCCTGTGCCTCGAACCGGACACCGGAGCGCAGCTTCACGACGCGCGCCGACGCCGGGGCCGCGGGCGTGTTCGATGCGGCTGGCATCCCGGCGGCGCTCGTCCCCGCCAGCGCGCGACAGATCCGCGAGCGCCGCGACCTGGACCGCGGTGCGATCTGGGTGCGTTTCGACTTCGACGCCGGCGACCTGCCACCGCTGGCGGATCGCTGCGTGCCCACGGGCGAGGCGCGACTGCCCGGATCGGCCACGCGCGGGATCGGCTGGTGGCCGGAACTGTTGCGCGGAGACGCCGCCGCGGCGCGACAGCACTTCACCCTGTACGCCTGTCGGGAGAGCGGCGGCGCCATCGCGTTCGCCGCCGTTCACCGGGCGATGCCGACGGCCTTCTACTGGCGCGACACGGGCGCGGGTGAGTAGCGGCACCGGCTCGTGGCCTGGTGCCACCCGGGCGTCGCGCCAGTCAGTATTCGAGGAACATGCGCTGGATCTGATCCCGGTCGCTCGTGCGCGTGAGGGCCAGCATGAGCAGCACGCGCGCCTTGACCGGCGTCAGGTCCTCGGCGCCCACGGTGAGCGCCCAGCGGTCGGGAAGCGGCGCGTCGGCCGTCGCCAGGCGCCCGGCGATGCGGCCGCCACCGGTGCGCGTGGCCTGCACCACGATCACGCCCCGCTCGCGCGCGTAACGCAGGCCGTCGCCCTGGGTCCCGCTGGTGGCTCCCGCGCCGGCCGTCGCGATCACGATGCCCCGGGCGCCGTGATCCACGGCGTCGCGAATCAGGTCGCCGGGCGCACCCTGGTAGACCAGCAGCACGTCGACCCGCGGCAGCGCCGTCACGCCGGAGAGGTCGAATTCCGACTGCGCGCCGGCGCGCTTCACCGGCCGCCGCAGGAAGGCGACGCGATCGCGATCGACCACGCCCAGCACGCCGAGTGCCCGCGAGCTGAACGTGTGCAGCCGCAACGCGTCGGTCTTGGTGACGTCGCGCGCGGCGTTGATCTCGTCGTTGAGCACCACCAGTGCGCCGAGCCCGCGCGCCTCCGGGCTGGCGGCGACGCGGAAGCCGTCGAGCAGGTTGGCGGCGCCCTCGTAGCCGGGCGTGCTGGGATTGCGCATCGACCCGACGACCACCACGGGCCGCTCGTCCCTCACGGTGAGGCTGAGGAAGTAGGCCAGTTCCTCGAGCGTGTCGGTGCCCGAGGTGACCACCAGGCCGGCCAGGTCGGGATCGGCCGCGAAGACGGCATTGGCCCGCCGCGCGAGCGCCAGCCACTGCACCAGCGTCATCTCGCCGCTGGCGATGTTGGAGAAGAGCTCGGCCTCGGCCCGCACATAGCGGTCGAGTTCGGGCACGGCGGCGAGGAGTTCCTCGGCGCTGAGGCGACCGCCGACGCGATTCGAGATCGTGCCGCCGGTGGCCAGCAACCGCACGCGCGGCCGCGCGGCGATCTCGGCCGCCGGCTTGCCGGTGGCCGCCGGCGCCGGCTGCGCCTGCGACAGTCCGGGCAGCAGCACCACGGCCGCGACGAGGCACGCGGTGAGCACATGGCAGGCCAGCGCGCGGCGCCGCGGTGTGGGAATCACTTGGCCGAAGCCTCCTGCTGAGGACGATGAACGCGAGAGAGCCATCCGGAGAGCACCTCCGCGGCGGCCTCGGCCGTGGCACCATAGAAAGGCATCAGGGCCGTCGGTCCCCCGAACTGGTTCACCACCCGCGCGCGCCACTGCCGGCTCACGGGCGCGACCTCGATGCGGTAGAGGCGACCGTTGATTCGTTGCTCGATGACGCGGGCGGCTCGGGACATGGGCTGGATCGCTGAGCTGAAGTGACCGCGAGTGGGCCACATTGTCGTCACGCGCCACGACGCGATCAAGCGAAAGGACGATGTGTTGACGCGGTGTGGACGAGTCGTGCCCATGCCGGTGGGAGAAATCGCGCAAGATAATGGTCCGGCCGCCGCCGATGCACACCATTTCCGCCGCCGATGCACAGCTTTTCCGCAGCGTCGACGGCGTGCCACCCGCCGCCGCCCGTCGTGACCAGTCGTGACCTCTCTTGACCCCTGCCGGGGTGACGCTTACGCTGGGCGTCCGCCATGATGCACCGGCCGTGGATGACGGGGGCACTTTGCGCCGTGCTGTTCACGGTGATGGTCGCCGTGGGCGCGGCCGCCGGCGAACCGCCCGCACCCCTCTACCGCCTGTTCCTCACCGACGGCACGAGCGTGGCGGCCTACGGCGAGTGGGTGCGGGTGGGCGACCGCGTGGTGTTCACGGTTGCGGTGGGCGACGCGGCCCATGCGGTGATGCACCTGGCCACCCTCCCGGCGGAGCGCGTGGACTGGCCCGCCACCGAGCGCTATCGCGATGGGTTGCGCGCGGCTTCCTATGCGGCCACGCGCGGTGATACCGACTTCGCCGAGCTGGCCGACATCGTGGCGCGCCTGCTGAGCGATGCCAGCCTGGCTGCCGATCCGGTCCGCAAGCTGGCGCTGGCCGACGAGGCGCGGCGCCGTCTCGTGGAATGGCCTGCCGCGCACTATGGATATCGTGCCGACGAGGTGCGGCAGATTCTCGTGCTGGTCGACGAGGTGGTCTCGGGGCTGCGCGCGGCACGCGGGGACACCAGCTTCGACCTCGCGCTGGTGGCGCAGGTGTCGCCGCCGGTGGTGCCACTGCTGCCGCCGCCGACCCTGCGCGAGTCGATTGCGCAGGCGCTGCGGCTCGCCGATCTCGCCGCAACGCCGGCCGACCGCCAGTCACTGCTGCGCACGGTGAGCGGCGTGGCCACGTCTGGCGCGGCCGGTGGTGATGCCGGGTGGCTGGCATCGCATCGGGCCGTGGCCGAGCGTGCGCTGAGGCTGGAACTCGAGATCGACGCGCGCTACGCGCGCCTGCAGAAGGGTGCGCTGGCGCGCGCCGCACGGGCCGCGGCACGCGCCGACGTACGCGGGGTGGAGCAGGCCATCGTGCGCTACCGCGACGGCGATGCCCGGCTCGGCGGCCGGCGCGCCGAGACGACGCAGGCCGTGATGGCGGCGCTCGAGGAGAAGCTCGATGCCGCGAGGCGCCTGAGGTTGGTGCGCGATCGCTGGGCGCTGACGCGCGATGCGCTGATGGCCTACCGGGACCGCGGCCGCGACCTGCTCGGCAGCCTGGAGGCGTCGCGTCGGGCGCTCGAGGACATCAGGCGGCTCGCCGGGCCGCCGCCCGGACGGCTCGATGCGCTGGAACGCCGGACGCGCGCCGCACAACAGCAACTGGCGGTCATCGCCGCGCCGCCCGACGCCGCTGGCGTCCACGCCCTCGTGGTCAGCGCGGCCCAACTGTCGCTGCAGGCCGCGATGCTGCGGCGAAGGGCGATCGCGTCGGCCGACCTCGACCTCGCGCGCGATGCGTCGGCGGCGGCGGCCGGCGCGCTCATGCTCGCCGAGCGCGCGCGGGTCGAGCTGGATCGTCTCACGAGGCCGCCGGAACTGCAGTGACCCTTCCCGTCTCGCCACGGGCCACGCGCCTGCTGCGGGTGCCCACGCCAGGCGCCGCGCAGCAGACGCTGGCCGCGCTCGTCGCGCCGCTCGATCCGGCGCTGGCGTCCGACACCGTCGTCGTGGTGCCGAGCGCGTCGGCCGCCGCGCAGGCCCGCCGGACGATCGAGCGGCTGCACGCCGCCGGGCGCGTACCGGCCGCCGTGTTCGCGCAGATCGGCGCCGCGCAACCTCCGCCGCGGCCGGCGCTCTGCCTGCCGGCCTTCCTCACGCGCGACGGCCTCTACGCGCTGCTGCACGCCCGGCTCGCCGGCGCGGCGCCGCTGGTCGACGACTTCGTGCGCGAGGCGATTCTTCGCGCGGCGGCCGAGGAGGCCAGCCGCGCCGGCGCGCCGCCGCCCTTCACGCTGCGCCCCGGCATCCTCGCGGAGATGCTGATCTTCCACGACACGCTCACCCGCCTGCGGCGGACGGCCGACGACGTGGAGCGCCTGCTCGTGACGACGCTCGCGGCCGAGGCCGGCACCGATCGCGGCGCCGCGCGGCTGCTCGAGCAGACACGATTCCTCGTCGCCGCCTTTCGCGCCTTCCAGCGGCGCGCCGGCCAGCTCGATGCGCTCGACGAGCACGGCCTCCGCACGCTCGCCCTGGAACGCGGGCCAGCCCCCGCGCTGCGGCACGTCATCGTCACCGCGGCGGACGCCGCCGCGGATCCGGCCGGGTTGTGGCCCGCCGACTTCGACCTGCTCGCGCGCCTGCCGGGCCTGGCGCGCCTCGACGTCATCGCGACCGACGCCATGCTGTCGGCAGGCTTCGACGAGCGCCTCGAGCGCCGTCTGCCCGGCATCGAGTCGCTGCGCGTCGACACCCTCGCGCCGCCGCCCATCCTGCGCGTGCCGCAACAGGCACAGGGCCAGCGTTTCTTCGTCAGCCGCGATCGCGAGGAGGAACTGCACCTGCTGGCGCGTGAGCTGAAACTCGCGGCGGCAGGCGCCGACCGCAGCCTGCCCGGACCCGTGGCGCCGGACGCCCATGCCATCGTCGTCCAGCGTCCCCTGCCCTATCTCTACCTCGCCCGCCACGCCCTCGACGACGCCGGCGTGCCGTGGACCGCATCCGACGCGCTGCCGCTGGCGGCCGAGCCTTACGCTGCCGCGGTCGACGTCGTCGGCGAGTGCGCGATCGCCGAGTGCGCGCGGCCGCAGCTCTCCGCGCTGCTGCGATCGCCGCACCTTCGGTTCCCGGTCGATGACGCGCGCCAGGTGAACGAGGACGACGTGCGGCGGCTGGACGAGGCGCTGGATCGCGCGAGCTATGTCGGCGGGCTCGATCGCCTGCGCGAGTGGCTCGCGAGCCGGATCGCGGAGCGGGAAGCCGACGGCATGGGCTCCGGCGGCGACGCCAGTCGTGCCGAGATCCGGCGTCTGGCGGCGGTGGCGCCGGGGCTGCTGGCCGTGGTCGACACCCTGGCTCCCCTGACGACCCGTGCCAGGCTGTCGGCGCTCGTATCGTCGTTCACGGCGTTCCTCGATCGCTACGAGACGACGCCGCGCGCCGGCGACGACGATCCGGAACGGCATCGGCGTGCGAGGGCGGCCATCCGGCTGGCGCTGCGGCGCCTGCGCGAGGCGGCCGAGGCGCATCACGATCCGGAGGTCGACATCCGCCAGCTCATGGCGCTGCTGCGCCGGTGGATCGAGGCCCGCACGTTCACGCCACGCGTGGGCGAGGCGGGCGTGCACCTGCTCGACGCCGACGCCGCGCGCTTCGCCGACGTGGCGCACGTCTGGGTGCTGGGCGCGGTCGACGGCGACTGGCCGGCGCCGGGGCGCCGCGACATCTTCTACCCGCCGGCGCTGCTGGCCGACCTCGACTGGCCGCGGGACACCGACCGCCGCGCCGCCGCGCGCGCGCAGTTCACCGACCTGCTGGGACTGGCGCGGTGTTCGGTCACGGTCTCCACCTTCACGCTCGAGGACGACGCCATCGTCGAGGCGTCGGTGCTGCTGGAGGAACTGGATCACGCCGGCCTGGCCGTGGTGCAGGTGTCACCCCCGCCGGCCGTGCGCGTCGACACCGGCGATGCCCTCTGTCACGCGCCGGTAGCGCCCGAGGCGTGCGCGGCCGGGACACGCGAGTGGCTTGCCGGACGGCAGCGCCGGAGCGAAGGCCCATCGTCTCGTTTGCACGGATACGTGGGCGCCCTCGCGCGCGACTCGCACACGGTGACGCAGATCGACACCTGGATCGAGTGTCCGTTCAGGTACTTCGCGCGGCACGTGCTCGATCTCGAGGACGAGCAGGAGCCCGACCAGGGGCTTCCGCCGCGCGAGCGCGGCGAACTCGTCCATGCGATCTTCGAACGGTTCTTCCGCCGGTGGGGCGCGAGCGGCCGGGGGGCGGTGACGGCCGGCACGCTCGACGCCGCGCGCGCGTTGATGCGGGACGTGGTCGAGGAAGCCCTCGCGGGTCTCGATGCCGCGGACGCCGCGCTGGAGCGTACGCGGCTTCTCGGTTCGGCGGTGTCCACCGGCATGGGCGACCTCGTCCTCGATCTCGAGGTGGAGCGTGGTCTCCCGGTCATCGAACGGCGCCTCGAGGAGCGCTTCGAGGGCCGCTTCCCCATCGCCGGTCCGGACGGCGCCGAGCGGCCCATCGCGCTGCGCGGCAAGGCCGATCGGATCGATCTGCTCGAGGGCGGCCGCATCGATCTCTTCGATTACAAGACCGGGCGCGCTCCCGATCGCTCCGTGCAGTTGCCCGTCTACGCGCACGTGGCCGAACTGCGGCTCGCCGGCCATGGCGGCCAGCACTGGACTGCCGGTTCGGCCGACTACGTGGCGCTGCGTGGCCGGCCGCTCACGCACGCGCTGGGGCGTCGGCCCGAGGACCGCGCCGAGCGGATGCGCGACGCACAGGCGTCGCTGGTGAAGGCCGTCGACGCGATCGCCGCCGGTGAGTTCCCGCCGCGGCCGCTGACCCGGCGGACCTGTTCCTGGTGCGCGTACGCCGTGGTCTGCCGCAAGGACTACGTGGACGCAGCCGACGGTGACGACGATGACCAGGCCTGACGGCGACGACCGCCAACCCGGACTGTTCGGGTCAGGCGGCGATGGGCCGCTTCCGGCCGAGCCGGCCGAGTCGGCCGAGGCAGCCCGCGCGCCGGCGACCATCGCGCCGCCCGACGCCGCCGAGCGCGCCTACGCCACCGACCCGCGCCACAACGTGGTGCTCGAGGCCTCGGCCGGCACCGGCAAGACCACGGTGCTGGTGCATCGCTACCTGAACCTGCTCGGCGCCGGCGTGGATCCATCGCACATCCTCGCGATGACCTTCACGCGCAAGGCCGCCGCCGAGATGCGCCAGCGGATCGTCGCCGAACTGCGGCAGGGTGCGGCGCGATCCGAGGCGGGGCGGGCGCGCTGGCTGCGCGTGCGGGATCGCGTGGGCGAGATCGCCATCAGCACGATCGATGCCTTCTGCCTGTCGCTGCTGCGTGAGTTCCCGCTCGAGGCCGGGCTCGACCCGTCGTTCCGGCTGGCCGACGAGA
>JBDIBB010000139.1:0-9752 GCA_039812685.1 Vicinamibacteraceae bacterium
GAGAAGTTCGACCGGAAGCTGGCGTCGGAGGAGGCGTGGCTGCGCCAGGGCGTCAAGGCGCGCCGCACGCGGAACGAGGGCCGCGTGCGGGCGCTGATGGCCCTGCGCGAGCAGCGCGCGGCACGGCGGGAGCGGGCGCCGGCGGCGCGGCTGCGGGTGGAGGCCGGCGAGGCGTCGGGCAAGGTGGTGTTCGAGGCGGACCGCATCACCAGGACGTTCGGCGACACGACCGTCGTCCGCGAGTGCTCGGTCCGCGTGATGCGCGGCGATCGCATCGGCCTCATCGGGCCCAACGGCGCCGGCAAGACGACGCTCATCCGCCTGCTGCTGGGCGAGTTGCCGCCCGATGCCGGCACCGTGCGGCGTGGCGCGAACCTGCAGGTGGCCTATTACGACCAGCAGCGCGAGCAGCTCGATCCCGCGTGCACCGTGTTCGACACGATCGGTGAGGGCCGCGATACGGTCACCGTGAACGGCGTGACGCGGCACGTCCAGGGTTACCTGCGCGACTTCCTCTTCCCGGCCGAGCGGGCGCGATCGCCCGTGCGGGCGCTGTCGGGTGGCGAGCGCAACCGCCTGCTGCTGGCGCGGCTCTTCGCGCGGCCGGCCAACGTGCTGGTCCTCGACGAGCCGACCAACGATCTCGACATCGAGACGCTCGAGCTGCTCGAGGCACAGGTGGTCGCCTTCCCCGGCACCGTGCTCCTCGTCAGCCACGACCGGACGTTTCTCGACAACGTGGTGACTAGCACGCTGGTCTTCGAGGGCGACGGGCGTGTGCAGGAGTACGTGGGCGGCTACGACGACTGGCTGCGACAGCGGAGCACGACGGTTTCGACTCGTCCCGAGCCGACGCCGGCCCGCGCGGAGGACAGCGTCTCCGCGTTGCCGCCGGCGCCGGCGCAGGCGATGGATCCGCGAAGCCAGGCCGCGAAGCGCCTCGGCTTCAACGAGCAGCGCGAGCTGGCCGCGCTGCCCGAACGCATCGAGGCGCTCGAGCGGGAGCTGGGCACGCTGGCGGCACGCGTGAACGCGCCGGAGTTCTATCGCGAGGAGAAGGCGGCGATTGAGGAGGCGCTGGCGCGCCTGGCCACCCTCGAGGCGGAACTCGCCTCGACCTACGCCAGGTGGGACGCGCTCGATTCCCGCAGTCGCTGACGCGCGTCCGGGCCCATGGCGACACGACGGATCACCCGTCGTGGATCATCGACGTGGTGCACCGGCGCCGGCCGCGCGGGGGCGGCGTGTCTGGCCGCCCCCGCGGCCACTACTTCTTCTTGGCAGTGCGCTTGACGGCCTTCTTCGCGGCCCTGGCCGGCGCCTTCCGGGCTGCCGGCTTCGCGGCCTTCACCGGCTTCCGCGCGGCGGCCTTGCGGGCGGGCTTCGCGGCGTTGCGGGCAGGCTTGGCAGCCTTCCGGGCGGGTTTGACGGCCTTCTTCGCGGCCTTCACCACCTTCTTCGCCGTCTTCTCCGCCGACCTGGTGGCGCTCTTCACGGCCTTCCGGATCGTCTTCGCGGCCCGCGCCGGCGCCTTCCTGGCGGCCGTCAGCTTCCGCGCCGCGGCCTTCTTCAGCGCCGCCCCCTCGGCCTTGACGCCTTCCACGACCGGCGCCACCTTCTCGGCGACCGCCGCGACGCCCTCCTTTGCCGCGTCCATCGTGCTCCCGACGACCTCGCCCAGCTTCTCGGTGATCGAGTCCGACATGCCTGGTGACCTCCTGATCCGCCGATGGCGACCCGACAGCGGTCGCGCGTCGTTGGCGGCGACGAGGCGATTCTACACAAGCCGCGTGAGGATGGAGCGTTCTTCCTGCGCCCGCGCACCGCGCGTGACCGCCAACCGGCGTAAGATCGCCTCACCCCCCGCGCGACGGAGGCCGCGCCGCCATGATTGCCAGTGACTACGTCAGGGTCTTCGACACCACGCTGCGTGACGGCGAGCAGTCGCCCGGCGCCTCGCTGACCTCTGTCGAGAAGCTCGAGATCGCCCGGCAGCTCGCGCGGCTGGGCGTGGACGTCATCGAGGCGGGCTTTCCCGCCGCCTCGCCCGACGACCTGGCCGGCGTGCAGCGCATTGCCGACGTGGTGGGGCGCGGCCACGAACCGGGCGAGCGCGTGCCGATCATCGCCGGCCTGGCGCGGGCCAACCGCGCCGACATCGACGCGTGCTGGCGGGCGGTGGGCGGCGCCCGGCATCCACGCATCCACACCTTCCTCGCCACCAGCGACATCCACCTGGAGCACAAGCTGAAGATGACCCGCGACCAGGTGGTGGCGCGGGTGACGGAGATGGTCGGCTACGCGCGATCGCTGTGCGAGGACGTGGAGTTCTCGCCGGAGGATGCCGGGCGTTCCGACATCGATTTCCTCTGCCGCGTGCTCGAGGCCGCCATCAAGGCCGGCGCCACCACGCTGAACATCCCCGACACCGTGGGCTACACGACGCCCGCCGAGTACGGGGCGCTGATCGGCGCGCTGCGCGCGCGCACGCCGGGCGCGGAAGACGTGGTGTGGTCGGTCCACTGCCACGACGACCTCGGGCTCTCCACCGCCAACACCCTGGCCGGGGTGCAGGCCGGCGCGCGCCAGGTGGAGGTGACGGTGAACGGCATCGGCGAGCGTGCCGGCAACACCTCGCTCGAGGAGGTGGTGATGGCGCTGCGCACGCGCGCCGCGGTGTTCGGCCTGCGCACCGGCATCGATTGCGCGCAGATCGCCCGCACCTCCCGGATGGTGTCCACCTGCACCGGCATCCCCGTGCAGCCCAACAAGGCAATCGTCGGCGCCAACGCCTTCGCGCACGAGGCCGGCATCCACCAGGACGGGATGCTGAAGCACCAGGCCACTTACGAGATCATGCGGCCCGAGACGGTGGGGGTCTCGGCCTCGCAACTGGTGATGGGCAAGCACTCGGGACGCCACGCGCTGAAGTCGCGGCTCGAGCACCTCGGCTACCAGCTCGCCGACGCCGAGCTCGCGCGGGCCTTCGACGAGTTCAAGAAGCTCGCCGACAAGAAGAAGATCATCACCGACGCCGACCTCGAGGCCATTGTCTCCGATGAACTGTCGCAGGCTCACGAGGTGTTCGCGCTCGACGGCCTGCAGGTGGCCTGCGGCACGATGGGCCTGCCGACGGCCACCGTCCGCCTGCGCGGGCCCGATGGACAGGTGCACGTACGGGCGGCGGTGGGCACCGGCCCGGTGGACGCCTCCTACAAGGCGATCGACGCGGTCGTGCAGGCGCCCAGCACGCTGCTCGAGTTCGACGTGCACGCCATCACCGAAGGCATCGACGCGCTCGGGCGCGTGACCGTGCGCATCGAGGGAGAGCGCGCGCCGCAGGCCATCGACGCGCAGCAGGAGCGGCCCCGGCCGCGCACCTTCGGCGGCTACGGCGCCGACACCGACATCGTCGTCGCCGCGGCCAAGGCCTACCTCAACGCGCTGAACAAGCTGCTGTCGTTTCGGGCGGCCGCGCAGCAGGGATGACGGCCGCGATGCGCTCCCTGAAGATCGGCATCGGCGGCGTGCGCGGCATCGTGGGCGACGCGTTCACGCCGGAGCTCGTGGTCGAGTTCGCGCAGGCCTTCGCCACCTACGCCGACGGCGGGCCCATCCTGGTCTGCCGCGACTCGCGGCAGTCGGGGCCGATGGTGGCCGCGGCCGTGCACGCGGGGCTGCTGGCGGCCGGCTGCGAAACCATCGACCTCGGCATCTGCCCCACGCCCACGCTGCAGCTCGCCGTCCGGCCGCTGGGCGCGCGGGGCGGCATCGCGATCAGCGCCGGGCACAATCCGGCCGAGTGGAACGCGCTGAAGTTCGTCCGCGAGGACGGGCTCTACCTGAACGTGACCCAGGCCGACGAGCTGCTCGACGTGTACCACCAGGGCGAGTTCGTCAAGGCGCCGTGGGATCGCGTGCCGCCGGCCGTCCGGGAACACGACGCCGTGCCGGCGCACCTGGCGGCGCTGGCGCGGCAGGTGGACGCGGCGCAGGTGCGCGCCCGGCGGCTGACGGTCGCCGTCGACTGCTGCAACGGCGCGTGCGCACGGCTCACGCCCGTCCTGCTGCGCGAGCTCGGCTGCGGCGTGCTCGCGATCAACGACGACGTGGGCGCCGCGTTTCCGCACGCACCCGAGCCGAGCCGCGCCACGGCCGCGCAGGTGGCCGCGGTGGTCCGCGCCGGGCGCGCCGACCTGGGCGTCGTTCACGACGCCGACGGCGAGCGCCTGGCGATCGTCGACGAGACCGGGCGCGCGCACTCCGAGGAGCTGACGCTGGCGCTGGCCGCGGCCATCGTCCTGCGCCACCGCGTGGGGCCCATCGTGACCAACGTGTCGACCAGCGCGCTCGTCGATCGCGTGGCGCGATCCCACGGCGCCGAGGTCGTGCGGGTGCCCGTGGGGCAGGCGTTCGTCTCGGAGGCCATCCTCGCACGCGGGGCGGTCGTCGGCGGCGAGGGCAACGGCGCCGTCGCGGTGCCCGAGGTGCAGGCCACGCACGACGCGGGCGCGTGCCTCGCGCTGCTGGTCGGCCACCTCGCGGCGACCCACGAACCGATGTCGGCGCTCGTCGCGCAGCTGCCCGTGCTGGCCATGGTGAAGGAAGCGCACGCCGTGGCGCCGCACCTGCTGTTCTCGGCGCTCCAGGCGTTTCGCGACGACCTCGACGAGGCCGGCGCCGACGTCGACCTCACCGACGGCGTGAAGCTCACCTGGCCCGATGCGTGGCTGCACGTGCGCGCCTCCAACACCCAGTCGCTGCTGCGCGTGATCGCCGAGGCCGACACCGCCGCGCGCGCCCGCGAGGTGGCCGACTGGGCGTGGGACCGCCTGCGGATCTGACCCGGAGACCATCACCCCGATGCGCGCGATCCCCACCCTGAAGATCAGCATCTCCGGCGTTCGCGGCGTGGTTGGCGCCTCGCTCACGCCCACCCTCCTCACCCGCTTCGCGCAGGCCTTCGGCACCTACGTGGGCGGCGGCCGCATCGTCGTCGGCCGCGACACGCGGACCTCCGGCGAGATGGTCTGCCAGGCGGCCACGGCGGGACTGTTGTCGGCCGGCTGCCGCATCCTCGACCTCGGTGTCTGCCCGACGCCCACCGTGCAGCTCATGGTGCGCCGCTTCCAGGCGCGCGGCGGCGTGGCGATCACCGCCAGCCACAACCCGGCCGAGTGGAACGCGCTGAAGTTCGTCGGCGCCGACGGGCTCTTCCTGTCCGGCGCCTCCGGGCGCGAGCTGCTCGACATCTACCACCAGGGCGACTACACGCGGGTGGCCGGCGACGCCATGCGCCAGGCCGAACGCGTCGAGGACGCGCTGGCGGTCCACGTCGCCGCGGTGCTCGATGCGACCGGGCCGCTGCCGGCGCGGCAGCCGCCGCTGCGCGTGGCCATCGACGCGTGCAACGGCGCGGGCTCGATCGTGTCGCAGCAGCTGCTGGCCGCGCTCGGCGTCGACGTCGTGGCGATCAACGTGACGCCGGACGGGCGGTTCCCCAGGCCAGCCGAGCCGACGCCCGCCGCGCTGGGCCAGCTCTCGGAGGCGGTGCGCGCCGGCGGCTGCGACATCGGGTTCGCCCAGGACATGGACGCCGACCGGCTCGCCGTCGTCGACGAGACCGGGCGGCCCATCGGCGAGGACCTCACGCTGCTGCTTGCCTGCCAGCGCGTGCTGTCGGTGACACCGGGGCCCGTGGTCACCAACGTGGCCACGACCCACGCGATCGAGGCGGTGGCCGCGGCTTACGGCTGCGCCGTGACGCGGTCGGCGGTTGGCGAGGCGAACGTCACCGAGACCATGCGCCGGGTGGGCGCCGTCATCGGCGGCGAGGGCAACGGCGGCGTGATCTACCCGCGCATCAACTTCGCGCGCGACAGCCTGGTGGGCATGGCGCTCATCCTCCATCGTCTGGCCGCCGACGGCCGGTCGCTGTCGGCGATCGTGGCCGGGATCCCCGCGCTGGTGATGGTCAAGCGCCAGTTCGCCTGTCCGAGCCATCGTGTCGGCGACGTGTTGCGCGCGGCGCGCGCGGCCTACGCGGGCGCGCCGATCGACGCGCGCGACGGCCTGAAGGTGACCCTCCCGTCCGGCTGGTTCCTGCTGCGCGGATCCAACACCGAGCCGATCGTGCGGCTGATCGCCGAGGCGGCGTCGGAGGAGGCCGCCGCGGCCATCGCCGACGAGGCGTTCGCGCGGGTGGCGCACGCCTGCGTCGCCGGGTGACGGCCGCGGCTCCGGGGTAGACTGCTGCAGGCGGCCCGCGACGATGGCCGCGATCAGGGAAAGGCTGAGGGCATGGCCAGACGATCCGTTCTATTGCTCGCGCTCGCCGCGCTGATCGGGCTGCCGCCGGCAGCCGTCGCCCAGCAGCTCGCCGTGCAGGAGCTGGTGCTCGACAACGGCATGAAGGTGCTCATGGTGCCGCGCAAGGGCGACCCGAACGTGGCCGCCGGCTGGGTGGCCAGGGTGGGCTCGGTGAACGAGCGGCCGGGCATCACCGGCATCAGCCACCTCTTCGAGCACATGATGTTCAAGGGCACCCGCGCGATCGGGACCACGGACATCGAGAAGGACCTGCAACTGCAGGCGCAGATGGACGCCGTGAAGGCGAAGATCCGCGTCGAGGAGCAGGATCAGTTCCGGCGGCTGCGGCTTGGCGAGATCACGGACCTTCGCGATCCGAAGACGCGGTCCGCGGCCCACAACGCCCTGCTCGCGGAGCTGGCGGGGCTCGAGAAGGCCCAGAAGGACCTGATCGTCAAGAACGAGTTCGACCGGATCTACACCTCGGCCGGCGCCAGCGGGATGAACGCGGGCACGTCCAACGACTTCACCATCTACTTCATCAACGTCCCGGCCAACAAGCTGGAGCTGTGGTTCTGGATGGAGTCGGACCGGCTGGCCAACCCGGTCTTCCGCGAGTTCTACGCCGAGCGCGACGTGGTGCGCGAGGAGCGCCGCCTGCGCACCGAGAGCACGCCCACGGGCCGCTTCCAGGAGGAGTTCGAGGCGATGTTCTGGAGCGCCTCGCCCTATCACTGGCCGGTGGTCGGCTGGCCGAGCGACGTGGAGAACATCACGCGCGCCGAGGCGCTGGCCTACTTCGATCTCAACTACGCGCCCAACAACCTGACGGCGTGCCTGGTGGGTGATTTCGAGCCCGAGCAGGCCCGGCAGCTCGCACAGCGGTACTTCGGCCGCCTGAAGCGAAACCCCGTCGATCCCGAGCCGGTGCGCACGCGCGAGGTGGAGCCGCAGGCCGAGAAGCGGATGATCGCCTACGCCGACACCAGCCCGCAGGCGCAGGTGCGCTACCACACGGTGGCCGACGGCCATCGCGACGAGCCGGCGCTGGTGGTGATGGGCGCGCTGCTGAGCGGCCGCACCGGCCGGCTCTACAAGTCGCTCGTGCTCGACCGCAAGATCGCGACCGACGTCTCGGCCGGGCAGAACGGCATGAAGTGGGAGGGCTACTTCAGCCTCAACGCCACCGCCCGGCCCGGCAGCACGCCCGAGCAGGCCGAGCAGGCGCTCTACGAGGAAGTCGAGAAGCTGGCGAAGGCGCCCGTCGAGGCGCGCGAGCTGCAGAAGGTGAAGAACCGGTTCGCGGCCGACGACTTCCGCCGCCTGCAGAGCAACTTCGCGCTGATGCTGCAGCTGCTGCTCGCCGACAACACGCGCGGCTGGCAGAGCTTCTTCGACGATCCGAAGCGCATCGAGGCGGTCACCGCCGAGGACGTGCAGCGCGTGGCCGCCACGTATTTCATGCCCGAGCGCCGCGCCGTGGTCCTCTACTACACGAAGAAGGCGGCCGATGGCGCCACCGACACCACCGATCCGGTGCTCGAGGGGCTCGACGACCAGGAGCGCGCGCAGGTGGCGCAGATGCGCGCCATGGTGCGGCAGATGAAGCCGGACCAGATCCAGCAGTTCCTCACGAAGATCGAGGAGGCCGAGGGCATGGCCCCGCCGGAGAAGCAGAAGCTGCTGAAAGCCATCAAGACGCTGCTGCAGCAGGCGTTGAAGGGAGCCTGAGGTGAAGACGATGAGAGCATTCGCCACCCTCGCGGCGGCCACGGCCCTGGTCGTCGCCGCCGCCGCGCCTGTCCCGGCGCAGGTGCCCGCGCACCCGCGCGAGCTGAAGTTCGCGCCGCTGACCTTCACGCCGCCCGAAGCGGCCCGCCATCGTCGCGTGCTGAAGAACAAGGTCGCCGCCTACATGGTGGAAGACCACGATCTGCCGCTGGTCAGCGTGACCGTGCTGGTGCGGGCCGGCAGCTACCTCGATCCGCAGGGGAAGACGGGGCTTGCCGCGGCCGTCGGCAGCCAGATGCGCGCCGGCGGCGCCGGCACGTTCTCCGCCGAGCAGTTCGACGAGGAGCTCGACTTCCTGGCGGCCAACCTCACGATGGGGTTCGGCCCCACCTCGGCGAGCGCCAGCATCAACTTCCTGGCCAAGGACACCGACAAGGCGCTCGACCTGCTCTTCGACATGCTGCGGCGGCCGGCGTTCCAGGCCGATCGCTTCGATCTCTACCGGACGCAGGCGCTGCAGAACCTCGAGCGGCGCAACGACAACACGGCCGGCATCGAGGCGCGCGAGTGGGCGCGGTTGATCTACGGCGCCGACCACTTCTCCACGCTGCCGGTGACCAGGGCGTCGGTCGAGGCGATCACCCGCGAGGATCTCGCCGCCTTCCACCGGCAGTGGGTCCACCCCGGCAACTTCATCCTCGCGGTGGCGGGCGATTTCAAGCCCGAGGAGATCGCCGCGAAGCTCGACGCGCGCATGGAAGGGTGGGCCGTTCCGGCCGGCGCGAAGGTGCCCCCGGTGCCGAAGCCGTCGCACGCGCCGGTGGCCGGGCTCTACATGGTGGACAAGCCCGACGTCAACCAGGGGCGCGTCACCATGGGGCAACTCGGCATCGAGCGCGGCAACCCCGACGAGTACGCCATCGAGATGATGAACGACGTGCTCGGCGGCTCCGGGTTCACCTCGCGCATCACCAACCGCGTCCGCAGCGACGAGGGCCTGGCCTACAGCGCCGGCTCGGCGTTCGGCGTCGGCACCTACTACCCGGGCGCATTCCGCGCCGTGTTCCAGTCCAAGAGCGAGACCGTGGCGCAGGCGGCGCAGATCGTGCTCGAGGAAATCGATCGCATCCGGCGGGAGCCGGTCTCCGAGGAGGAACTGCAGACGGTGAAGAACTCCGCCATCGAGGTCTTCCCGCGCCAGTTCTCGTCGGCCGCCGCCACGGCGGCGATCTTCGCCAGCGACGAGCTGACGGGCCGCGATCCGGGGTACTGGAAGACGTACCGCGACCGCATTCGTGCGGTGACGGTGGCCGACGTGCAGCGGGTGGCGCAGAAGTACCTGCAGCCCGACAGGATCGTCATCCTCGCCGTGGGCAACGTCGACGCGATGCTGAAGGGCAACGCCGACACGCCGCAGTACTCCTTCGAGAAGCTGCGCGCCGGCAAGGCCATCGTCCGGATTCCGCTGCCCGATCCGATGACGATGGTGTATCCGGCGAAGTAGCAGGGAGGCCCGCCCGCGCGGGGTGGCCCCGGTGCCGGCCGGCGCCGGGGCGTCCCGCCGGCCGGGTGCAGGAGGTCGCGGCGCCTGTCGTCGTGCCGGCGGCGCGCCGCCGCCGCGCCGCCGCCGGCCGGCGGCTGCTATGCTCAGGGCATGACTGGCAGACCCTCAGAGCAGGAGTACCCGCCCTACTTCGCGAACTACGTCGCGC
>JBDIBB010000140.1:0-9752 GCA_039812685.1 Vicinamibacteraceae bacterium
CCTGGGCGGTGGCCAGCGCCGGGACGAGGGTGGCCAGGATCGAGGACAGCAGCATGGAGCGCATGCGCCCTTCCTACCACAACTGGCCGGAGCAGGACGACGAATTCCGGGGCGACTTCACGAATTCGTGCAGATGCCGCGCTGGGCCAGGCCGCGGCACGAGTCCTGCTAAGCTTCGAGTCCACAGGAGCAGACACCCATGAGACACGATGGTCTGGCCCCGCTCGCGGGGCGTTCACGGTGGGCCGCGGCGACACTCGCGCTCGCACTGATTGTTTTCCCGCTTGCGGCCGGCGCTCAGGATCGCGTGTCTGCGGTGATGCGCGCCAGCGGCGAAATCGTCACCGGTGCCTTCGAGGATCTGCACGACGGTACGGTGTACGTGCGCGTGACCCTGCACGACCAGCGCAGGCTCCCGCTCACGGGCATCCTCCTCTTCGATTTCGCGGGCAACGGGCAGGACCTGCCCGAAGCCGAGCGCAACGAGGCGCGCGGCACCGATCACCTGCTGGTGATGCGCAGCGGGGGCCGGTCGCGCGGCCGCCTGCTGAACATCGAGGGCGGCGAGGGATCGTCGAAACTCGACGAGCCGCGCATCATCAGCTTCCGCACGGTGGACGGCGAGCTGCGGCGGGTGCGGCCGGCCGACGTCGCGCGTCTCTACCTCGGCAACTATCCCGCGCCGCAGACCCGGCCCGCGCCCGAGCCATCGGCGCGTCCCGACGTCCCGGCGGGACCCGGTCTGAGCGTGCCGGCCAACCGTACCTGGACCAGCACGGGTGTGTTCGTCCGTCAGGGTCAGGTGGTGCGCTTCAGCGCCTCGGGACAGATCTGGCTGAGCGGAGACCGCAACGACGTCGCGACCCCGGCCGGCGCCACCGGTGGACGCGTGGCGCCCGGGTCGCCGGTCAACGCGCTCGCCGGCGCGCTGATCGGCCGCGTGGGCAACGGCGCGCCCTTCGGGATCGGCAACCAGGCCGAGGTGCGCATGCCCGATGCCGGCGAGCTCTGGCTCGGCGTCAACGACAACGACGTGAACGACAACCGGGGGGAGTTCCGCGTCGAGGTCTCGGCGCAGGGCCAGGCGCCGGGCCGCCGGCCGCGCCGCGAACGGCCCTTCTGATCCGCGCCGGTCCGCGCGGCGCGCGGCAGGGGCCGGCCGGCCCCTGTCCCGCGCCGCCGGCGAGCCGATCTAACGCGATGCCGTCGGCCTGGCAGCCTCCGGCTGCAGGTACTTGTTCCACCAGTCCAGATAGCGCTGGATCCGATCGCGCTGATAGCTGGGCACCGTGAGCCCGTGATACTGCCCCGGGTACACGACGAGCTGCGTCGGCACGTTCAGGCTGCGCAGCGCCTGGTACATCTGCTCCACGCCCGCGATCGGCACGTTGAAGTCCTTCTCGCCGCACAGGAACAGCGTCGGCGTCCTGATCTTCTCGACGTTGAAGAAGGGGTAGGACACCTTCATCCACACGTCGCGCGCCTTCCACGGCTGCCCCATCTCCTGCTCGTACTGCACGATGTACTGGTCGAGGCCGTACATCGAGAACTGCATCGAGCTGCTGGCGCCGCTGACGGCGGCCTTGAAGCGCGGGTCGGTCGCGATCGTGTAGTTTGTGAGGATGCCGCCGTAGCTCCAGCCACCGAGCCCGAGGCGATCGGGATCGGCCACGCCCTGCCGCACCACTTCGTCGACGGCGCCGAGCAGATCGACCACCTCCTTGTTGCCCCAGTCGGCGAAGATGGCCTTCTGCGAAGCGTTGCCACGGCCGCTGCTGCCGCGATAGTTCACCTGGATCACCACCAGCCCGTTGGCCGCGAAGAACTCCCGGTCGAAGGTGAAGCCGTAGCTGTCCTGGCCGTTGGGTCCCCCGTGGATGTAGAGCACGGCCGGGTACTTCCGGCCGGCGACGTAACCCGCCGGCTTCGTGACCAGGCCGTGAATCTCGGTGCCATCCTTGCTCCTGGAGGTGAGGTCCTCCAGCGTGCCCAGCTGCCACTGCGCGGCCAGTTCGTCGTTGTGCGACGTGAGCTTGCGCAGCGTGCCGCCCTCCAGCGCGTAGATCTCGGCAACCTCGGCGGGACTCGAGGCGAGCACCGCCATGCCGCCGTCGCGGCCCAGGCTCGGGGCGCGCACGACGCGGCGGCCGCTGGTCAATCGTTCCACCTCGCCGCCCGTCGC
Organism: Vicinamibacteraceae bacterium; assembly: GCA_039812685.1. Lineage (GTDB taxonomy): Bacteria > Acidobacteriota > Vicinamibacteria > Vicinamibacterales > JAFNAJ01 > JBDIBB01. The sequence goes on from JBDIBB010000140.1 coordinate 2,183, forward strand.
CCGGATGCGCGCGACGTACGTGGCGCGATCGTCGTCGACGTCGAACACGAGCGCTGCGCCGTCGGCTGTCCACACCGGGCTGGACGCCGGCCGGTCGAACGCGGCGGTCAGGACGGCTGGCGTGCCGCCGGCCGCCGGCACGACGGCCACCTTGTCCACGTCGTATGCGAAGTACTTGTCCTCGTCTCCCACGAGCACCGCGATGCGCGTGCCGTCAGGGCTCCATGCGGGCCGGCCGGCCTCCGCCTCCTTCGTGGCGGTCAGGGCCCTGGGCTCGGCGCCGGCCTTCGCCTCGATCACGAACAGATCGAAGTTGGCCGTGCGGTCGGGGTCGGCGTGCGCGCGCTTGCTGCGGAAGGCGATCCGCGTGCCGTCGGGCGACCACGCCGGATCGAGGTCGTCGGCGTCCCCCTTCGAGAGGACGTCCAGCTTCTTCGTGGCGATGTCGAACACCGCCAGGCGCGAGTAGAAGCGCTTCAGGTAGCCGGCGCGATCCTGCTTGAAGTGGTAGCGATCGATGACGATGGGCGGCGTGGTCTTCCGCTTCCAGCCCTCCAGTTGCTCGGGTTCGTCGGCCGGATCGTAGTCGTCGACCACCAGCGCGAGCCGCGCGCTGTCGGGTGACCACTCGTAGTCGGAGACGCCGCCCTTGATGTCGGTGAGCTTCTGCGCCTCGCCGCCGGCGCGGTTCAGCAGCCACACCTGGGCGCCCTTCTTCTTCTCGCCCTCGTCACCGCGCGAGGCGAGAAAGGCCAGGTACTTGCCGTCGGGGCTCCAGCGCGGCCGCGACTCGCTGTCGGGCGAGGCGGTCAGCTGGATGGACTCGCCGCCGCGCCACCGCGTCATCCACACGTGCGTGTTGCGCTTGTCCTTCTCGACGTCGACCGTCGAGACGGTGTAGGCCACCCACTCGCCGTCGGGTGAGCGCTGGGGATCGCCAACCGTCTTGATCCTCGCCAGATCGTCGAGCGAGATGGGACGCTTGGCTGGCTGGGCGATGGCGGCGACGGCCGTCAACGCCGAGACGAGCACGGCGAAACAGGTCACTCTGCGCATGGGAACCTCGGAAGAAGGGGATCGCGGCCCGCTGGAGCCCGGACGCGAGCGCCGGCCAGCTTAACACGCGCGGGGTATGCTACCGCCAGGCGGCGCGGGACGTGCATCGGCCGGAACCCACCGCCCTGGAGGCAGGCCGCCCATGTCGCAGCACACCGTCTCGAAGAGCGCCGTCGTCATCGGCGTCGCCGGAGGCTCGGGATCCGGCAAGACCACCGTCGTCCGCCGGATCGTCGAGAGCCTGGGCGACGATCGGGTGACCGTCGTCGATCACGATCGCTACTATCACGATCGGTCCGAGCTGCGCCTCGAGGAGCGCGCTGCCCTCAACTACGACCACCCCGACTCGCTCGACACCGAGCTGATGGTGCGCCACCTGCTCGAGTTGCGTGCCGGCTGTGACGTGGAGATGCCCGTCTACGATTTCGCGCGCTACGCGCGCCGCGGCGTCACGGAGATCGCTCCCGCGCGCCGCGCGATCATCGTGGAGGGCATCCTGATCTACACCGACGCGGCGTTGCGCGACCTGATGGACATCAAGGTGTTCGTCGACACCGACGACGACACGCGGTTCATCCGGCGGTTGCGGCGCGACGTCGCCGAGCGGGGGCGGACGATGGAGTCGGTGATCGAGCAGTACCTCGGCACGGTGAAGCCGATGCACCTCGAGTTCGTCGAGCCGAGCAAGCGATACGCCGATGTCATCATTCCGCGCGGCGGCCACAACGCCGTGGCCATCGACATGCTGCTCACGCTGATCCGGAGCCTCGCCCAGGCGTAGAAAAATGGGGTCGGGTGTATTTTCCGCTGCGCCTCCCGGAAAATACACCCGACCCCATTTCTTCTTCAGCGCAGGCCGGCCGCCTTGAAGGTGTCGCACGCCTCGACCTGGCCCGACTGCAGACCGCGGCGCAGCCACTCCACACGCTGCGCCGAGCTGCCGTGGGTGAACGACTCGGGGTTCACGCGCCGCCCCGCCATCTTCATCATGCGATCGTCACCGATGGCTGCCGCCGCCCCCAACCCTTCCTCGAAATCGCCGGGATCGAGGCGGCCCTGGCGGTTGGCGTAGTAGCCCCAGACGCCGGCAAAGCAGTCAGCCTGCAGCTCCATGAGCACCGAGAGCTGGTTGGCCGCGCCGGGATTGCGCCGCTGCAGCGCGCGCACCTGCCGCTCCACGCCCAGCACGGCCTGCACGTGGTGCCCGATCTCGTGCGCCAGCACGTAGGCCTGCGCGAAGTCGCCGGCGGCGCCGAAGCGACGGTCGAGATCGTCGTAGAAGCTCAGATCGATGTAGGCCTTCTCGTCGCCCGGGCAATAGAACGGCCCGATCGACGACTCGGCGACGCCGCACGTGGTCTGCAGGGGCTGATCGAAGACCACCAGCCTCGCACGCCGGTAGCGTCCCGGCAGCAACTGCTCCCAGGTGTCCTGCACGGAGTCGAGCGCCTCGCTGACGAGCGCGAACCGCTGCTGTTCGGTCGGGCTGGCACTTGCCGCGCCGCCGGCACCGGGCCGCGGCGACGTCGACGCCTGATCGGGAAAGCCGCCTCCACCGCCAACCAGCGACAGGAAGTCCTGTCCGGTGAGCCACGACAGCACGAGGAGCAGCACCAGGCCGCCAAGACCCAGCGGCAGGCCGCGCCGCACCATCCCCCCACCCTGTCCCCGCCGGTCCTCGACGTCACGCGATCGGTAGCCTGGCGTCCACTTCATCTAGCCCCTCGCCGGTTCGATGCCCGCCCAATCGGGGCGGCCGCTCACGGAGAAGCCTACCCCGACCGCTTGGGCCGTGGCGAGTGCCGCATGGTCCGGCAGGCAGGCCCGGGCTGTTGACAGCCGACAGCGTCTCCGGGAGGATGCAGGAGTCGAAGGTCGCAGCCGATGACGCTCCCGCCGCTCGCCCGTGTCGCCGTCGCGCTCGCCGGACTGTGCGTCGTCGCGTCATCCGCCGCCGGAGACCAGCGCCCCTGGTGGCGCGCCGGGGACGGCGGAATCATCGCGATCGGCAACGCGCCACGCGAGCAGGTAGAGGCCGTCGCCGACACGCTGGCCCGTGCCCGGCGTGCCTTCGTCGCGGTGCCGTCTCCCCCGGGCGAGCGGCGTGCCGGCCCGCTGGTCGTCTTCGTGTTCGGCGATCAGGCGACGGCCCACGCCTTCCGTCCCCTCTACGAGGGCCGCGTGGTCGAGGTGGGCGGCGCCTACCTGCCCGGTGACGAGCAACACTTCATCACGGTTGCCCCGGCCGAGGGCGACAGCGGCCCGGCGTGGGCGGCGGTGTTTCACGAGTTCAGCCACTTCCTGGCACGTCAGGCCACTGGCGAACTGCCCGCGTGGTTCGACGAGGGACTCGCCGAGTTCCACGCCACGCTGCGGCTGCCGCAGGACGATGGCGAGGCCGTCGTCGGCCTGCCACCGGCTTCGTGGTTGCGGGTGCTCGCGCGCGAGCCCCGGCTGCCGCTCACCGACCTGCTCGCCGTGACGCGTGACTCGGCGTTCTACAACGAGGGCCCGCAGCGCGACGTGTTCTACGCGCAGGCATGGCTCACGGCGCACTACCTGCTGGCGGGCAACCGGGAACGCACGCCGCAACTGTTCGAGTACCTGCGGTCGACGGCCGAGGGCGTGCCCGTGACAGAGGCATTCGACCGGGCGTTCGCGGCTCCGCCGGCGGTACTGGAGAAGGAACTGGACGACTACCTGGCGCTCGGCCGCTTCCTCACCACCCGCGTGCGCGTGACTGGACCGAGCGACCGACGCGGCGGCAGCGCGCCGCTGGCACCCGCCGACGCGGAAGCCTGGCTGGGAGAATTGCTGCTGCGGCTCGGCCGCGACCACGAAGCGCGCAACCACCTGGAGTCCGCGCTCGGCCACGACGGATCGCACGCCCGGGCGCTGTCGGCGCTCGGCGCGCTCGCCGTGCGCGAGCAGCAGCCGGGCGAAGCGCGCTCGCTGCTGTCGCGCGCCGCCTCGCTCTCGCCCTCCGACGCGGTCGTGCAGCTCAGGTGGGGCCGCTTCCTGGCGGCACAGGCGTCGCTGGCCTCCGACGAAGACGACCGGGCGAGCGACCTCGATGCGCTGGCGCTCGCGGCGCGCCGGGTGCTCGACGCCCCATCGGCCGGCTGGCAGGTTCACGCCATGGCTCGCGGGTGGCTGCGCGCGGCGGCCGCCGCCCGATCACGTCGCTGAAGCCGGGCCGCAAGCCGGGCGCAGCCCGCGGCCCCGGGCCGCGGACTCCATCCAGATCCCGCCTCGCGAGGCTGCCGATCCTCCGGCCGGCGCCGCCGCGGGCCCGGCCGCGCTACGCTTCCTGGCCGGCCACGCGCCGGGTCCGGATCAGCTCGACGACGGCCGGCATGAGCGAGACCACGACGATGCCGATCACCACGAGGCTGAAGTTGTTCTTGACGACCGGGACGTTGCCGAAGAGCCATCCGCCGCCCACGCAGATACCGACCCACAGCACGGCGCCCGCCACGTTGTAGAAGGCGAACTTCGGGTAGGTCATGAACGCGGCGCCGGCGACGAAGGGCACGAACGTGCGCACGATGGGCACGAAGCGGCCGATGACCACCGCCTTGCCGCCGTACTTCTCGAAGAAGGCGTGCGCCTTGTCGAGGTGATCGCGATTGAGCAGGCGGTGCCACTTCGTCCGCTCGTCGTGCGCGCTGAAGACACGCGGGCCGACGTAGCGTCCCACCGCGTAGTTGACGGCGTCGCCGAGGATGGCCGCGGCCAGCAGCAGGCCGGCCACCAGCCCGATGTGCAGGGCGCCGGTGGCGGCAAGCGCGCCGGTGGCAAACAGCAGCGAGTCGCCGGGCAGGAACGGCGTCACCACCAGGCCGGTCTCCGCGAACACGATCACGAACAGCAGCCCGTAGACCCACACGCCGTAGAGCGCAACGAACTCGGCCAGGTGCTTGTCGAGGTGGAGAAAGACGTCGATCAGGAATTCCATGCGGCAGCGGACCGGGGCGGAATCGCGCCCGCGACAGGCGGGGCCGGAACGTCCCGGGCGAAAGGCCATTGTCGCATGCCTGCGACGCCGCCTCGCAGCCGCCATCGCCGCCGATCGCGCCGGCGGCCATGACGCACCTCTGACAGCCGCCGCACGCGCGGCGCCGTACAATGGCGGCATTCATTGGAGCCCTGCCATGAACGGCCTCGATGCCTGGTTGCGGCACGTCCGCCAGGCGCGTGATGGCTATCGCCTGCCGCCGCGCGCGCACGAGCAGGCCCGCGCGCTGATCGACGATGCGCTGGCGCTGCTGTTCCCGCACCTGGCCCACGCCCGGCGCGGCGAGCCGGCGGCGATCCTGCGCGAGATGACCGACCTGCGCGACCGCGTGTCGGGGTTCCTCCTCGACAGCGGCAGCCCGGCCGACGACGCCCGGCGCGTGGCCGAGGCCGTCGTCGGCTGCCTGCCCCGGTGGCACGAGGACCTGATGCTGGACGCGCAGGCGACTTGCGAGGCTGATCCCGCGGCATCCAGTGTCGACGAGGTGATCCTCGCCTACCCCGGCGTGTACGCGCTCGCCTGCTACCGCATCGCGCACAGCCTGCTGGGCCTCGGCGTCACGCTGCTGCCCCGGCTGGTCACCGAGGCGGCGCACCGGGCGACGGGCATCGACATCCATCCCGGCGCGCGCATCGGCCGATCGATCGCCATCGATCACGGCACGGGCATCGTCATCGGCGAGAGCAGCGTGATCGGCGACCGGGTGCGTCTCTACCAGGGCGTGACCCTCGGCGCACTGCGGGTGCGGAAGGATCTCGCGCGGGCGCGGCGCCACCCCACCATCGAGGACGACGTGGTGATCTACGCGAACGCGACGATCCTCGGCGGCGAGACGGTGGTGGGCCGCGGCAGCGTGATCGGCGGCAACGTGTGGCTCACGCACAGCGTGCCGGCGTTCTCGGTGGTGACCCACGTGACGCCGGTGGAATGGCAGTCGCGCAACGGCAGGCTGCCACCGGACTCGAGCCTCTGAGGCAGCGCCCCGGGATGCAGGACCTGCACGGGTTCGCGGCGCCCCGCGGCAACACGACGACACAGGACGACTTCACGGGGAGACCTATGCGCGCCAGAACTATTCTCGACACCATCGGCAACACGCCCCATCTCCGGCTGAATCGGCTCTTCGCGCCTCCGGCGGAGGTGTGGGTGAAGCTCGAACGGGCCAACCCGGGCGGCAGCATCAAGGACCGCATCGCGCTCGCGATGATCGAGGAGGCCGAGGCGCGCGGCGTGCTGGCGCGTGAGGGCGTCATCATCGAGCCCACATCGGGCAACACCGGGATCGGCCTGGCCATGGCCGCCGCGGTGAAGGGCTACCGGCTCGTGCTGGTGATGCCCGAGTCGATGTCGGTCGAGCGCCGGCGGCTGATGGCCGCCTACGGCGCCGCCTTCGACCTGACGCCGCGCGAGAAGGGCATGCCCGGCGCAATCGCGCGCGCGCAGCAACTGGTCGCCGAGACGGCCGGCGCCTGGATGCCGCAGCAGTTCGAGAACCCCGCCAACGTCGAGGTACACCGCACGGAGACCGCGCGCGAGATCCTCGAGGACTTCCCCGAAGGCTTCGACGTGCTGATCACGGGCGTCGGGACCGGGGGCCACATCAGCGGTGTGAGCGAGGCCCTGAAGCGGCACTGGCCGGCGCTGCTCACCTTCGCGGTCGAGCCCGAGAAGTCGCCGGTCATCTCGGGCGGTTCGCCGGCCCCGCACAGGCTGCAGGGCCTGGGCGCGGGCTTCGTGCCCGCGAACCTGCACCGCGAGACGCTCGACGGCGTGATTCGCGTGAGCGACGAAGATGCCTTCGCGTACGCGGCGCGCGCGGCGCGCGAGGAAGGCCTGCTCGTGGGCCCCTCCTCAGGTGCATCGCTTGCGGCCGTCGCGCGTCACCTCGCGACGCGGCCCGGTCCGCTGCGGGTGTTGACGTTCTGCTACGACACGGGCGAGCGCTACCTGTCGGTGGACGGCCTCTTCTGAGCCGCGGGCGCGCCGCGGTGCGGCGTCACCTGCCGCAGCGCGCCTTTCGCTCTGTGTTCCATCGCGGCTGAGCTGGTGTTTCTGTAGACTGGCGCGCACCGGAACCGGCGCGCGCTTCCCGCCGTCGCCGGCACCGGCGTTCTCCAGGCCGCGCGGCACCGCTGCCCCCCCGACTCTCGCGGCCTGAACCCGGCACCCGCACATCCCGGCAGCGCCGGGTTCGTCTCCGGCTGCCCTTGCGAGGATCCCATGCCGCCCGATTTCCGCCGGATCGCGATCGTCAATCGTGGGGAGCCCGCGGTGCGTTTCATCAAGGCCGTGCGCGACTACAACCGGGCGCACGGCACGTCGATCGCCACGATCGCCCTCTTCACCGAGGGCGACCGGCGATCGCGATTCGTGCGCGAGGCCGACGATCGGCTGGAGATCGGTCCGGAGTTCGATGACAGCGAGTCGTGGCGCCGGTGGGCCTATCTCGATCAGGCGCGGCTGGAGCGGGCGCTCGTGGCCTGCCGCGCCGACGCG
>JBDIBB010000141.1:0-9601 GCA_039812685.1 Vicinamibacteraceae bacterium
GCCCGGCGGTCTTCGGCCACCGCGAACGCGCCGGCGCCGATCGTGTCGAGCAACTGCCGCAGCACCGTCTCGAGCGCTCCTGGCGCCGGAGCCTCGATCACCTTCCGCTGGCGGTGACCCAGCAGCGCGGGGAAGACGTAGATCGCCCGCGCGACGCTCGCCGGCTCGCCGCGCGCGGCGAGCAGCGCTTCGGCGGCGCGGCCGTAGATGGCGTGCTGCAGCCGCGTGCCGCCGGCGAACACGCCCTGCCAGGCGTCGGACCAGTAGCGGCCCGTCTTGTAGTCGATGACCTCGCAGGTGCCATCGGCGCCGCGGTTGATGCGATCGATGCGGCCGTGGGCGTGCAGGCGGCGTCTCGCGTCCAGGTTGAGCACCAGCGGCCTGCCGCTCGACAGCGGTTCGCGGTCGCTGGCGTCGGGCGGCAGTCCGAAGCCCACCTCGAGGCCCACCGGCCGCTGGCCGTGCCGCCCCTCCAGCTCCGCGATGAGGAAGGCCTCGAGGTCGTCGAGGAATTCCTCCCGCTCCCTGGCGAACACCAAGTCTGAGGGCGGCGGCAGGTCCGCGCGCAGCGCCGCGAGCCGCGCTTCGCCCCACGCGCGCAGCAGCCGCAGATCCTTCGGGAGCTTCGGCTGCCGTTCCTCATCGCGCAGGATCCGGACGAAACGTGCGAACAGTTCGTGCAGCTCGCTGCCCCGCGTCAGCGGCGACAGCCACGCGTCGGCCTCGAGCTCGACCTCCTCGATGGGGCGCACGCCAAGCCCCTGCTCGAGGAAGTATCGGTAGGGGCACTTCGCCGCGTTCTCGAGCGTCGTGGCCGAGACGTGCCGCCCCGTGCGGCTCGGGTCGAGCAGCGGGCCCGCCTCCGGGACGCAGCCATCGAACTCGGTGAACTCGGCGGAGTCGCGCGCGCGCTCGGCGCGCACACCGCGCGCCAGCGACGGGAAGGCGCGCAGGATGCCCGGACGAGCCGCCGGCGTTGCCGCGCAGGCCGCGAGCCACCAGCCGGCCGCCGAGACCGCGTCGCCCGGCGTGGCGGGCACGGCCGATGCGGGCTCGCCGAGGCGGCGCTCGAGATCGGCGTGCGCCAGCGAGGCATCGCCCTCACGCAGCCGGAACGCCTGGAGGAGCAGCCACGACGGGAACGTCTCGCGCAGGTCGCGCGTGTCGCGGCACGATGCGCTCAGGCACACCGATTCCGCCGACAGGCCGATGGCGGCCAGCCGGCCGATCGTCGCGAACACGGCTTCGTCGATACGGTCCGTGGAGGTGGGCAGCGACGGGTGGAGCCGGCGCCGCTCCTCGTCGATCAACACCGGATCCTCGACGGCGGCAGGGAAGACGCCGCCTTCCTGCAGGCCGGTGACGAAGACGAGCGCGCGGCCGTCGAGGCCGGCGCCCGGCATGGTCGAGATGTGCAGGTGGCCGGGGCGAGGCCGACTGTGCCCGACGCTCACTTCGTCAACGCGGGCCGTGAGGAACGTGGCGGCCGTGGCGGGATCGCAGTGGTACGCGCCGAGCGTGCGGAGCTCGCGCAGCGCGGCGGTGAGCGCGGCCGCTGCGGTGACGTCCAGCGGCGCGTCCAGGCATGCGTTCCCGTCGAGGAAGGCGACGGCCGCATCGGCCAGCGCGTCAACAGCGACCGTGCCGTCCTCGCCGGGCGCCGGAATCCTCGCGAGCGCTTCCTCCAGCCACGTCGCGAGCGTGCGCGCGTGGGCGGCGCGGCGCGCGTGCCAGGGCTCGTCGCGGCCCTCGGCCTCGGCGTCGCGGACGCGGCGGTCGCACTCCTCGATGAGGCGCGTGAGGGCGCGTGCGCACGCGTCGCGGCCCCGTGTGGCCTGCGCGTCGAGCAGCAGGCGCGCGGCCTCCAGCGCCGAGAGCGCGGGCGCCGCGCCGGCCGCATCGAACGCACGCGGCGCGCAGTCGCCCGACTGCAGCATCCGGCGCAGATCCGCGGCGCTGAAGCCGCCGGCGAGCCACTCCGCGAAGTGCAGCAGGAGCCGTCCCGGCCGCGTGGCGGCAGCCGGCAGCCCCGTCGAGAGCGTCACCGGCCAGCCCAGGCCGATCGCCTTCTCCCACGCCAGCCGCGCGCCGGCGTTCGATGCGCAGGCGATCTCCACCTGGTCGAGCGGGCGGCCCGACGCGAGGATGCGCCGCAGCGCCTCGTCGATCTCCGCGTCGTGCCCGCCGGCGTGGAAGAGATCGAGCGTGCCGTCGCCGCGCGCCGGACCTGCGGCGGCAGGGGCCTGGAGGAAGCGCAGGCGGGCGGCGTCGGTGTGGCACGGCGCCTCGACGCGTGCCGCGGGCGCCATCAGGCTGGCGGCGCGCGCCGGACGTGTCACCCCGGGCAGCGCTGGCGCGTGCGGCGCCTCGCGTTGTCCCGGCAGCGCGTCGAGGAAGCGCCGGACCAGCGGCGCCCACACCGCCTCCGGCCACTCCACCACGACATCGCGCGCGCCCACCGGGCACCAGTCGGGGTGCCGGAGGGCCTGCTCGAAGACGGCCGGCGTGTCGGCCAGGCGATTGTCGGCGAGGTGACGCTCGTAGGCTTCGAGCAGCGCGCGCATCTCGGCGTGCTTGCGCGGCGAGACGAACGCCTCGGGTCGCAGGTCGGCGGCTCGCAGCCCCGCGAACCGCAGCTCGCGCACCGTGCGCCACAGCGCGGCCGACATCGACGGCTGCGCCCCCATGCGGCGGAAGTAGCCGCCTTCCTCCGGCAGCGCCAGCAGCAGGCGCATCGCGAGCGCCGGCCCGAGCGTGTCTTCCGATGGGTCGATCCCCTGCTCGATCAGGAAGGGCGCGGCCATCCGCGTCGCCAGATCCAGCGGCGTCACGAAGCGGAGGTTCGCCCAGTCCGTGCCCTCGCGCGCGAGCCGCTCGCCCAGCGTGAGGCCGATGGCGTGCGCGGGCACGACGACCCACTTCGCGCCGGTGGGGTTGACGCGGCACAGGCCCGCGAGCTGCGAGAGGAAGGGATCGCTGGACATCGGCACGTCCGTCAGGTCCGTCCGCGAGCCGTGCCTGGATGCCGTGGCCCCGGCTGGAATGGAGCATACGGGAGGACCATGACAGGGCTGGTCACTCGCCTCCCGGTTTCTCGGCTCGTGCGGACCGGCGCTCCACGGACGGGCCGGCGCGGGCGCGTCGGGTCCGGGTCGCGGCTGCCAGCGGTTGTCCGCGCGCGCGACGGGTGTAAGCTGTCGCGCGGGAGGCCATCATGTTTCCTCTTGCCGCCGTTCTTCTCCTCGTTGTCATGGAAGTGCCGGCGCTCGCATCGAGCCAGCAGCCGGCGCCGCCCACGGCCCAGCAGTGCGTGGAGTGCCACCTCAAGAACAGCCCGCAGCTCGTCGCCGACTGGCGCGCGAGCAAGCACTTCGAAGCCGGGATTGGCTGCGAGACGTGCCATCCCGCCGAGCACATCGCCGACGCCGACAAGGGCGTGCTCGTCAACCGCAGCAACGTCCTGCCGACGCCCGAGCTCTGCGCCCAGTGCCACGCCGATCGCGTCGACCAGTTCAAGAAGGGTAAGCACGCGATGGCCTGGACGGTGATGAAGGCGATGCCGACCGCGCACATGCTGCCCGCCACGCTGTCGGACGGCATGAAGGGCTGCGGTGGCTGCCACAAGATCGGGATCAAGACCGACGCCGAGATTCGCGAGCTGCGGAAGACCGGTGTCGGCTACGGCGTCGCCTCGTGCGACGCGTGCCACACGCGCCACACCTTCTCGGTGGCCGAGGCGCGGCAGCCCGAGGCGTGCAAGACGTGCCACATGGGCTTCGATCACGCGCAGTGGGAGATGTACTCCTCGTCGAAGCACGGCGTGCGCCAGCAGCTCAGGCAGATGAAGGTGCTGCCGGAGGAGGCGGCCGCGCCCACGTGCCAGACCTGCCACATGCCCGGCGGCGACCATGACGTCCGCACGGCATGGGGCTTCCTGGCCGTGCGGCTGCCGATGCCCGAGGACAAGCAGTGGGCCGAGGATCGGACCGTGATCCTGCAGGCGCTCGGCGTGCTCGACGCGTCGGGGAAGCCGACGCCGCGGCTCGATACGGTGAAGGCGGCCGACCTCGCCAGGCTGACGCAGGAGAGCTGGCAGCAGGAGCGCGACGCCATGCAGAAGGCGTGCACCTCGTGTCACGTCCAGTCGTTTGCGAAGGCCGAGCTCGCCAAGGGAGACGACATGATCCGGCACGCCGATCGCCTCATGGCCGAAGCCATCCGCATCGTCGCCGCGCTCTACGCGGACGGCATCCTGAAGAAGCCGTCGGCGGGCGCCTCGCCGTATCCGGACCTGCTCGAGTTCCACGACGCGCCGACGCGGATCGAGCAGAAGCTGTTCGTCATGTTCCTGGAGCACCGGATGCGCGCGTTCCAGGGCACGTTCCACGCAAGCCCTGACTACGCGCTGTGGTACGGCTGGAGCGAGCTGAAGCGCGACGTCACCGAGATCGCCGACATGGCGCAGGAACTGCGCCGCAACGCACGGGCATCGACTGTCGCCGGCAACCGATAGCCCCGCGCGAGCGTACGCGCAGGGTCGCCACGGTCGGGCGGGCGCCGGCTGGAGTGGACCGCCGGCCCGTGCCGCGGCGCGATCTCCGTGCCGGGGCGGTGAGGTTCACCCCGCCGACGCGATCCGTTCGTCGTGGCCGCGATCCATCGGGCGGCCGGGATGCGCGTGCGGCAGGGCGATGATGTCCGGGCCGCCGATCATCTCCAGCCGGATCAGTCCCGCGGCGCCTGCCGCGTCGAGATCGTCTCCGAGCGAGGCCGCGTCGAGCGTCGCCGCGGCATCGCTCACGCAGACCGCGCGATTGCGGCCGCTGGCCTTGGCCCGGTAGAGCGCCTGATCGGCGAGGTGCACGAGCGCCTCGATGTCGGCGATGCGGCCGAAGGGCGAGGCGACGCCGCCGGCCGACGCGCTGACGCTCACCGGCTGCCCGCCGGCGGCCACCGGCGTGTCGCCGATGGCGTGGAGCATCAGGCCGGCGAGCATCGGCAGGGCGCCCGCCGTGGCGCTCGGCAGCAGCAGCAGGAACTCCTCGCCGCCCCAGCGGATCAGCGCGTCCTGCGTTCGCAGCAGCGCCCCCAGGCGTCGCGCGACCTCCAGCAGCACCCGATCTCCGGCGGCGTGGCCGTACGTGTCGTTGATCTGCTTGAAGTGATCGAGATCCAGCAGCAGGACCCCGAGCGGAGGCGCGCCGCCCGGAGGGGCTGCACGCGCCGCTTCGGTGTGGCTGGCCAGCAGGCGGTGGCCCTGGCGGCGGTTGTAGGCGCCGGTCAGCGGGTCGCGGGCCGATTGCTCGGCCAGCACCGCGACGTTGTCGGTCAGCCGCCGGTTGGTGCGTCGCATGTAGGCCAGCCATTGCACGAGCACGATGGCGGCCAGACTCAGCGTGATCGCGAGCACCGCCCACAGCCGGCGCTGCCAGGTCTGCGCCGTCAACTGGGCTTCCTTGATCCGGTTCGCGTCGGCCAGCCGTTCGATCTCGCGCTGGCGGCGTTCGGCCGAGTACTTCTCCTGCAGTTCGAGGACGGCCTTGTCGCGCACCTGCCGGTTGATCTCGTCCTGCAGCGGCTGGATGCCGCGCAGCGTGCCGAAGGCGTCGCGATAGCGTCCCGCGTACTCGTAGACGCCCACCAGTTCGCTGGTGATGCCGATCAGGTCGCTGCGCAGGCCGAGCCGGTTGGCCAGTTCGACCGCCTCCTCGATGCTCGTCACACCCGCCTTGATGTCGCCGAGATGCGCCTTCGCGACACCGAGGTTCGTCAGCGCGTAGACCAGCGTCACCGGGTCGTCGAGCCGGCGCGACACCTCCACCGCGCGGCCGGCGTAGCTCAGCGCGTTGGACCACTGCGACTTGACCATCCAGTGGTCGGCCAGGTTCGACAGCGTGATGGCGTAGGTCAGCTGGAGGTTCGGGTCGTTCTCGGTGATGGCCAGGGCGCGCTTGAACGCCTGCAGTTGCAGTTCGCTCCTCCTGGCGCGCGAGTAGGCGAATCCCAGGTTGAGCTGGACGCTGGCCATCAACCTCCGGTTGCCGAGGCTCTCGGCCAGCGCGTAGGCCTCGTGGCCCAGCGTCTCGGCGCGGTCGAAGTCGTCGAGGTAGGCGCTGAGGACGAGCCACTGGTCGAGCGCCGCGACGCGGTCCGCCGAGTGGCCCAGCTGCTCGGCGAGCTCCGTGGCCTTGACGACCTCGGCCACGCCCTCGCTGAAGCGGCCCTGCAGCCGGTAGGTGCGGGCGCGCAGATGGTGCAGCCACTGCATCTGCTGCCGGCTGGCGTTGGCCAGCAGCGGCGCCGTGTCGGTGAGCGCGGTCGCGGCGGCGGCGGTGTCGCGCTGGGTGAGCGAGGACTGCGTCAGGATCAGCAGCCTGTCGAGCTGGCAGGAGAGGCAACCCTCGCGGCTGGCCATCGCCTCGAGCTGCGCCGCGGCATCCGCCGCCAGGGCCGCCAGGGGCGCCTGGCGCTCGAGGCCGGCGAAGTTGCCGACGGCGGCCTGGAAGAGCTGACGCTGTGCCAGCGGCGCGTCGGGGCCGGGCCGGTCCTCGGCCGCCTGCAGGCGGGCCACCGCGGCCGTCGCCGACGCGAAGCCGCTGACGTGCAGATCGCGGACGATCGCCTCGAGCCGCTCGCCCGCGGCGGCGGGCGCGGCCATCAACAGCATCGCGAGCACGACTCGGCTGTTTCGCCTCACGTCCATGCATATCGGCAACCGGCGTGAATTCTTGTGTGTCGCTCCGCGGGCCGGGCGGTCGGGCCCGGTGAGCCGTCGCGCCTGACGGGCCGTCCCGGCCCGGTGGCGCCGACGAGTTCAAGCGGCGGCATCGCGGCGTGCGACAATCGTCGCCGATGGCAACTCCGGCGACTTCACTCGATCTCTGGAAGTTCAGGCGGCTGGCGTCTGCCGCCGATGACGTGTGGCAGGGCGGCGTGTTCCGTCTGCCGGCACTGATCGAGCAGGGTCCTCATGAGCGGCCGTATCGGCCCTGGGGCGGACTCTGGGTCAGCGAGCGGACGGGCCTGGTCCACCTGGAGCCGGAGCCTTCGCCCGAAGCCCACGACCACGGGTTGGCGCTGGCGGCCCTGCTGCGGTTCGGCCTCGACCATCAGGAGCGGTTGGGCGGCCGGCCCGCGCGCCTGCGCGTGACCGATCCGGAGCTTGCCAGCTACCTGACGGCGCAGATCGAGGATCGGGACACCGTTGTGGAGGTGGTGAGCGAGTTGCCGGAGGTGCGTGCGGTGCTGGCGGGGCTTGCCGAGGAACTCGCCGACGGGCCCCTGATTCCGGGCGCCCTCGCGGTACCGGGCGTTGGCGTCGACCGCCTGCGGGCGTTTGCCGAGGCCGCGGCGGCCTTCTTCGCCGCCGCCCCGTGGGAGCACCTCCAGAACGAGGACCTCATCAGCGTCGGCTCGCCGAAGTGGCCGCGGAACCTGTCCCGCGTGGCGGTGATGGGCAATGCCGGCATCAACTTCGGGCTGGCGTTCTTCGACTCGCGGGCGGCATTCGAACGGATGGTGTTCAGCGACCTGGACGTGCCGGCGCGCGCGCCCGCCTCGAGCTGGTCGCTGCACTTCGGCTCGTTCGACGACCTGCCGCTGGATGACGCCGACGCGTGGGAGCGCCTGGCGTTGCCGGTGGCGGGCGAGCTGGCCTATCCCTGCGCCATCCGGGTGGAGGCATCGGGGGTGACGCGGCGGCCCGACGCCCGGGAGCTGACGGCGCTCGAAGCGTTGCTGCGCGCGCTGGCCGCGACGACCGAGGACCAGCTCGACAGCGGCCAGTGGGTCGTCGACGTGATGACGGCCGACGGCGCGCGGCGCCTGGAGATGGCGTTGCCGCTGCTCGTCGAGGCCGAGCGCGATTCGCGGAAGACGCACCGCTTGGGCGCTCCCGATCGGCGGGTCTTCGAGCGCACGACCGCCCGCATTCAGCGTTTCCTGCGCGACACCGACTTCGCGAGCCTCGAGGCGGCCAACCAGGCGCTGGCCGAGGCGCAGCGCGGCGGGCTCTTCGACGCAGAGGCCACGCCCGACGACACCGAGCTGAGCCTGCTCGAGCGCGCGCAGGAGATCGTGTACGACGCGGCGGAGGCAGGCGGTCGTCTCAGGGTGAAACGTGCGCGGCAGGCCCTCGCCGTGACGCAGGATTGCGCCGACGCGTGGGTGATGCTCGCCGAGGGCGCCGCCGGCGCGAAGCGGTCCCACGATCTCTACCAGCGCGCCGTGGAGGCAGGCGAGCGCGCGCTGGGCCCCGCGCCGTTCGAGACGCAGGCCGGCCACTTCTGGGGCCTCATCGAGACGCGGCCCTACATGCGCGCCCGGTTCGGCCTGGCCCAGCAGTTCCAGCGCCTTGGTGAGCGCGAGGCGGCGGCCGCCCATTACGAGGCGTTGATCCGCCTGAATCCCAGCGACAACCAGGGCGCGCGCTACGAGTTGCTCCCGCTGCTGCTGGCGCTCGGGCGCGACGAGGACGCGGGACGGCTGCTCGACAGCTACGAGACCGATATCGGCGCGGAGATGGCGTACGGCCGGGCGCTGTGGTTGTACCGTCGTGATGGCGACGCGCCGCCGGCGCGCGCCGCGCTGCGCCGCGCGATGGAGGCCAATCCCTACGTGGCCTGGTTCCTGCTTCATCCCGGGCAGGTGCCCGTTGAGCAGCCCCCGCACTATGCGTTCGGCAGTCCCGAGGAGGCGGCTGGCTGTGTGGCCGGACTGCGCGTTGCCTGGGAGGCCGCGCCAGGCGCCTTGATCTGGTTGCGCAACCGCACGCCCGCGCCGCGGCGCTCGCGGTCGAGGGCCGTGCGGGGTTCGCGGGGCCGGCGGAGGTAGCCCGTGCCGCACACGGCTGGCGAGGGCTCCGGCGCGGCCGAGCGGGCGACGCCGGCCAGCGAGGACACGTCGTCGCACGACCTGTTCATGCGCGAGGCGATCGCCCTGGCCCGCATGGCGGCCGCGGTTGGCGAGGTGCCGGTCGGTGCGGTGGTCGTGCTGGACGGACGCGTCGTCGGCGCCGGGTTCAACCAGCCCATCTCATCGTGCGATCCCACGGCGCATGCCGAGGTCGTGGCGTTGCGCGAGGCGGCGCGCGCGGTGGGGAACTACCGGCTGACCGGCGCCACCCTCTACGTGACCGTGGAGCCGTGCCTGATGTGCGCCGGGGCGCTGGCGCACGCGCGCGTGGGCCTGCTCGTCTTCGGGGCGCACGAGCCGAAGGCCGGCGCGGTGGCGTCGAGGATGCGCGTGCTGGAGCACGAGGCGTTGAACCATCGTGTGGCCGTGGTCGGCGGCGTGCTGGCCGACGAGTGCCGCGACGTGCTGCAGTCGTTCTTCCGCGAGCGGCGCCGGCGTGAGCCGGAGGAGTAGCGCGGGTCGCGGCGTCGGGGGTGCCGGCGGCCACCAGGGAGCGCGCGGTCGCGCTGGAAGGGGTCGGCGGGGGCGGAAGGGGCGTGTGCTAGAATGCCGTGTTCCGGCCTTCGACGGCGGCGCCAGCCGCGTGTGCGTCGATGCGGAGAGGTACCGAAGTGGTCGTAACGGGGGCGCCTCGAAAGCGTCTTGTCGGGTAACCGGCACGTGGGTTCGAATCCCACCCTCTCCGCCA
>JBDIBB010000142.1:0-9535 GCA_039812685.1 Vicinamibacteraceae bacterium
GGCTGAGGTCGCCCCCAACGCAAGCTGGTCCGTACTGAGCGGGGTCCGGCGCCGGCCACCCGGGGGTGGCCGCCCGCCGCGACCGAGCCGGATCAGAGCGCCCCCGCCTCCCGATGCGTGCCTGCCTGGGGCCGGTGCGTCAGGGTGAGGAGTCTCCCTGGCACCCCGCCGCCGGTGGCCGTACGACCGCGCCGCATCGACAGAGTGTCCGTCTCCGAGCCACCCACGAGCGCGACGAGTCGGCTCACGACGTCCATCGACGCTTCGGCCTGGGAGTTCAGCTCCTCGCTGGCGGCCGCGCTCTCCTCCGCCGTGGCAGCCGTGCTCTGGGTCACCTTCTCCATCTGCCCGATCGCCTGCGACACCTGGTCGATGCCTTGCGCCTGCTGCCGGCTGGCCGCGCTCACCTGATCGACGAGCCCCTTCACCTGAGAAGCACTTCCCGTAATCGCCTCGACGGCGCCTGCGACGACCCCGACCCGGCGCTGCCCCTCGGTCGCGCTGGTCATCGACTCCTCAATCAGCGCCGCCGTATCCTTCGCCGCCTGAGCCGACCGCTGGGCGAGCCCCCTCACCTCTTCGGCGACGACCGCGAAGCCGAGCCCCGCATCGCCCGCGCGCGCCGCTTCCACGGCCGCGTTCAGCGCCAGGATGTTGGTCTGGAAGGCGATCTCGTCGATGGTCCTGATGATCCGCGCGACGCGGTCGCTCGAGTTCCTGATCCCGTTCATCGACGACACCAGGTCGCCCAGTGCCTCGTTCGCGCCACGCACGAGCCGCTCCGCCTCCACCATCAACACGGCGACCTGCTCGCCGTGCTCCGCGTTCTGGCGGGCCATCGAGGCCATCTCCTCCATCGCAGCCGAGGTTTCCTCGAGCGACGCGGCCTGCTCGGTGGCCCCTTGCGAGAGCGACTGCGAAGCGCCGGCCACCTCCGTCGACGCGGCAGCCAACTGTCCGATCGCCTCGCTGAGGTCGTGCGCCGCACTGGTCAGCGTGCGGTTCATGTGCAGAATCGTGGCGATCGACACGGCCGCAATCAACAGCACGAAGAACCCCAGCAACCCGAGCCACACGTAGCCTCGCGTGACGTACTTGGCGACCGCCGCCTTCGTGCGCGCGTTCAGCATCTCCTCGAACTGGGCGATCGGGGCCATGATCCGCGCCTTCTCGGTGGCGTACCTCTTGTCGAAGAGCACCCGCCGCGCCATCTCGGGATCGGGCGGGCCCTTGCGGGTGTAACGGCCCGCCCCGTCGTCGAAGAGTCCCTTGACCGCGTTCATGGCGACCGACTCGGTCGTCACGAGATCGTTGGAGTTGCTCTCCGACTCCCTGAGCTTCTCGAACTCGGCCTCGGTGAACCCGGCCTCCTTCATCAACGTCTGAAGCGCGGCCGTCCGGCCGTCGGCGCGCGGAACCTTGCCGTTGCGCACGTCGAGAGTCCTCTGGTAGCCCTCCTCGTACTCCCCATCCCCGGTCACGACATAGGCGCGCGCCAGGCTCGTGAGGTCGTCCGAACTCTGCCGCAACTCGTCGGCGAGCAGATACGAGTCATACCGGTTCTCCTCGGCCGCCGTCAGCGCCCGCTGGTTCTGGACGAGCATGACGGTGACGAACATGAGGCCGGCCAGCGACACGACGCCCACGACCCTCAACAACGCCATCAGTTTTCGTATCGACATGAGTAGTCTCCGGCCACGTCAATCCGGCCATGGATCGCCGCGACGGCCTCCTGGATTGGGAGCAAACGACTCGGTCCGGCCCGCCCAGACCGAGGCCAGCGCCGGTCGGTGGGGGTTCCGGGGCCATCCTGCGACGACGCGGACCCGCACCGGCTATTGAATCGGCTGAGGTCGCCCCCAACTCAAGCTGGTCCGTACTGAGCGGGGTCCGGCGCCGGCCGCCGGGGTGGCCGCCTGCCACGACCGAGCCGGATCAGAGCGCCCCCGCCTCCCGATGCGTGCCTGCCTGGGGCCGGTGCGTCAGGGCCGGGCCGTTATCGTGCCACCCGCAGCCACCGCCTGCCGCTCATCGTCCGGATGGCCATCCGGTACCCGTCGGTGACAATCTGCACCGCCCCGTCCTCGTCGGTCCGGAATGGCGCCGCGCCAGTGGCCGCGGCGCGTGCCACCGCCGCCGGTGCCGGGTGGCCAAACGGGTTGCCGCGCCCGGCCGAGTAGATCACGGCCGCCGGCGCGAGCGCCCGCAGCCACGCGGCGGCGCTCGATCCGGCGCTGCCATGATGGGCGGCCTTGAGCGCCCTCAGGCGGGAGGGCCACCCATCGGCCGCCAGTTGCTCCTCGACGGCGGCGCCGATGTCGCCCGGCAGCACGATCGACACGTCGGCGTAGCGCAGCTCCACGACAACCGAGTCGTCATTGCGAACCCGCTGCCGCTCCCACTCAGGCTCAGGCGGATGCCAGACGATCACCTCCACCTCGTCCACCCACAGGCGGTCGCCGGCGCGAACGCGGCGCCAGATCCCACCCTGCAGTTCGACCCGGCCGCGCAACGCGAGGGTTGGCGCATGACGCCGCACCGCGACGCCCTCCCACACCTCCCGCGGGCGCCAGTCGGCCACGAGCGCGGCCGCCCCGCCCACGTGGTCGGGATCGCCATGCGTGATCACGAGCCAGTCGAGCGAGGTGATCCCGAGCGCGTGCAGGGCCGGTGACACCACCCGCCTTCCGACGTCGAAGCGCGGCGAAGCCGCCAGCCCGCCGGCGTCGATCACCATCGTCCTGCCCCGAGGGAACTGGACGACCACGCAATCACCCTGCCCCACGTCGAGCATCGTGACGCGCAGGGTGCCCGCTCCGGCTTCAGGTACGGTCGGCGGGAACCCCGCGTCGCGCGAAGACCACCAGCCGCCGGCCATGACGATGACGCTCACGGCCAGTCCGGCCCACGCCACGGCCCTGGCGCGCCGGCCCAGGACCGGCGCGCAGGCCACGGCCGCGGCGATCGCGTGGAGGCCCAGCAGCACCGGGCTCGGTGGCGGCGTGACACGCTGCAGCCACGGCCACCACTCGGCCAGCCGGGCGCTTCCCACGAGGGCCTGCACGGCGACGTGCGCCAGCCATCCGGACAACCGCGCGAGCGGCGGCACGAGTTCCGCGAGCAGGACCGTAGCCAGCCCCATGGCCTGGATCACCGCCATGAGCGGCACGGCCAGGAAGTTGAGCGCCAGGCCGGCGAAGGTGATCCGCCCGAAGGCGGAAGCCGTGATCGGCACGACCGCGAGTTCGGCGGCCAGCGTCGCCGCGAACAACGCGACGCACGCGCCGAGCGCCGCACGCGTTCGCGGCGCGACCACCGCCGCACCCGCCCACGCCTCCCACCACGTCACGATCGCGGGGGTGAAGACGATCAGTCCGGCGGTGGCGCCAAACGTGAGCCCGAAGCCCACGTCGAAGGCGAGCAGCGGATCCCACGCCAGCAGCGCCACGGCCGCTGTGGCCAGCAGCGCGAGCGGATGCGCCCGCAGGTCGGCCATCCGGGCGGAGAGGTGGACGAACGCCACCAGCATCGCCCGGTCTACCGAAGCCCCGCGCACCACCACCGTCGCATAGGCGGCCAGTGCCGCCAGCGCCAGCGCCGGGGCGATGCGGGGCGGCGCACGCGACCACGCCGTGAACCAGAGCAGCAGGCCCGTGAGGATGGCGATGTTGCCGCCCGAGATGGCGATCACGTGATAGGTGCCCGCCTGCCGCAACCGTTCCTCGATCTCGTCGCCGATGGCCGCGCGGTCGCCGACGATGATCGCCAGCACGATCGCCGCCGACAGGGGGTGATGCGCGCCGACGTGACGCGCGATGGCGTCGCGCACGCGGTCGCGGATCATCCCGGCCCGCTCCTGGATCCAGGTGCCGTTGCCGCACGCCTCGACGAGCACGGCGCTCTTGATCGACCCCACCAGGTCGATGCCGCGTCGCGCGAGATCGAGGCTGGCATCTCCGCCGCCCGGGTTGCGGAACCCCGAAGGCTCGCGGACGGTCGCGGGGGCGCGCACGCAGCGGCCCCGGCGCCACGCGTGGACCGCGGTGTCGGGCACCGTGCCGTAGAGGCCCAGCCGAACGTCGCCCCGCGTCGGGATCCAGTCGCCTGCCACCCTGACGTGCCGCACGTCGACGACGATCACCACCGCCTCGGCGGAGCGGGCAGCATCCTCCCGCAGGCGGCCCTCCACCCACACCAGTTCGCCTTCGCGTGCCGTGGCAAGGGTGGGAGCCAGCGCCTGGCGAATCGGCCGTCGCAGCGCGCGGTCGTGTGCGTGGAGGCCGAGAAGGCAGCCCCCGGCGAACGCCAGGACGAGCGCCGCGCCGGCGGCGATGGCCCTGGCGCGAAGCGTGAGCGCCAGCACGCACACGGCGGCCGAGGCGAGGCAGGCCATGGCAACCAGCGCATGGGCCTCGCGACGAAGGCCGGAGCTCAGCACGCCGGCGAGCATGGCGATCGCGATGGGGACGATCAGGCCGGGCACGCCGCGGTGCGGATGCAACCGGCGTGACGGGAGCGGCCGACGCCGAAACGGCCGGCGAAGTGACGCGAAGCGTCGCTCCGCCGACCGTGCGAAGGGCAGTTTCTCCCAGCGCCGGCTGGGCGCGGGTGGCCAATCCAGCGCCCCGCGCCGTCACGCGCGGGGCGTCTGGAGGGGCGCGAGGGCGCCGGGGACGGATGCGGCCGACCGCCTCCGGAGACGCGCGGTGAGGATCTGCCGGCGCTGGGCCTGGCGTCCTACGTGATCGGGTGGTAGTCCTGCAGCGCCCGCACGTCGATGCCGTGCTCGCGCAGCGCCTTCAGGGCCGCCACCGTTGCTGCGGCGCCCGTCAGCGTGGTCACGCAGGGCACGCCGTGCATCATCGCCGTGCGGCGCACCGTGCGGTCGTCGAAGAACGACTCGCGGCCGAGCGGCGTGTTGATCACCAGCGACACCTCCCCGTTGGTGATGCGATCGCCCACGTGCGGGCGGCCCTCGTTGATCTTGTAGACGACGTCGACCGGCAGCCCGTGGGCGCGCAGGTAGGCGGCGGTTCCGCGCGTGGCGACCAGCGTGAAGCCCTGGTCCACCAGGCCCCTGGCCACGCCCACGACATTGGGTTTGTCGGCGTTGTTCACGCTGATGAACGCGGCGCCGCTCAACGGCAGGCGCTGCCCGGCGCCCATCAGCGCCTTCGCGTAGGCGACGCCGAAACTCGGCGCGCCGCCCATCACCTCGCCGGTCGACTTCATCTCGGGCCCGAGGAGGGTGTCGACCCCCGGGAACCGGACGAACGGGAACACGGGCGTCTTCACGAACACGCCGGCCACGTCGAGGTCGCCGGTCAGGCCCTGCTCGGCCAGCGTCTGGCCCAGCATCACGCGCGCGGCGACCTTGGCGAGCGGCACCCCCGTGGCCTTCGACAGGTAAGGCACGGTCCGCGAGGCGCGCGGATTCACCTCCAGCACGTAGACGACATCGTCCTTGATCGCGAACTGGGCATTCATCAGGCCGACGACCTGCAGCGCGCGGGCGATGCGCCGCGTGTAGTCGCGGATGGTGGCGAGGTGCTTCTCGGCCACCAGGTAGGGCGGCACGACGCACGAGGAGTCGCCCGAGTGGATCCCGGCTTCCTCGATGTGCTCCATGATGCCGCCGATCACGACGGCGCCGGTGGCGTCGGCCACCGCGTCGACGTCGAGTTCGAAGGCGTCCTCGAGGAACCGGTCGACGAGGATCGGGTGCTCGGGGGAGGCGTCGACGGCCGTGGTCATGTAGCGGTCGAGCGTCGCGGCGTCGTAGACGATCGCCATCGCACGTCCCCCCAGGACGTAGGAGGGACGCACCACCACCGGGTAGCCGATCTGCTCGGCGACCTCACGCGCCTCGGAGCGCGAGGTGGCCATGCCGCTCGGCGGCTGCGGGATGGCGAGTTCCCAGAGCAGCCTCGAGAAGCGCTCGCGATCCTCGGCGAGATCGATCGAGTCGGGCGAGGTGCCGAGGATCGGCACGCCGGCGGCCTGCAGCGGCAGGGCGAGCTTCAGCGGCGTCTGGCCTCCGAACTGCACGATGCAGGCCAGTTCCCCGCCGGCGCTGCGTTCCTTCTCGACGATGGCGAGCACGTCCTCGAGGGTGAGCGGCTCGAAGTAGAGCCGATCCACCGTGTCGTAATCGGTCGACACGGTCTCGGGGTTGCAGTTGATCATCACCGTCTCGAGCCCGGCGTCACGCATCGCGAAGGCCGCGTGCACGCAGCAGTAGTCGAACTCGATGCCCTGGCCGATGCGGTTGGGGCCGCTGCCGAGGATGATCGCCTTGCGGCGCGGCGTGGGCGCCGCCTCGCACTCGTACTCGTAGGAACTGTAGAGATACGGCGTGAACGACTCGAACTCGGCCGCGCAGGTGTCGATGCGCTTGTAGGCGGCGCGCAGGCCGAACTCGAGCCGCCGCTCCCGCACCGCCTCCTCGCTCGACTCACAGATCGCGGCGATGTCGCCGTCGGCGAACCCGGCCCGCTTGAGCGTGCGCAGCAGGTCGGCCGACATCTCGCGCACCTCCACCAGCGACGCCGTGCGCGCGAGTCCGACGATCTCGGCGAACTGCGTGAGGAACCACGGATCGACGTGGGTGTGCTGCTGGACCTCCTCGACGGACCAGCCGAGATCCAGAGCACGGAAGATCGCCCACAGGCGCCGGTGGTTGGGCACCACCAACTGGCGCCGCAGGGCCGCCAGGTCCTCGTCCCGATCCTCGGCATGCGGGCCCAGGAGCCGTCCGGCACCGCCGAGTTCCAGCGAGCGCACCCCCTTGAGCAGGGCCTGCTTGAAGGTGCGGCCGAGCGCCATCACCTCGCCCACCGACTTCATCTGCGTCGTCAGGGTCTGGTCGGCCTGCGGGAACTTCTCGAACGTCCAGCGCGGAATCTTCACGACCACGTAGTCGATGGTCGGCTCGAAGGAGGCCGGCGTCACCCGCGTGATGTCGTTCCGGATCTCGTCCAGGTGGTAGCCGAGCGCGAGCTTCGCGGCGATCTTCGCGATGGGGAACCCGGTGGCCTTGCTGGCCAGCGCCGAGGAACGCGACACGCGCGGGTTCACCTCGATGACCACCAGCCGGCCGGTCTCGGGATTGATGGCGAACTGGATGTTGGCGCCGCCCGTCTCCACGCCCACGCGGCGGATGATGCGGCGGCCGGCGTCGCGCATGCGCTGGTACTCACGGTCGGTGAGCGTCATCGCCGGCGCCACGGTGATGCTGTCGCCGGTGTGCACGCCCATCGGGTCGACGTTCTCGATCGAACAGATCACGATGAAGTTGTCGGCCGCGTCGCGCATCACCTCGAGTTCGAGTTCCTTCCATCCGATCACCGACTCCTCGACCAGCACCTGGTGCACCGGGCTCAGGTCGAGGCCGCGCGAGGCGATCTCGCGGAACTCCTCCAGGTTGTAGGCGATGCCGCCGCCCACGCCACCCAGCGTGAACGACGGGCGGACGATGGCCGGGAAACCGACCTCCGCCACCGCCTCCATGGCCCCGGCCAGGGTCCTCACCACGGCGCTGCGCGGCACGTCGAGCCCGATCTCGCGCATCGCGTCACGGAACAGCAGGCGATCCTCGGCCACCTTGATGGCCGAGACCTGCGCGCCGATCAGCCTCACGCCGTGCCGTTCGAGCACGCCGCGGTCGGCCAGCTCCACCGCGAGGTTCAGCGCCGTCTGGCCGCCGACGGTGGGCAGCAGCGCATCGGGCCGCTCCCTGGCGATGATGCGCTCCAGCAGGTCGACGGTGAGCGGCTCGACGTAGGTGCGGTCGGCCAGCTCGGGGTCGGTCATGATCGTGGCCGGGTTGCTGTTGACCAGCACCACCTCGAGGCCTTCGTCACGCAGCGCCTTGCAGGCCTGCGTGCCCGAGTAGTCGAACTCGCAGGCCTGGCCGATGACGATCGGCCCCGAGCCGATCACGAGGACGCGGTGGATATCAGTGCGCTTGGGCATCTCTACAGGCTTGGGGCTTGGGGCTTGGGGCTTGGGGCTCTGGGGCTCTGGGGCTCTGGGGGGCGTCGGGTCAGGGCCGGAGGCGCCGGACCGCTGCCCGAGCTACCCTCGGCGCTCCATCTCGTCGACGAACAACTGGAACAGGTAATCGGCGTCGCGAGGCCCGGGCGACGCCTCCGGGTGATACTGCACGCTGAACACGGGCGCCTCGCGATGCCGCAGGCCCTCCACCGTGCCGTCGTACAGGTTCACGTGCGTCACCTCGAGGTGGGCCGGGAGCGAGTCGCGTTCCACCGCGAACCCGTGGTTCTGCGACGTGATCTCCACCAGCCCGGTGGCCAGCCGCTTCACCGGATGGGAGCCGCGGTGGCCGAACTTCAGCTTGTAGGTGCCGCCACCCATCGCAAGCGCCAGCACCTGGTGGCCGAGGCAGATGCCGAATACGGGCAGGCCTGAACTCACCGCGCCCGCGGCGTTGCGCACGACGTAGTCGAGCGCCGCGGGATCGCCCGGACCGTTGCTGAGGAACAGGCCGTCGGGCCGCGTCGCGATCAGTTCCTCCACCGGGGTGCTCGCCGGAAACACGCGCACGTCACATCCGTAGGCCGCCAGTCGCGCCAGGATGCTCCACTTCATGCCGAGATCGTAGACGGCCACCTTCAGGGGACGGCCTGCCCGCCGTCGTGGCTCGACGTCGTAGCCGACCCCGCTGGCGTCGGCAACCTCCGGCCGCGGAACGTAGTCGAAGGGGGCGGCGCTGGTGACCTCGCGTACCAGGTCGCGCCCGGCCATCTCGGGCGCCTGCCGCGCCCGTTCCACGAGCGCCCGCGGATCGACCGCCCCGGTGGCGATCGCCCCCCTCATGGCGCCCGCCGATCGCAGCACGCGCGTCAGCGCCCGGGTGTCGATGTCGGCAATGGCCACCACCCCGCTGGCGACGAGATAGTCGCGCAGCGTCCCCTCCGCCCGGAAGTTGCTGGCCACCGGTGACGATTCGCGGACGACGAACCCCGCCACCTGCGTGCCGCGCGATTCGGCATCCACGGGGGTGACGCCGTAGTTGCCGATCTGGGGGGCGGTCATGGTGACGATCTGACCGGCATACGACGGGTCGGTGAGCACCTCCTGGTAACCGCCCAGGCTGGTGTTGAACACCACCTCCCCGGAAGTCTCGCCAGGTGCCCCCACGGAGACGCCTTCGTACCAGTGACCGTTTTCGAGTGCGAGGACTGCTTTCATTGCGATGGAATCCGAGCCAATGCCTGGCGCCCCCTGAGGCTAGCGCCGTTGTTCGAGAGAAGCGGTGACGCGGCGCGATTCGCCCGCCGCCAGCGTGATCGTGCTGGTCCAGGGCGCGTGTCCGGCCAGTTCGAAGCGGATGGTCCTCGCCCCCGGAGCCACGCCATCGATCTTCAGCGGCGACACGCCCACCCGCCGCCCGTCGACGTAGACGCCGGCGCCCGCCGGCCGCGTGACGAACTCGAGCGCGGCGGTCACGGGCGCCGCCGCGGCCGCCCCGGGAGCCGCCGTGGCCTCAAGCCGAAGGTCGAGCGTCACGGAG
>JBDIBB010000143.1:0-9507 GCA_039812685.1 Vicinamibacteraceae bacterium
CAAGGCCGGTGCGGCCGCGGCGATCCGGCGCCGGCCCGCCCGCGCACCGGCCGAGTCTCCTCGGTGCCGCCGGCGCGGCCGGCGCGGCACCCGACGAGTTCACCGGGCGGGGACGTTTCCTCCACCACCCCGCGCCCGGCTGCGTGTCGCCGGGCCACGCCGGCCCGCGTGGTAGACTCCGATGATCCACGACAGGCGCCAGCGCCGTCGTCTCAGCCGAAGTACCTTGACCGTGCCCGACGGCCACGATCCGGCCGCGGCGGCGCACATCCTCCAGGCAGTCGTCAGGCCAGCCGTCTCATGAAGTCCAGCGACATCCGCGATCGCGCCCGGGCCACGCTCGCCCGCGAGGTCGGCGTCATCGTGAAGCCGCACGACGATCGGCTGCGCGTGGCGCTCGTGTTCCCCAACACCTACTTCGTCGGGATGTCGAACCTCGGCCTCCAGACGATGTACCGGTTGTTCAACGACCGCGACGACGTGGTGTGCGAGCGGGCATTCCTGCCGCCACGGCAGGAACTGCAGGCGCAGTTGGCGAGCGGCGCCAGGCTCGTCGCGCTCGAGTCGCAGACGCCGATCCGTGAATTCGACGTCATCGCGTTCTCGGTGTCCTTCGAGTGGGACTACACGAACATCCTGACGATCCTGCGGCTGGCGGGCGTGCCACTGCACGCCGCCGAACGCACCAGCCGGCACCCGCTGGTCGTGATCGGCGGCGCCGTGACCTTCGTCAACCCCGAACCGCTGGCGCCGTTCGCCGACGTGATCGCCGCCGGCGAGGGGGAGCGCCTGGTGCCGTCGCTGGTCGACGCCGTGCGGGGCTCCGGCAGCCGGGCTGCTCTCTTCGAGCGCCTTGCCGGCACGGAAGGCTTCTACATCCCGTCGCTCTACGAGCCCGGCTACGACGCCGATGGCCGGCTGGCCAGCATGACGCCTCGCGGCGACGGCGTGTCGATGCCCGTGCGGAAGGCCGCCGTAAGATCGACGACGGCCCTCGATCCGCCCCACACGCAGATCTTCACGCCCGACACGGAGTTCGGCTCGCGCTTCCTCGTCGAGGTGGTGCGCGGCTGCCCGAATCTGTGCCGGTTCTGCTGGGCCGGCTACAACTACCTGCCGGTGCGGCCGTTCCCGGCCGATCGGATCCTGGAGCTGGCCGGTGCGGCGCGCGCGCACGCCAGCCGTGCAGGCCTGGTGTCGATCGCCCTCTGCGATCATCCGGAGATCGAGCGCATCCTGCGACGCCTGCTCGAGATGGGCTACGGCATCAGCCCCGCGTCGCTCAGGATGGACGACCTCACCGGAACCATCGTGCGCCTGCTGCACGAAAGCGGTGAGCGTTCCATCACGATCGCGCCGGAGACCGGCTCCGATCGCCTGCGTCGCGTGATCAACAAGACGGTGACCAACGAGGAAATCCTCGACCGCGTCGATGTCGTCTTCGCCAGCGGCATCGAGAACCTCAAGCTCTATTTCATGATCGGGTTGCCCACCGAAACCGACGACGATCTGGTGGCCATCCGCGACCTCACGCTGCGGATTCGCGAGCGGATGCTCCAGTACGCCCGTCGTCGCGGCCGGGTCGGCCGCATCGTCGGCAGCGTGAACCCGCTGATTCCCAAGCCGGCCACCGCGTACCAGTGGCTGCCGATGGAGGATCCCGGCGTCACCGACCGCAAGACCAGGCGGTTGCGGCAACTGCTGGCAGGCCTCGACAACGTGTACTTCTCGATCAAGTCGGAGCGTCACTCCTATTACCAAGCGCTGCTCTCGCTCGGCGACCGGCGCGTCGCGCCGGCGATCGTCGCCGCCGAGCGCAACGGCGGCAACTGGCGTGCGGCCGTGGCCGAGTCCGGCGTGGACGCCGATCGGTACATCTTCCGCGACAGAAGCCGCGATGTCCTGCTGCCCTGGGACATCATCGACGGCGGCATGAAGCAGGGCTTCTTCCGCGCCGAGTTCCAGAAGGGCCTCAGCGAGCAGTGGACGCTGCCCCCGAAGCAGGCACGGATGGTGCCGCTCGTGCCGTAGCTGCCCTGACGTGGACGCGCCGGAGACCACACCACCCCCCGCGTGGCCAGCCTCGCACCTCGCACGAGGGGCGTTCGTCCTGGCGCTGGCCGCGGCGTGTACGGGCGTGGTGGTCGTCGCCACCGGCGGATTCCGCCTCGTGTTGCCGGGGCTCCGCGTGTCGGCGCGAAGTCCATGGCCGCCGCTGCTGGCCGCCCTCTCAGCCGCCGGCATCGGCGTGCTCCTCGATCCGCGCGGCGGCGGGGTGCACCTTCGCTGGCTGGGCGAGTGGCTGCGGCGGCGTGCGGCGATGCTTGCGCTGGGGGTGTCGCTGATCACCCTCGTCACCGGTGTCATTCATGGATCGGTGGTGCCCTCCGGCGCCGATGCCTCCGGCTACCTGAGCCAGGCGGCACGCTGGCGCGCCGGCGACCTGCGGCTCCACGAACCGGCCATCCTCCAGGCCCCCTGGCCAGACGCGGCGTGGACCTACGCGCCGCTCGGGTATCGGCCCGGACGCACGCCGGGCGATCTCGTGCCGACCTATCCACCCGGGCTGCCGCTGCACTTCGCGGTGGCCGGCGCCGCGGCCGGGGAGGCAGGCATGCGGCTGGTCGTGCCGCTGCTCGGCGCGCTGGGTCTCTGGTGTGTGTTCGTGCTGGGTCATCGCCTGGTCGGTCCCTTCTGCGGCCTTGCGGCCGCCGCCCTCCTGGCCAGCAGCCCGCCATGGCTGCAGCACCTGGTGCAGCCGATGTCGGATGTGCCAGCCGCGGCGTGGTGGCTCGTGAGCTTCGCCCTCGCCCTTGCCAGGACATCGCGCCGCGCGAGCCTCGCCCTGGCAGTGGGCCTCGGCGCTGGCATCGCCTGGCTGGTCCGGCCCAACCTGGTGCTGCTGCTGCCCCTGCCGCTGTGGCTCCTCCTGCGGGCGCGCGGACCGTGGCCTTCCACCCGCCTGCGCACCCTCGCCATGTATGCCGCCGGCGTGTTCCCGGCGGTGGCGCTGATGGCGTGCATCAACACCCGGCTCTACGGGGCGCCATGGGTCTCCGGCTACGGCGGCGCCGCGGAACTGTTCGCGCTGGCGCACGTGGCGCCGAACCTCCGGCTCTATGCCGGCTGGCTGCTCGCGGTCCACGCCCCGCTGCTCGTGCTGGGGTCGATGGGCCTGGTCGTCCTCCTCCTCCTCCGTGAACCGACAGCGGACCTGCGCACGGCCGCGCCGGTGCTCGCAGCGATGCTGGTGCTGGTGGTGGCGAGCTACCTCGTCTACGCACCCTTCGAGTCGTGGACCTACCTGCGCTTCCTCCTTCCCGCGATCGCCGTGATCGCGCTGGCCGCCGGCGGAGCGCTCGAGGCGCCGAGCCAGGCGGCATGGCCCGGAGCCCCTGTCGCGGCGCTGCTCGTGCTGGTCGCCCTGGCCGGGACGTCGTGGCGCGAGGCGCGCGATCTCGGCGTGTTCACCACGGCGAGTCGCGAGCGACGCTACGGCCTGGCGGCGACCTGGGTGGCCCGCCACGCGCCGCCAGGTGTCCAGTTGCTGGCCGCGCAGCACAGCGGCAGCCTGCGCGCAAGCACCCCGCACACCGTGCTGCGCTGGGATCTGATCGACACGGGCCGCCGATCGTCGGACGATCGAGCCTGGCTCGATCTGGCGTGGACAGCCGCCGCCGGCCAGTCGTCGTGGCTCGTGGTCGATGCCGAGGAGGAACCAGTCTTCCGCCGCAGGTTCGCCTCTGTCAGCGAACTCGGCCGCCTCGACTGGCCCCCCTCGGCGTCGACAGACCCGCCCGCCGCAGTGCGCGTGTACCGGCTGGACGATCGGGCGCGCTACCTCGCCGGCCAGGCCGTGGAGACAGCCCGCATCGGGCGGGATTGAACCCCGGCTCCCGGCAGCCGGCGACGGCGGCGATGCCGACACGGCCCGGCTTCAGCGCGCGCGCGCCGGCATCAGGTGGCGATCGCCGACTCGTGCTCGAACTCGGCGTAGGCCTGCAGAATCAGATCGCGCAGCCGATCCTGGGCGGTGGCGTCGACGATGGGGCGCAATAGCGCGAAGCTGCGGCGCTCGCCGTTGACGGAGTACTGCCTGGCCGGAAACGTGACGTTGCGGCCGCTGCCGCCGCGGCGCTCCCAGATGGCGAAGCCAATCAGCTTCAGGCCGTCGAGGGCATCGTGGCCGAAGTGCAGTTCGGCCTCGGCGAGCTTGCCAGGCGGGTTGCCGCGATCGTTGGGCAGGATCTTCACGACCATGGTGTTCGCTCCTGTCGGCGGCGGGCGACCGGCGGGTTGGAAGGTGCCGGAGGCAGTGCGCCGCATGGCCAGGGCGAATCAAGGGGCATGCCGCGCGGGGCCACCGGCGGCGCGGCCCCGAACAGGCGTGAATTCCGGCCTGATTCGGTCGTACGGAGGCCGCGGCGGCGATGGCCCGGCGCGCCGCGTCGCGGTCGTTCCCGCCCAGGCGTCAACCCTGGTTGACGCCTAGGCGAGCAGCATCACGTGCGCGAGGGCGAGTTGCCGCGCGTGGGTGAGCGTGATCAGGCTCGATTTCGCGCCGAGCACCTCGAACCGCCGCGCCGCGCCGCCGTGCAACCGCAGTTGCGGGGGGCCGAAACCACGGATCACCTCGATGTCGCGCCAGGTGACGCCCCGGGCGGCGCCAGTGCCCAGCGCCTTCATGGTCGCCTCCTTGGCGGCGAAGCGGGCCGCAAGCGAGGGCGCGGGATCGCGGTGACGCTCGCAATACGCGATCTCGCCGTCCGTGAACACGCGGCGGAGAAAGCGATCGCGATGCCGCGCGAGCACCTCCGCCACCCGATCGATTTCGGTGGCGTCCAGGCCGATGCCGATGATGGTCATGGGAAGATTATGAAGCCTGGGTCCGGCGCGCCCTGCGCGGCGGTCCCCGGTGCGCCGCGCGAGGCCCGGCCCCGGTTCCACGATGGCGGTGGCCGGTTCGGGTTCGCGTGCCCCTGGCGCGGGCCGGGCCTCCGGCCGTCGACGTCCCGTCTTCGATCCCTCATCCCTTAAGATCCTCGCCGTGTCGTCGCCCTGGCTCCCGTCGTTCGAACTCTGCCACCTCGCGTGCGGCCGCGCCCTGCGCTGCCGGGATCTGCCGCAGGCAGCCAGCCACCTGTTCACCACGCGCGACGTGGACGCGCGGCCCGGGTCGCCCGAGGCGGCTGCGGCATGGGAGCGCATCGCCGCGGCGATCGGCACATCGTCGTCGCGGATCCTGCGGGCACACCAGGTGCACGGGCGTGCCGTGCTGATCGCCCGGCTCAACGGCGTGCCGTACCCGGCGCCGGGATCGGTGGACGCCGACGTGCTGGTCTCCGACGATCCGTCGGTGGCCCTTGCGGTGCGCGTGGCCGATTGCGTGCCGGTGCTCATCGCCGACGCTCGCCTCGGCGTCGTGGCGGCGATCCATGCCGGCTGGCGCGGCACCGCGGCGCGGGCCGCGTGCGCGGGCGTCGAGGCGCTCGCGGGCGCATTCGGAAGCCGGCCTGGCGACCTCCACGCGGCCATCGGGCCCAGCATCGGGCCGGCGGCCTACGAGGTCGGCGAGGAGGTCCGGGCGGCGTTCGACGCCGCAGGACACGGCAGGCTCAGCCTGGCACGATGGTTCTCGACGGGGCCGCGCGGGCGGCCGCACCTCGACGTCTGGCAGGCCAACGCGGATCAGTTGACCGATGCCGGCGTGCCCGCGGCGCGGATCGCGTGCGCGCGCGCCTGCACCGCGTCGCACCCGGAGTGGTTCTTCTCCCACCGCGGCCAGGGAGCGCACGCGGGACGCCTGGTGGCGGCAATCCGCGCGTTCAGGCCCGCGGGGTGACGCCGGGTGGCACGGCGGCCGGCGCGTCGTCCATCGCCGCGTTGGCGAGGCGATCGGCGTGGCGGTTCAGCTCCCGCCGCACGTGCTGGAACCGCACGCGGCCAAGCTTCGATGCGAGCAGGCGGGCCTCGGCATGCAGCGGTTGCAGGCCGGGGTGCTTCACCCGATAGACGCCCAGCATCTGCTTGACGAGCAGTTCGGAATCCGAGCGCACCAGCACCTCGCGCTCACCGCGCGCGAGGGCGTAGCGCAGCGCCGCCAGCAGGCCGCGATACTCGGCGATGTTGTTGGTGGCGACGCCGATGGCTTCGTGGAACTCGTCCACCAGGTCACCGCTTTCCGTTTCCACGCGGACGCCGTAGCCGGCTGGACCGGGATTGCCGCGGGATCCGCCATCGATATACGTGACGATCATTGAGGGTACCAGAGGGTTCGGGCGTGAGGGTCGCGCGCCGCCGCCGGATTCGTTGCGGCTGCCGGGCCGCTCGAGGCCACGCTGGCCGGGCCAGGGCGCCGCGCCGGTCCGGCCTCAGCCGGCGTCGTGGCCGGCCGCGGCGGCAGGGGGATCGTAGTAGAGAATCCGCCCGCAGCTCTCGCACACCACCAGGCTGTCGTTGGCGTGCACCGACAGCGCCACCTGTGGCCGCAGGCGAACGTGGCAGACACCACAGTGCCCGTCGTGCATGACCGTCACCGCCACCCCGCCGTGCTTGAGGGCGGCGCTGTAGAGCGTCAGGGCGTGACGCGGCAGCGCGTCGGCCACCGCCTCGCGCTGCGCCCGGTAGTCGTCGAGTTCGGCTTCCAGCCGCTGCCGGTCGCTGGCGAGTTGTTCGCGGCCGGCCGCCACCGCGGTGTCCGCGGCGGCCAGCGCGCGTTCGGCGGCCTTCGCCGAGCCCGTGAGGTCGTCGGCTTCCACCATCAGATCGAGGATGCGGTCCTCGAGTGTCCGGATTTCCTCCTGCGCCGTCGCAATCTCGTGCTGGAGGGCGTGGAACTCCTTGTTGGTCTTCACCGCCATCGTCTGGTCCTTGAAGCGGGCGAGGCGGGACTGGACGATGCCGAGGTCCTTCTCGACGGCGCCGCGGGCGGCCTTGTTGTCGGCGGCACGCTGGCGCGCAGCGTCTCGATCGGTCGTGGCCGCGGCCAGCCTGGCTTCGAGCGCGGCCTCGCGGGCCGGCATGTCGGCCAGATCCTTCCGGCGAGCGGCGATGGCCGAGTCGAGGCGCTGGAGGTCGACGAGCTGGGCCAGATCAGGATGCATGGGAGGCCAGCAGTGTAGATCACCGCGTCGGCGAAGACACCATCGTCGCGATGATCCCGCGCGCGAGGCGGCGCGCCGCGCGCGGTCGAGGGAACCTCAGCCGGGGGCTGCCTTCCGGCCCGGCCGTGCCTGATGAGGGCATCGGGGCGTGAGGTGGGTGACGGGTGGTGGGCCCACCAGGACTCGAACCTGGAACGAGCCGGTTATGAGCCGGCGGCTCTGACCATTGAGCTATGGGCCCACGCGTGCGGCAGGCAGGTGGCGGCGGGAGCCGGGCACCCCCAACGGGGCGTCCCGGCCGCCGTGCGCCACGTCGGTGTTCCCCTACGTCCGCCCCTCGAGAAACGCCTTCAGCTTGCGGCTGCGCGAAGGATGCCGCAGCTTCCGCAGCGCCTTGGCCTCGATCTGGCGGATGCGCTCGCGCGTGACGGCGAAGTTCTGGCCGACCTCCTCGAGGGTGTGCTCGAACCCGTCGCCGACGCCGAACCGCATCTTGATCACCTTCTCCTCGCGCGTGGTGAGCGTCTTGAGCACCGCCTCGGTCTGCTCCTTGAGGTTCAGGTTGATGACCGCCTCGGCCGGCGACACCACCTGCCGGTCCTCGATGAAGTCGCCGAGGTGCGAGTCCTCCTCCTCGCCGATCGGCGTCTCGAGCGAGATCGGTTCCTGCGCGATCTTGAGCACCTTGCGGACCTTCGCGACGGGAATGTCCATCCGCTGGGCGATCTCCTCGGAGGTCGGCTCGCGCCCCAGTTCCTGCACGAGCGCGCGCGAGGTGCGGATCAGCTTGTTGATGGTCTCGATCATGTGGACCGGGATGCGGATGGTGCGCGCCTGGTCGGCGATCGCGCGCGTGATGGCCTGGCGGATCCACCACGTGGCGTAGGTCGAGAACTTGTAGCCGCGGCGGTACTCGAACTTGTCGACGGCCTTCATCAGGCCGATGTTGCCCTCCTGGATGAGGTCGAGGAACTGCAGGCCGCGGTTGGTGTACTTCTTGGCGATGGAGACGACCAGGCGCAGGTTGGCCTCCACCAGTTCCTTCTTGGCCACCTCGGCGCGGTATTCGCCGTCGAGGATGGTCTCGAGGGTGTGCGCGAGGCGCTCGGGCGTCTCCTCGAGCGCCGTGCTCATCTCGCGCACCTTCTGCTTCAACTCGCGCTGGCGCTTCGCGAGGGCCTTGCGCTCGTCCTCCTTCAGCTTCGGCGCGCGGCGACCCTTGGCCGTGAGCTGCCGCTCGATCTGGGCGGCCTCGCGCTGCACGCGCTGCACGCTCTCGACCCCGTCCTTGATCTTCTCGACCAGGCGGCGCTTGACCGGCTCGGTGAACTCGATGCGGCGGATCAGCTGCGACACCTCGACGCGCGCGCGCAGCGTCCGGCAGAGCTGCTTGCGGTACTTGCGCCGCTCCTTCTTCGGGATGCCGTCGAGCTTCTCGTTGCGCTTGGCCCACTCGGCGAAGGCGCGCCGCACGCCCTCGATCTGCTTGAGCACCTCGCGGGCGCGCTCCTCGACGCGTTCCTCGGTGATCTCCTCGTCGTTGAAGATGACGAGCTCGCGGATGGTGCGCTCGCTGGCGCGCAGCTGGTCGCCCATGGCGATGATCTCGCGCGCGACGCTCGGCGTGCGCGAGATCGACTTGATCACCGAGAGCTTCCCGCGCTCGATGCGCTTGGCGATCTCCACCTCGCCCTCGCGCGTGAGCAGCGGCACGGTGCCCATCTCGCGGAGGTACATCCGCACGGGGTCGTTGGTCTTGTCCAGCGCGCCCGGCGTGAGGTCGAGCTCCACCTCCTCGCCGCCCTCCGGCCGATCCAGCAGCTTGTCCTCGCGGTACTTCTGCTCGGAGTCGATCACCTCGATGCCGGCGCTGCCGAACGTGCTGAAGAGGTCGTCCAGGTCCTCCGGGGAGGTGATGTCGGAGGGCAGCAGCTCGTTCACCTCGTCGTAGAGCAGGTAGCCCTTCTCCTTGCCAATCGAGATGAGCTGCCGCACCTCGTCGTACTTCTCTTCGATGGACAACGGAAGCCTCCTGGATCCCAAACCGCGATCGTCGTTCATGCGTTCAGCGCCTCGATACGCTCATGATGTGCTGGTTGTGTCTGCCGTCCCGTGTCCCGGCGCCGCGGCCCGCCGGCCGCCCCGCGTCCGGAGGCCGCGGTCCGGATCATCCCTTCATCGTGTCCAGCCGGGTGTCGAGCGCGTGCTTCTCGGCCAGCAGCGGCGCCAGCTCGACGAAGGGCACGCCGTCCTCCATCAACCGGTCGATCTGCCGCTGCAGCGCCGCGCGCTCGCGCTCGTAGCGGAGCATGCGCAGCGTGCGGACGCAGTCGGCCGCCGGAGCGGGCGCGCCGATCCGCGCTGCCAGCCCGGCCATCGCGCGCGCCTGCCGATCGTTCAGACG
>JBDIBB010000144.1:0-9326 GCA_039812685.1 Vicinamibacteraceae bacterium
CTCGGTCGTCGCGCCTGGCCAGCCGGGCGCCGCGCCCGTCTCGGTGCGACGCGGCACTTCCACCACGGACTGCTAGGCCTCAAGCCTACTAATACGTCGTCCTTCGCGCCAGGCGCCGCGGCTTGTAGTGCGGGCAGTCGGCGCACCAGGCGTCGGCGCTGAAGCCGCCCGCGCCGGCCATCGGCAGCACGTCGCGGTGACCGCAGTGCGCGGGAACCCCGGTCTCGGCGGGCTTGTGCCAGCGGCAGGCGTGAAATCGCCGGGTGGCCGGCGTCGGCCCCGGTTCCGGCGAGGGCGCCTGCGCCACGACCGCCGGCACGACTGGCGGCAACGCGTCGACGCGAACCTGATCACTCATAGGAAACAGAACAGGTGAACCGACGGGATCCGACAGGAACCGGCGGGGTGCGACGCCGCCACCCACATCGCCGGGAATGACTACCGCGCGCGAAACGTGATGATGCCGCGCACCGGGTCGTAGGGCGACACGCCGACCGTCACGCGATCGCCGGGCACCACCTTGATGCGGAAGCGGCGCATGCGGCCGCTCAACTGGGCGAGCACTTCCTGGCCGGAATCGCACTGCACGCGGTACAGCCCACCGCTGTGGACCGCGACCACCGTGCCTTGCACGTCAATCAGATCATCCTTGCTCAACGCAACTCCCGCGACAGTGTGCCACAGGAGCACGCTGCCTGCAATGGCGCCACGACACGACAGGCGAGGCGCGCCTCGCGCACCTCGTCGTGCGCGCACGCCGCGACGCTGCCGCCGGCGGTGTCGCAGGCAGCCTTCACAGCGCCCTCACGGCCGCTTCCACACGGCGCGCCTGCGCCTCGTAATCGTCGCCTTCGAGCGCCAGCGGCGCGCCGAAGACGACGCGCACGCGCCCGGGCCGCGCCATCCTCCAGTGCTGGTGCAGCACGCGATCCAAGCCCTCGAGGCGCACGGGCACCACCGGCACGCCCAGCCGCGCGCCGATCATGCCGATGCCGGGCCGGAACGGGTTGATCTCACCGGCCATCGTCCGCCTGCCCTCGGGGAAGATCAGCAGCGACTGGCCCTCGGCGAACAGCTCGCCGATGTAGCGCAGCGTGTGGCGCGCGCCGGCTTCGCGCTGCGGCAGCGGAAACGCGTTGAAGAAGAGCGAGGCGAGGTAGTAGTTCAGGCTGTTGGTGAACCAGGCCATCCGTCCGTGCTGCTGCGGAAAGAAGTGCGCCTTGAAGAACTCCTTGGCCATCGCCACCGCCACGTGATACCGCCAGCGCGGCGGCAGCGCCGCGAGGATCGCCGGCGTGTCCATGTGGCTCTGGTGGTTGGCGGCGAACACGACCGGCCCTTTCACCAAGTCGAGGTGCGCGAGGCCCTCCACGCGGATCCACGCGAAGAGGCGCGCGATCGGCAGGATCCACGCCGGCAGGCTCACCCGCCGCAGCAGCCACGGCAGCCCGCGGCGGTTCCACGACGGGAACGCCAGCGGTTCGGTCGCCTCCCGCGGCGCGGCGGGCGCGCCGGTCGCCGGGCCTTGCGCCGGCGGCGGCTGGATCGGCGAGGCGGGCGCCACGAGCTGCTCGAGATCGCCGACCGTGCGCGCGGCCGCGAACGCCGTCTCGTCGACGGTCACCTGGAAGCGCTCCTCGATCGCCATCAGCAGCTCGACGCGCTCCAGCGAGCTGAGCCCGATGTCGTCGATGACCGTGTCGCTGGTCACCGTCCCCGCGCCGTGCGCGAAGCGCGTCACCACCTGCGCCACGCCGGCGTCCTCGCCGCTGGCGGCGCCGGTGCCCGGCGGCGCGCCGGCGTCCACCCATGCCCTGACCTCGCGCCGGCGCAGCTTGCGCGTGCCCTCGGTCCGCGGCAGCGCCGCGCCGGGCCACACCGACACGCCCCGCACCTTCTGGTGTGACGCGAGTGCGCGGTTGGCCTCGCGCAGCACCTCGTGCGGCTCGATGCCGGCGTCGACGACGAGCACCGCGTGCACGCGCTCCTCGCCGTCGATCACGCGGCCGACCACCGCCGCCTCGCGGACGCCGGCCACCGCCAGCAGCGCACGCTCGACGTCCTCGGGGAACACGTTGAGCCCGTCGGCGGTGACGATCATCTCCTTCTTGCGGCCTTTGATCGTGAGTCGGCCCTCGGCGTCGACTTCGCCGATGTCGCCCGTGTGCAGCCAGCCGTCCTCGAAGGCGCCGGCCGTTTCGCCGTCGGGCCGGAAGTAGCCGCGCGTGACGTTCTCGCCCCGGACGAGGACCTCGCCGTCGGCGGCGATCCGCACCTCCACGCCGTGAATCGGCTTGCCGACGCTGCCCCGCCGGGTGTTGAACGGATGGTTGAGCGTGACGATCGGGGCCGTCTCGGTGAGGCCGTAGCCCTGGATCACCACGAACCCCAGCTTGCCCATGAACGCCTCGAGCGCGGGCTCGAGCGGCGCCGCGCCCACCACGAACGCCCAGAACTTCAGGCCGAACGCGCGGTGCACGCGCCGGTAGCGCCACCAGCGCCGCGTGAAGTGCTCCCTGGTCTCGAGCGGCGGGTCGGCCTCGGGGAACGCGCGCACGAGGTGCTCGCGCAGCACGTCGAGGATCTTCGGCACGCACACCAGCACCGAGACGCGGCGCGCCCGGATCTGGCGGACGATCTCCTGCGGGTTGTAGCCGCGCATGAACACCACCACGCCGGGCAGCATCGGCGGGATGAAGGTGGCCATCGACTGGCCGAACATGTGGCTGAGCGGCAGCAGGTTCAGGAATCGCAGCGGAAAGAAGGGCCGGCCGTACTTCCGGTACTTCAGGATCTCGCCCTCGATCGGCCGCAGGTTGGCCAGCACGTTGCGGTGGGTGATGAGCACGCCCTTGGGCTCGGCGGTCGCACCCGACGTGAAGATGATCTCGGCCAGGTCGTCGGCCCCGATCGCGACGGGGCTGCCGGCGTCGGGCGCATCCGGTGCCTCGCGCAGCAGTGGCGCCAGCGACCACACGTCCAGGTTCGCGGGCCAGATCGGCGCCTGCACGTCCTCACCCACCAGCGCCACGCGTGCCGAGACGATGGCGCCCACGCGCAGGAGGAACTCGCCGGAGGCGCGGAAGTCGATCGGCACCACCACCACGCCGCGCAGCACGCAGCCCCAGAAGGCCACCACCCACTCCGGGCGGTTCTCGCCCCACACCAGCACCCGGTCGCCCTTGACGAGGCCGGCCGCCTCCAGGCGCCGCGCGACGGCGCGCGCCGCCTTCGCCACCTCGGCGTACGTGTAGCGCCAGGTGCGGAACCCATCGTCGTAGGCGAGGAACTCGCCCGGGCACCGGGCCAGATCGGCGAAGCAGTCCACGAGGGTGTCGCGGGCCATGCGTGGATTATCATAGGCTTCCCGTCAGCGGCGACCGCGCGCCCCCGACCCCGCGATCCATCCGCGGCGGGGCGCACGGCCCGGACGCCCCGCATGATCAGTTCGCTTCCGCCCGCGCTGTCCGTCAGTGGCCTCTACGAGCGCCTGCTGCAGACGGCGTTGCGCCGGTTCCTGCCGCGCGCGACCGTCGAGAGGCAGCCGGCCGTGGCCGACTCGCCGCCCGAGCGGCCCGGCATCGAGGTCACCGGCGATCCCGGCGTGCTCGCGATGCGCTCCTTCGATGCGCGCTACCTGCTGCGCGTGCCGGCCGATCGCCCGTTCTCCGGGCACGAGGTGCGCCTGGCGACCGTGGTGGCGGCCGTGCTCGAGGCGCGTCATGCCGCGGTCTTCGATCCGAGGCTCATGGCCGATCGCGCCGACCTGTTCCAGGGCGATCTCGAGGACCGCTACGTCGGGGCGTTCCTGGCCGGCGACGAGGATCGGCTCGAAGGGCGCTGGCAGCGCGCCGATCAGATCGCCGACGCGATTGCCGTGCTGCGCGTCGCGGCGCTCTCGAGCTACGAGAACCGGCCCATCTCGACCGGCGTGCTGCTGCTCGACAGTGACGACGACCCGTGCCTGCACCGGCGGGTGCCCGAGAACGCCGTCCGCTACACGCGGGCGCTCACCGGCGTGAAGTCGTTCTACCGGCTGTGCGACGGCCTGCGCACGGTGGTGCTGGTCAACCGCTCGGGCCAGATGATCGACATCGTCGACATCGCGCGCTGGGCGGGCGAGGCCAGCGGCGGCCGGACGCTGCAGGTGCCCTGCGCCGCCACCTTCCACCCGCACGCGCGGGCGACGCTCGACAACGGCCACGTGTGCGCCGTGCTGAGCCCCACGCACGAGATCAAGGTCTTTGCCGGCGGCACGCAGGTCTTCGGGTTCCGGGGGGCGAGCTGGCGCCTGCTCGACCTCGAGGCGAAGTTCAGGTTGTGGGCCCGTGCGGTGGGCCACCCCGTGCTCGCCGAGCGATTGTTCCGGGTGGCGCTCGACCTGTCGGACGCGCGCGAAGGAGCGCTCTTCGTGGTGCTGCGCAACCCGCTGAACGCCATGGCGCAGTTGCTGGCGTCCTCCGACATCATCATGGACAACCCGGCGCGGCCGCCCGACGCGGGCCTGACCCGCCGCGACTTCTCGTTCCTGATGTCATCGCGTAACGTGATCACGCTCGACGAGAGCGTGCTGGCCGGCTTCGCGAGCATGGACGGCGCGACGGTGTGCGACCGCGACGGGCGGCTCGTCGCCGTCGGCGCCATCCTGCGTCATCCGGCGCCCCCGCCGGGCAGGGGACCGTCGGCCGACGGCGTTACCGAAGGCGCCCGCAGCACCGCGGCGCTTGCGGCCAGCCGCTTCGGGCCGGTGCTGAAAGTGAGCGAAGACGGCGGGATCGTGTGCTACGACCGCACGAAACTGTGGGAGTTGTGAGCCGGAACGGCACACGGGGCCGGAGCCGCGTAGAATAGGCGCCCGGCCAGGCTGACCTCGAGGAACGGACGACAGGGCGATGCGAGTACTGCTGACGGGTGCAACGGGCTACATCGGATCGGGCGTGCAGGAGGCGCTGACGCGCGCGGGGCATGAGGTGACGGCAGTCGTTCGCACCCACGCGGCCGCCGAACGCGTCGCGCGTCGTGCGGTGCGGTGCGTGATTGCCGACCTGGGCGAGCAGGCGGCCGCCCCGCCATCGTTCATGGGCTTCGATGCCTACATCCACACCGCGTTCGAGGCTTCGGCCCGCGGGCCCGAGGTGGATCGCCTGGCCGTCGAGGCGCTGGGCGCTGCCGCCCGCGAGTCGGGCGCGGCAGCCTTCCTCTACACCTCGGGCATCTGGGTGCTGGGCCAGACGACCGGCGCCGACGAGACGGCGATCGCCAACCCCACGCCGCTCGTGGCGTTCCGGCCGGCCCACGAACAGGCGGCCCTGGCCTTCGGCTCCGACTCGCTGCGCGCCATGGTCGTGCGCCCCGGGCTGGTGTACGGCGGCGGCCGGGGCATCGTCGGCGACATGCTGCGCGACGCCGAGAACGGCATCATGCGCGTGATCGGCACCGGCGAGAACCACTGGCCGCTCGTCTACGATCGCGACCTGGCCGATCTCTACGTGCGCCTGGTCTCGAACGCCGAGGCGCGCGGCATCTACCATGCCACCGACGACACGCAGTTGACGGTGGCGGAGGTCGCGGCCGCCATCGCCTCGCACCCACAGCAGACG
Source organism: Vicinamibacteraceae bacterium (assembly GCA_039812685.1). GTDB lineage: Bacteria > Acidobacteriota > Vicinamibacteria > Vicinamibacterales > JAFNAJ01 > JBDIBB01. The sequence continues at coordinate 5,601 of JBDIBB010000144.1, forward strand.
CCCGACATCCGGTTCATGCCGATCGCCGAGGCACGCTCGAAGATGGGGCCGTACGCCGACGCGCTCGCGCTCGATCAGATCGTGCGCAGCCCGCGCGCCCGCGCGCTCGGCTGGCAGCCCTCGCTGGGATCGATCGTCAACAACGTGCCGCGGCTCTTCGAGGAGTGGCGCAACGCGCGGGCCCAGGCGTGAGCCGTCGGAAGGCGGCGCGCGGCCGGCGATCGATGGCGGCCCCCATGCGCGGGCTGCTCGCCGCCCTGGTGGCGATCGCCTGGCTGCCGGCCGGGGCGTCGGCTCAGGAGCGGGAGCCGCTGCCGCTGTTCGTGGTCGACGCGCAGGGCGCGCTGCCCAAGCTGCCCACCGGCGATCCCGTGCGCAATCCCCGCGGGCTGGGCCAGGGTTCGCTCCCGCCGTGGGGGCCGGGCGTCACGCTTGGCGCGCACGTGTACCCGCTGCGTGGCCGCCGGATGTCGCTCGGGCTGGGCGCCAGCTACCAGCGGGTGAAGGGCTCGCGATCGCCCGACGCAGACGAGAAAACCCCCGCCCTCGACCTCGGGCCAACGGTGACCACCCGGTTCACGGCGATCGCGCCGCAGGCCTCGATCAACTTCGGGCACCGGCGCGGGTGGAGCTACCTGAGCGCGGGGCTCGGGCGGGCGGCGCTCACCATCTCACGTGACGATGCGCTGGAGGAAGTGGCGCAGAACGTGAGCACGATGAACTGGGGCGGCGGCGGCCGCTGGTTCGCGAAGGATCACCTCGCGTTCTCCTTCGACGTGCGCATCCATCGCCTGCCGGCGCTCGCGCCGTCGCCGCTCTCGGCCGGTCACCCGAAGATGAGCCTCCTGGTGTTCAGCGTGGGGATCTCGCTTCAGTAGCGGACGGACCCCGCGGCGACCGGCAGGTTGCCTCGATGCCGCGGAGGTCGTCGGCGCGCCAGGTGCACGCAAGGTCGCCGGCGAGATCCAGCGCGCCGGCTGGCGGCAGCCGGCGCCAGTGCATGGGCGTGCCGGCACCCGGCGGCGCCGTGCGGTCGGGCGATGGTGGGTGGGTGAGCAGCGATCGCATCGGCCAGTCCCGATTCTGCAATCGTCCCGCCGCGCCCACGCTTGAATCGGCTCGGCCAACTGCGCCAGCGCTACAATGGGCGGCCGCGCCCCGGCCGCCATGACCCGCTTCACCGTCCTGTTCGTCGCCGTCGCCGCCGCGCTCGCCCAGGCGTGCGGAGGATCGCCGGTGAGGCCGACGGCCCTTCCGCCGGTGGCGTCGGTCCCATCCGACCCGGCGCCGCCCCCGTCCCCATCCCCGCCGCCATCTCCGCCGGCACCGGTCGTGACGCTGGAGCGCACCCGGTTCCTCGCCTTTGGCGACAGCATGACCGACGGCCAGAGCGCCGTCTCGTCGCGCTACAGCCTCGACCCGGTCACGTCGTACCCGTCGATGCTGCGGCAGATGCTGGTGGAGCGTTATCCCACGCAGACCATCCAGGTGGAGAACGCCGGCCGGTCGGGCGAGTGGGCGGCCGACGGCCAGTACCGCCTGCGCGACGAAATGGCGCGGTACCAGCCGGAGGTGTTGCTGCTCATGGAGGGCGCCAACGACCTGGCGGCGCTCGGCGCGCGCGGGATGAACCCGGCGACGGCGGCCATCGAGTCGATGGTGGCCGACGCCGGCCGCCATGGCGTGATGGTGTTTCTCGCGACGCTGCCGCCCCAGCGGCCTGGCGGATCGCGCGCCTCGTTCATCGAACTGCTGCCCGCCTACAACGACTGGATGCGGCGGATCGCGCGCGAGCGCGGCGCGACGCTGGTGGACGTGCACGCGGCGCTCGAGGGCGATCTGTCGCTGCTCAGCGCCGACGGCCTGCACCCCACGGTCGACGGCTACCGCGCGATCGCGCAGGCGTTTGCCGACGCGATCATCCAGGTGCTGCAGCGATGAGGGCGCGGGCGGCCGCAAGGGCCTCGTCGACCGTCGTCACCTCGCCGTCGAGCTGGCGCTCGTAGACCGCGTCCAGGATGCGCCCCATGCCGGGGCCGGGCGGCACGTCGAGCGCCAGCAGGTGACGGCCGAGCAGCAGGCGCGCCTGGGCCCGGTGCTGCACGCCGAGCATGCGCGCGCGGTCGAGGAACCAGCCCATCGCCGAACAGTCGAAGGTGCCCGGTCGGCGCCCGACGCAATCGGCCTCGGCCAGGCGGGCGAGCAGGTCGAGATCCACCTTGAGTGCGAGGCGGCGGAAGGCCCCGTCGCCCACGCCAGACGCGGCCTTGTGCCAGGCGCCCGGCTTCAGGTGGTGTGCGACCAGGCCCAGCACCTGACGGCGGACGTCATAGCCTTCCATCGTGTGCACGTTGAGCCGATCCAGGAAGCGGCCGGCCGGCTCCACACCGGCTTCCTCGTGGCCCAGTGACCGGATGCGGCCGTCGACCGTCGCGGTGGTGGCCGGCTTGCCGAAGTCGTGCGCGATGGCGCCGAGCATCACCGCCACGCGTTGCGGCCGTGACAGGTTGTCGATGCGCGCGCGCGCTTCGTCGACCACCTGCAGCGTGTGCGTCCAGACGTCGCCCTCGGGGTGCCAGTCCGGCTCCTGCGGGCAGCCCACCAGCGCCAGGCATTCCGGCCACAGCCGTGCGACGACGCCCAGATCCAGCGCCAGCGCGAGGCCCGTCGATGGCCGTGCCGCCTGGAGCAGCAGCTTCTCCATCTCGCCCCAGACGCGCTCGGCCGGGAGGTCGTCGAGCGGCAGCGCGCGGCACAGCGCGGCGGTGGTCTCGTCGAGCGTCAGATCGAAGCGCGCGGCGAACTGCACCGCGCGCAGCACGCGCAGGCTGTCGTCGCCGAAGGTGGCCGTGTCGACGGCGCGCAGCACGCGCCGCGCGAGGTCGCCGCGCCCGTCGAACGGGTCCTCGTAGGCATCCGACAGCGGGTCCCAGGCGATCGCGTTGATCGTGAAGTCGCGGCGGCGGGCCGCCTCGGCCGGCGACAGCCGCGGATCGCCCGTCACCTCGAAGCCCCGGTGGCCGCGGCCGGTCTTCGACTCGCGCCGCGGCAGCGCGACGTCGAGCTCGTGCACCTTGTAGACGGTGAAGCTCTCGCCGACGGTGTTCACCGGCCCGATCCGCTCGAGCAGCGCGCGCAGCGGGGCGGCGTCGAGGCCGAACACCTCGAGGTCGATGTCCTTCGACGCGCGCCCGAGGAGGCGGTCGCGCACCCAGCCGCCGACAATCAGCGCGCGGCCGCCGTGCGCGCGCACCAGCCGCGCCACGTCGAGCGCGGCGGCGAGCGGGTCACGCGAAGGTCCGGTGGAGGCGGGCGTGTCGGTCACGGCGGCGTGCTCGAGGGCTGCTGGACGATCTGGGTTGGGGGACTGGCGGTCCGGTCTCCGTGGGCTGCGGGGCCGCGAGGCGGTCTCGGGCGTGGCGCGGGGTGCCGGCGTGGCACCAACAGGACGCCGCTCGGCACGATGCACGGATCAATCCATGGCCGGCCATGGGCGATCGGGGCGGCGATGCGTGCGGACGGTCGGTGCGAGCACGGCCCACTGGGCGTCGATCAGGCTCGTGCCGTCGAGTACGACGGCGATCCCGCCGGTGTCTCAGGCCCCGATCAGGATTCATCAGATGGCGTCGGGCCCGCCCTCCTGAGACATGCCGCCGCGAGACGCGCGTGCCACCATTCCCGCAACCGGTTGCGTGTCAACAGGACGTGGGCGAGCAACGTGGACGC
>JBDIBB010000145.1:0-9321 GCA_039812685.1 Vicinamibacteraceae bacterium
GCGGAGGCCATGGCTCGAGACGGGCGTCGGCGACCTGGGCGCTCTGGACATGTGCATGACCCGCGCTCGCCGCGGCAATTGAGGGCGGTCGTGCTCGGGTGGCAGACTGGTCAGGATCTCGGCCTGGTCGGACGTCGTCGCACCCGACGGCGCCGTTCACGACCCGGCCCGCATCGCGTACCTGAAGGCCCACCTCGCCGCCGTCCTGGACGCCGTGGACGCTGGCGCCGACGTGCGCGGCTATTGCGCGTGGTCGCTGCTAGACAACTTCGAGTGGGCCCACGGGTACGGCAAGCGGTTCGGGCTGGTCCACGTCGACTACGACAGCCAGCGCCGCACGCCGAAGGACAGCGCCCGGGCCTGCGCCGAGGTTGTCGCCGCGCACGCCCTCGAAGCGGGCTGAACGAAGGGGTCCGGGCCTACCCGCGAACCGGCAGCCCGAGCGACGCCAGCACGGCGTCTCGCACGCGTTCGAAGGGCTCATCGGGATTGAAGGCCAGCCAGTCGAGGCCGGCGGTCAGGGCGGCGCCGGTGATCGCCGCGGCCTGCGCCGAGGCCAGCGCCTGGGAGCCGTCGGGACGCTCGGCCAGGAAGTCGTCGACCAGGCGGAGGTGGATGATCGCGCGCCACTGCTGGGTGCTCTCCCGCCACGACCGCTCGGTGCGGAACATCTCGGCCACCATGACCCGGGCGGCGTCCGAGTGGTCCTGGACGGCGCGGAGCAGGACGGTGACCACCGCCGCCCGGCGGGCGTCCCCGGTGAGGCCTCGGGTCGACTCCTCGAGCATCTCGTCGAGGAGGTGTGTGTGCTCGCTGAGCACGGCTTCCACGAGCCCGGCCTTGGAGCCGAAGTTGTAGTAGACGCTGCCCTTGGCGATGCCGGCCCGGTCGGCGATGTCGTCGATCGACGTGGAGGTCACCCCCCTCGCGGCGAACAGCGCGGTGGCCGCGGCGACGATCAGGCCCCGGGTGCGCGTCCGGCGGGCCACCTGGCCGGCGGTCGCCGCCGGGGGGTCCGGGTGACCGGCCATGGCTTCTCCGCTCTAGATGCTCAGTGCCGGGTGCAGCCGGGAAATCGACCACATCCGTTTGCGCGACGCGGCGATCGACGTGCCCGCGAGCGACACGACGAAGATACCGATCAAGACGGCGAGGGCGATCCAGAACCGGGCCTCGATGCCTCCGGTGATCGCCTCCCGTAGGCCGTTCACCACGTAGGTCATCGGCATGTACGGGTTGATCGCCTGCAGGAAGGACGGCGTGGTCTGAATGGGGTAGGTGCCGCCTGCCGAGGCCAGTTGCACCATCAGCAGCACAATGATCACCACCTTGCCCACGGCGGAGCCGAGGGTCACCTGGAAGAACTGCTGCAGGGCGAAGAACGCCGCCGCGGTCACGAGGGTGAACAGCACGGTCGCGGCCACGTTCTTCGGATTGAGCCCGATCGCGAAGTGCATCACGCTGAGCATGATCAACACCTGGCCGACCGAGAGCAGCAGCGCGGAGTTGAGCGACCCCCAGGCCATCCGGAAGCCGTTGACCGAGGTCATCAGCGCGCGGGTCTGCAGCGGGCGCAGCAGCAGCCACGTGATCAGGGCGCCCACCCACAGGGCCAGCGAGATGAAGAACGGCGCGAAGCCCTCGCCCCAGGAGTCGGCCGCCCACGTGTGGGCGGAGTCGACCGTCACCGGGCTGGAGACCGCGTCGGCGCGGGCGGTTCGTTCGGTTCCGTCGTCCTGCGGGATCTGCTGGGCACCGTCGGCGAGCTTGTCGCCGAGCGTGGCGGCGCCGTCCCGGGCCTCCGTGAGGCCGGACGCCAGGGCGGGGGTGTTGGCTGCGAGATCAGCCGTACCGTCCGCCACCTGCCGGGTTCCCGTGGCGAGCTGTCGGGCTCCGCTGTCGATCTGCTTCACCCCGGTGACTAGGGCGGGCACCTTGGCGTTCAGCGTCTGTGTGCCGGAGTGCAGGCCGGCTGCCCCGGCGTCCAGCGCGGCGACGCCGTCGGCCACCTGAGTGGCGCCGTCCGCGGCGGTGCCGGCGCCGGCGGTGAGCGAATCGAGGCCGGCGGCGAGACTGCTCGCGCCGGTGTGCAGTTGCTGGGCGCCCAGCACCAGGCCGGGGGAGTCGGGGGCGGTGCTGGTGAAGCCGGCCGCCAGTTGGGCGGCGCCGGCCTGCAGGGCCGGGATGCCGGTCGCGGTGTTGGACGCCCCGGCGCTCATCGTGGTGAGGGCGTCGGCGAGCTTGTCGGCGCCCGTGGTGAGCTGCTGGGCCTGCGCCGCGGTGGCCGGATCGGCGAGTTGCGCGGCGCCGGCCGTGAGCTGTTGGGCGCTGTCGGTGAGGGTCCGCTGCCCGGCGTCCAGGGCGGAGACGCCCTGGCCGATCCGGCTGTCCGGGCCGACCGCGGCGTTGATCGAGCTCCAGGCCGACTTCAGGGAGCCGGCCCCGGCGGCGAGCGTCGCCGCGCCGTGGTGGACGCCGTCGTCGCCGAGCAGGCCGTCTTTGACGCCGGCGGCGTACCCGGCCAGCCCGGTGGCGGTGCCCTCGGCATTCTGGACGCCGGTGCGCGCGCGGCTGAGGTAGGTCGCGGCCTTCGCGTAGTCGCCGTCGGCGAGGGCCTGCTGGGCGACTGCGAGGTACTCGGAGTCGATGTCGCCCAGCCCGGACGCGAGGTCGGAAGCCCCGCCGGCCAGGCCGGTGGTGGCCTTGCCGAGGTCGGAGCTGGAACTGGTCGCATCGGCGAGCTGCCCTGCGGCGTCCGCGAGCTGTTTCGTCGCGGTCACCAGGTTGTTCTGGGCGGTGCCGCTGCTGCCGTCGCCGCCGGTGGCGGCGTACACCTGCGAGCGCCAGCTCTCGGCGCCGCCGGCGACCTCGCCGGCCCCCGCGGCGAACGCCGTGGCCCCGGTGGCGTACTGCCCGGCGCCGGTGGCGAGCGCGCCGAGGGAGGACGTCATGGTCTTCACCCCTGCCGCGAGCGCCGGGGCTCCGGTGCTCGCGTCGGCGGCCTGGGCCAGCCCCTGCTGCAGGGCGGTGAGGTTGGCGGCGCCCGCGGCGAGCGACTGGGCGCCGCTGCCGGCCTTCTGGACGCCGGCGAGGTAGGTCGCCGTGCCGTCGGAAAGCTGGTCGGCGCCGACGCCGGCGGTCTTCGTGCCCTGCTGGAGCTGGGTCAGCCCGCCGGTCAGCGCCGGCATCGAGGTGTTCAGGGCGTCGAGCCCGGTCGCCAGCTGGGCGGCCCCGCTGTCGAGTTGGCCGACGCCGTCCGCGAGGGGTTGGGTGCCGGCCGCCGCCTCCGCGGCCCCGGCGGCCAGGCTGCTCGACCCGCCGGCGAGCTTGGCCGCGCCCTCGGCCAGTTGCTGGGCGCCGACGTTCAGCCGGTCTGCGCCGTTGCCCGCGTCGGTCAGGCCGTCGCGCAACGTGAACGCGCCGTCGGAGGCCGTGTTGAAGCCGTCGCGGGCGTCCCCCACCCCGACCAGCAGGGTGTCGACGGCCGTCTGGCTGACCTTCTCGCGGACCGCCGTCTGCACCTGCAACATGGCCGACTTGCCGAGGGTCGAGGCGAGGAAGGAGTTCGTGTCGTCGTAGGTGACGTTGATGGACGCCGCGCTCGGGTCGTCGCCGCCCAGGGAGTTGATTCGAGCCGAGAAGTCCGCGGGGATGGTGACGCTGAAGTAGTACGTGCCGGCGTTCACGCCGGCGGCCGCGGTGGCGGCGTCCACCTGGTGCCAGCCGATCTCGTCGCCATCGACCAACTCGTCGACCACGTCCTGCCCGTAGTGCTGAACGGTGCCGTCACCGTCGGCGTTGGGCACGTCCCGGTTGACGAGGGCGACCGGGAGTTCGTTCATGTGGGTGGTCGGATCCCAGAACGCCCAGACGTACATGGCGCCGTACAGCAGCGGGATGAGCAGCATGACGGCAACGGCCGCGCGGGTGATGGGTTGGCGCCGGAAACGCGCCAGTTCGGTTCCGTGGGAGGTCCAGGCAAACATCGCAGATGAGTCGTTTCGGTCGGTGGTTGGCAGGGGTGTTCAGGGGACGAGGCGGACGTGTTGGGGCAGGGTCTCCCAGCCGAGCTGGGCGATCTCCCGCGCCGTCGACGACGCGACCAGCACCGTGACGCCGTCCCGCGCCGAGAGCCGCCGCAGGCTCTCCCAGACCTCGACGCGACTGCCGGAGTCGCGGAGCTGGTCGAGGTCGTCGATCACGAGCAGGCTCGGGTTGCCGAGCATCGCCAGGGAGATCCGGAGCATTAGGTTGGACGCCTCGTCCAGGCTGTGCACCACCTGTCGTGCGGTCGGCACGGGCCTGTCCCCGAAGACCCGGCCGCACACCAGCGCCACATGCGCGTCGTCGGGACGCCGGACGATCCGGTACCACGGCGCCAGCCAGGCCTCCCGCTCCCGGACGGCGGCGGCGACCGAGACCTCCTCGTCCAGATCGTCCAGGCCGGCGAACCCGACCGCCGACGAGCGATGCTGGACCGCCCGCGCCCGCCGGGGCAGCCGGTGGCCCAGCACGGTGAGCTCGGAGCCCGGCGACGGCCGTAGCCGCCCGGCCAGGGTGAGCAGCAACGCGGTCCGGCCCGAACCGGCGGGACCGGTCACCAACAGCAACTCGCCGGTCCGCACGGTGAGGTCGATCGGCCCGTAGACCGGGCCGCGCTTGCCCGTCAGGTGCAGATTGCGCGCCACGACCGCAACCCCGGACGCCCCCTGGTCGCTCGACCCCGCGCTGGACTCGGCGGCGCCGGTCGGCGAATCATCCGGCAGCGGCGCTTCGTCGGTGTCGCGCGGACGGCGTCCCAGGATCTTTTTAGACTGACTGGTCATTATAAAACTAGATTAGCACGATCGGGAGGAGAGGCGAGGTGGCCCCTCTTGCCGGTCGCGGATCATCGTTGACGGCCGTGGGCGCCCGTCGTTCACGCCGTGACCGCGACCGTTTCGTAGGCGACCCGGCCCGAGGGCGTCAGCCAGTCGTCGACGACGTGCTGCAGGCTGGCGGCCATGTCGATCGAGCGGTCGAAGAGCCACTGGGTCTGCAGACCGTCCATGAGGGCCGTGAGGCGAAGGGCGGCGTCCTCGGGGACGAGGTCGGGACGCAGGTGGCCGGAGCGGATGGCTCCGGCGATCTTGGCGAAGCTGGTCGTAGCGTTGACGGAAGTAGTCGTGGGCGGGGTGTTCCGGGGCGGACGCCTCGGTCGAGAGCCGGGCGAAGAGCTCGGGCACCCAACGACAACCCAACATCCTGAATTGCCGCACTGCCTGAATTGCATGCACCGGAGGCTGTCACCGCGAGAGACGTCGCATCACCCCCGGACGCCAGACTCATTGGCGAGCCGCCGACGCCTCCCCCGAAGAGCGTTCCCACGTCCCGCTACGATCGAGTAACTGGCCGTGGCGGTAGGTTCGTTCCATGGCATCCGAACTCCCGGATCTTTCGTGGCAGCCCCTGTATCGGCTCGGCGGCATCGCGGCGGGGGTGTACGTCGTGATGGTGTTGGTGCCGGTCTCGTTGGTGTTCTCCGCGCCGGTGCCGCCGACCGAGGGACGCGCACTGCTGGAGTACATCGCCGCCAACCGGGTGGTGTACCTGGTCCAGCTGGTGTGCTTCGTCGGTTTGGCCGTTCCCGCACTGGTCGTGTTCGCCGCCGCCGCCGTCGCCCTGGCAGGGGTCCGCAAGGGGGTGGCCCTGATCGGCGGCCTGTTCGGGGCCGCTTCCGAGGTCGTCGCCCTCGCGGTCGGCAGCAGCCCCCAGTCCCTGCACGGCGGGCTGATCCTGCTGGCCGACGCCTACCAGGTGGCCGGCTCGGACGCCGAGCGCGCCGGTCTGGTCAGCGCGGCGAATGCCCTCATTGCCACCGCCAACGCGATGCCCTGGGCCGGCGTCCTGACGGCCGCGGCGATCCTGGCGTTGTCCCTGATCATGGCCCGATCGACGTTCGGGAGGGCGCTGGCGGTCGTCGGGGCCGTGATCGGAGTTCTCGGCATGGCGTCCGAGGCACTCCGAGCAATGATCGGCCCCGCGTACCTGCTCTACGGCCTCCTCCTGCCCTTCTGGTTCGGCTGGATCGGCTGGCGGCTGCTGCGACTCCCCGCCAACCCACAGCAGTGCTGATCGCGGGAAGCCGGGGACCGCGACGCTGCCACGAGCAGGATCACCACGACGCCCACGACGACCAGCGACAGGTTCAGCCAGGCCCCCGCAGGAATGCCATCCGTCGCCCCACCGGCTCGATAACTCTGCAAGTCGAGGGTGTTGCTGAACTGAAGGCCAAGCCGGGCAGCCGAGACGCTTCCTGCACGGACGCTCCAGCGGCCACGCTGGCCATGGGTCGCCGTCCAGGCGAGGTCAGCTCAACGCCACCCACAGGCCGTCGCGGGCGCGGGTCATGGCGACGTAGAGCTCGCGTCGGGTCAACTCCCATCGTTCGCGTTCGGTGTCGTCCATCTGCCGCGCGACCATGGTGTGCGAACGCCACACATCGGGAATCAGCACCTGTTTGAACTCCAACCCCTTGGCCCGCTTGATGGTGCCGACCTTCACGGCCTCGCTCGGGACGCCGTCATACTCTTCCAGCCTCAGCACCGGCAGGCCGGCAGCCGACAGCGCCCGCGCGACGGCGTCCACCGCTCTTCGGGTGAGGCAGAGCACCGCGACGTCGCCGAGGCCGGTGCCGATCTCGCAGGTCACCCGCCGCACCCGCTCGACCATCGCCCGCTCCAGCGCCCGCGTGTCGGTGAACGTGGTCACCACCGGCTCGACCCCAGTGCGCGGGACGCTGGACGGCACGTCACCCCGCGCGACCACACCCTCGATGTCGGCGTACTCGTCGCCGTCCACCAACCGTTGCGCGAACGACACGATTTGTGCCGTGTTGCGGTAGTTGATGTCGAGCACAGCCCCCCGACCCGCCACCGAGAGGCCCGCCTCGCCCAGCGTGTAGCCGCCCGGGTAGATCGACTGCTGTCCGTCGCCGATGAGCGTGAGCCAGTCGGGCGCGTCCCCCACGAGCGAGTGCAGCATCCTGACCATCGCGCACGACAAGTCTTGGGCCTCGTCGACGATCACCGCCGCGTAGGCGTCCGACGGGGGTTCGCGCCGCAGTTCGGCGGCCGCGAGCAAGATCAGGTCGGCGTAGTCGATGACGCCTCGGTTCCGCAGTTCGGCGTCGTAGGCCTCGTACAGAGCCCACACGTCCCGACGCCCGGACCCGCTGAGCGGGTGACGCCGACCCTGCCGCGGCAGTTCGGCGTACTCCTCGAACGACGTGATGCCGCGTCCCTTGAGCACGTACTGAATCTCGTCGGCCCAGTAGCGCTGGTCCTGCCGCCCCAACGCCAGGCCAGAGGGGACGCCGACGCGCAGCCACGCTTGCGCGAACGCCGCGTCGCTCTGGGTCGGGTCGAGACGAAACGTCACGCCACGCTCCTGGGGCACCCCACGCGCGAACGCGTGGACGCCGACGAAGTCGACCCGCGCGGCGACGTCCGGCGCGAAGCGGCGCAGCAACTCGGACAGCACGACGGGAAGCGTCTGGACGAGGGTCGTCACGAGCACGCGACCGGGCCGCGTCCGCGCCAGGTGTGCGGCGCGATGCAGACCCACGACAGTCTTGCCGGTTCCGGCCGGCCCACGGATCCGGGACGGCCCCGCGAACGACCGGCGCACCAACTTGGCTTGTCGCGGGTGCAGGAACGACATCCACTCCTCGATCGGCTGGGCGAGTACCCCCTCCAGCAGGGCGGCGTCCACCTCTTCGATGCTGAGCAGGGCGTCCTGGTCGACCTCGCGCGGGCCGGACGGAATCACCGGCTCGGGCACGGTGGCCGTCACGGGCGCGGGTGCGCTGGCGGGCGTGAAGAACACCATGGCTCTCGCGAGCACAGCCTCGACCTGGCTGGACGTCAGCCGGCTACCGAAGGCCGCGATCGCCCGCAGGGCGTCACGCTCACCGACGATGCGGACGCCGCCCACCGTTTCGTCGATGCCCGCGCGTCCCGAGAGAACCAGAAGGCCGCGCACCTCGCCTGACGCGAGGCCGATCTCGGCGAACTCCTCCTGGGTGTCGGCCACCAGGTCCGCCCGGACGCCGGCACCCGTCCGCTGGGCGCCGTGCGGACCGTCCTCACCGGGGCGGTCGAAGGCGGCCTGCGCACCCCGCCGGTGCGCTGGCTCATGATCGCCGGCGCGTTCACCGCGGGCACCGGCATCTACGTCTTCTACGCCCTGCAGCCGTTCCTCCTTCAGCTCTACGGACGCCCGGACGCCTACAGCGTCGCCGGCCTCGCCGCCGCCCTCGTCGCCGCCGCACAGATCACGGGCGGCCTGCTCGCCCGCTGGACGCCGCGGCTGTTCCACCGCCGGACCAGCGTCCTGATCGTGGCGTTCGCGGTGGGCGCGCTGGTCCTGCTGGGCCTCGGGCTGGTCGATTCGCTCGCGGCGGCGTTGATCCTGGTCGCGGTCTGGTCGCTCGTTTCGGCGATCGCGACCCCGGTGCGGCAGGCCTTCCTGAACGGTCTCATTCCGTCGGCGCAGCGGGCCACCGTGTTGTCGTTCGACTCGCTGATGGGCTCGGCCGGCGGCGTGGTGACCCAGCCCGCGCTGGGCCGCGTCGCCGACCTGTCGGGCTATCCGGCGTCCCATGTGGTCTCCGCGGCAATCCAAGCGGTGGCGGTGCCGTTCGCGGTGCTGGCGCGACGTGAGCGGGCGGAGTCCGACCCGACGCGCCCGACCTCCTGAACCGGGCGGGGTCCCCTACTGGTGTTTGTGGCCGTGCTGGTGATGGCTGTCGGGATAGTGCGGATGCTCATGGACGTGGTGCCCGTCGTCGCGGATGTACCAGTGGTCGTGTCTGCGCGGGGCGTGGACGTGGCTGTTCGCGTCGCATTGACCGTCCGCGCGGGCGCGCGCGCAGTAGTTCAGGGCAACACCCGGGGCTCAGCAACCACGCGACCGCCCGTCGCGATCGTCGAGATCGAGCCGCGTCACCTCTATTTCGAGTTGGGTGCCGTCGATCTGCCTGGAGGCCCTGTTCTGATCTTGGGTTCGCTCCACGGACTCCTGGAGTTCATCGACCCGGCGCTGCAGCGCCTCCACGGCGCGCCTGTCCACATCAGATCAGGCCGCGAAGCCCTCGCGAAGATGTCGCGGAGTTCCTGCTCGGTGATCTTGGCGACGCCGTTGGCAGACACCGCGATTGACTCGACCAGGCGCCTGTTCTCCAATCTCTCGAAGCGTCGGCGCACCCTCAGCCCTGATCCACCGATTGTGATTCTTGGGGATGGTTCGCGTCGTTGTTGACGGTATTTCGGGTGTGGGCGT
>JBDIBB010000146.1:0-9296 GCA_039812685.1 Vicinamibacteraceae bacterium
AGCACGGAGAAGAGCATGGACGTGATTTCCACATCGCCTTCTGGCCGGTACGAGGTGCGCTCCTCGCCCTGGGAGGCGCGGATGTCCCATTGGATCCATCCGCCGTGCCTGTTCGACCGGCAGGCTTCCGACGTCGTTTATGCCGTCAAGGACACGAGCTGGTCGGTTGACCGTGCGACGTGGGAGGCCGACTCGGTGGTTCGGCTGGAGCTCAGGAAGTATCCCGGGGGAGAGGGCATGGACGCGGTTGTGACCATCGACTGCGCGGCCCGCACCGCGAGCATCGGCGGGTGTGACATCCCGCTGGAGGCCCTCGATTCCGCGCTGGAGAAGCTGGTTCCGGAATGACCGGCGTCGCCCCACGCAACGAAGCCGGGCGCGCAGCAGAGGATGGAGTGGGGCGTTGCGTGCTGGGAGGCTGGGCGGCGGGGTCCTGCCAGTCGGTCCCGTGTTGCGCTGCGGCCGGCCGCTGCACGCGCCCTCTTGATATGCCGCCCCGTGCTAACATCCGCGCCATTCGATGACCGACCAACGCCTGCTGCGCCGTCCGATCGCGGCGCGCGGTACGCGCTGGGCGGCTGCGATCGCCGGACGGCTGGCCCGATGGGGGGTGGCGCCCAACGCCATCTCCGCGGCGAGCGTCCTGTTCGCGGCCGGCACCGCAGCGGCGCTCCTCGCGTCGCGGGACCAGAGCGGCCGCCTGCGCGCGCTGCTGCTCGTCGCAGGGGCGCTCGCGATCCCCCTGCGCCTGCTGGCGAATCTCTTCGACGGCATGGTCGCCATCGAGGGCGGCCGCAGGAGTGCCGCCGGTGAGATCTGGAACGAGCTGCCCGACCGGATCTCTGACGCGCTCTGCCTCATCGCCGCAGGCTACGCGACGCCGGCGGTCGCCTGGTCGCCGATCGCCGGCTGGAGCGCGGCGCTGGTTGCGGTGCTCACCGCCTACGTCCGCACGCTCGGCGTGGCCGCCGGCACCTCCGCGTACTTCATCGGCCCGGGGGCCAAGCAGCAGCGCATGGTCCTGCTCGCATTGGGGCTGGTCGCGGCGGCGGGCGAAGCGCTGGCCGGCGCGCCGGCCCGGATCCTGCCGTGGACGCTGCTTGCGATCGCCGCGCTTTCGGTCATCGCCGCGGTGAGGCGCACGCGCCGGATCGTCGCCGAGCTCGAGGGGCGCCGGTGAGCCATCCGCTGACGCCGGTGTTGATCGTCGCCGTCAAGCTCCTGTGTGGCGCCCATGCGCGCTGGGTCGGCTGCGCGCCGGAGGAGCGGCAGCGGGTCTACGTCGCCAACCACGGCAGCCACCTCGACACGGTCGTCCTCTGGGCGGCGCTGCCGCCCGCGCTGCGCGCGCGGACGCGGCCGGTGGCGGCCGCCGACTACTGGAGCCGGGGCTTCCGGCGCTGGCTGGCCACGCGGATCTTCCGCGCCGTGCTCATTCCCCGCGGCGTGCCGGGCGCGTCCCCCGAGGCGCGCGAGGCGAGCGCGCGCGCCGCGGTGGAGTCGACGGCCGCGGCTCTCGACGAGGGCTCGTCGTTGATCCTCTTTCCCGAGGGGACGCGCAATCCCGGCGCCGACATCGCACCGTTCAAGCCCGGCATCTGGCATCTCGCCCGGATGCGTCCCGGCCTCGAGCTGGTGCCGGTCTGGCTCGACAACCTGAAGCGCGTCCTGCCGAAGGGGAAGTTCGCGCCGGTGCCGTTCCTCGCCAGCGCCACGTTCGGCGCGCCAGTCGTGCTCGGGGACGGCGAGGAGAGGGGCCCCTTCCTCGACCGCCTGCGCACCGCGGTGGTGGAGCTCGGCCGGCGATGACCACGCGCTTCGACCCCGAGCTCGTCGTCGTATTCGGCGGGTTGCTGGCGCTGCTCGTGACCGCGACCGTCGTCGGCGCCACGCTGCGCCGGCGGGTCACCGCTGCCGGCGCGCGCGCCACGATCGAGAACGCCTGGCAGCGGATCGTCGCCTGGTGGGGCATGTGCGCGGTGTTCGCGGCGGTGACGGCGGTCGGACCGCTCGCCTCGACCGCGCTCTTCGCGCTGCTGTCGTTCCTCGCGCTGCGCGAGTTCGTGACGCTCACGCCCACCCGTCTCGCCGACCACATGACGCTGGTCTGGTGCTTCTTCGTCATCCTGCCGCTGCACTACGTCTTCCTGGCGGTGGGCTGGTATGGGATGTTTGCGATCTTCATCCCGGTCTACGCCTTCCTCTTCGTACCGATTCGCGCGGCGATTGCGGGCGACGTCGAGCACTTCCTCGAGCGCACCGCGAAGATCCAGTGGGGATTGATGGTGGCGGTCTACTGCATCAGCCATGCGCCGGCGCTGCTGATGCTCGAACTGCCCGGCGGCGCCGGAGAGGGCCCGAAGCTGCTGCTCTGGCTGGTGATCGTCGTCCAGCTCTCGGACGTCTTCCAGTATCTCGCCGGCAAGACGCTCGGCCGCCATCCCGTGGCGCCGTCGGTCTCGCCCGGCAAGACCTGGGAAGGGCTGGTCATCGGCGGCCTTGCCGCAACCGGGGTCGGCGCCGGGCTCGGCTTCCTGACCCCGTACCCGCCGATCGTGGTGGCGGGCATGGCGCTGCTGCTGGTCTTTCTCGGCTTTGCGGGCGGGCTGACCATGTCGGCGATCAAGCGCGACGCCGGCGTGAAGGACTGGGGCAGTTCGCTCGCGGGCCATGGCGGCGTGCTCGACCGCATCGATTCGCTCTGCTTCTCGGCGCCGATCCTCTTCCACCTGACGCGCTGGATGCTGGGCGACGGCGCTTGAGCCGGAGCGACCGGGCCGCCCATTCCGATTGTCGTGCATCCCGTGAGACTCGTCGAAGGAATGGATGGCCAGGAAGTCGGAGGCGACACCCGATACCTCCGTCGGTTGCAACGTCGCCTCCGCTGCCATCCGGGTTGTCGGGAGGGCTCCAGCGTCGCCGCAGGGACAGTCGGCTGAAATCGCTGGTCGGACCCGAAACGCTGAGATCCACAAGTCCTTGCGCTACAGCAGTTGGCTCGACGCGGTGAGGTGGCCGAGAGGCTGAAGGCGGCGGTTTGCCAAACGCCGATCAGCCTGTCGGCCATCGCCGTTATTCCTCGCAGGTCCTCGCGTCACAATCACTTCCTCGATCGACCGACTTGGCTGCCGTTGGCTTCAGAAGCCCGGTGTTGGGAGCTGGCAGGGACAATTTCAGGGATAGGCGAGCCATCGTGCGCCTGCCCGTTCATGTCAAATATTGACAATACTGGCTATCGCGTCTAGCCTCGATATGAGGGGTGATTCGATGAATGTCTCGCTGACGCCGGAGCTCGAGCGACTCGTCAACGACAAGGTCGAGAGCGGCCTGTACCACACCGCCAGCGAGGTCGTCCGGGAGGCGCTTCGGCTCCTGAAGGACCGCGACCAGGCGCGCGAGCAGCTGCGTGCCGACGTGCAGGCCGGCTTCGACCAACTCGCTCGAGGCGAGGGTCGCGTCCACGACAAGGTCTCGGGCCGGCAGCTCGCCGAACGGATCAAAGCGCGCGGTCGGGCGGCTCGCGCCAAGAAGCCGTAGATGTCCTATCGGCTGTCCCCTCTCGCCGAGGGCGATCTCGACGAGATCTGGACCTGCGTCGCCGACGATGCCAGCCCAGCCACTGCGGACCGACTCATAGACGCGATCATCGACCGCTTCGAACTATTGGCCCAACAGCCTCGCATGGGTCGCCTCCGGCCGGAGTTCGGCGAAGGCGTTCGATCGCTTGTGGTGGCGAGCCACGTGATCTACTACCGCTGTGAAGGCGACGTCCTGATTGCCAGAGTGCTTCATGGACGACGCGACCAGGCTGCGGCTTGGTCGGAGTCACGCTGACTGCGAACGCACGGTGATGCCAGCGGCCGACCCCGGGATCACCTCGGAGTGCGCTGCTGAGCGTGGATCGGCGTGTCGCAACGCTTCCTGAACACCGGCGACGTCCGGACGAAGCGTGAGCACGTGACCGGGCCGCTCAGGATGTCGAGCGAGCCGCCGCGTCAGCTGAGTGCTCCTCGCCACGCGCCACTCCCCGGCACGTAGCGTCGTCGTTGTCGGCGTCAGCGCCCGCCCGCCCGGTCGGATCTGTCCCTCAAGGCGGCCCCTGGCAGCGACGGTTCGGTTATCTTGACATCAAGATTCTTCGTGCTAAGGTACTTACCGCGATACCGTGGCACACGCCCCTCTCGATACGTCCGGCACCCACGTCTGGCTCATCCTGATGAAGGTGCACCGTGCCCTCGCCAAACACGCCGCGCACAGCATCGAGGAGCTCGACATGTGCGTGTCGGATTTCGCCGTCCTGGAGCTGCTCCTTCATCGCGGACCGCAGCCGGTGAACGCCATCGGGCGTCGCCTCGATCTCACGAGCGGCTCCATCACGACGGCCATCGATCGCCTCGAGCGGCGCCAGTTCGTCGTACGGGGCTTCGATGCGAGGGATCGCCGGGCGCGCATCGTGTCGCTCACCAGGGAGGGCAAGGCGCGGATCACCGAGGTCTTCGGCCATCACAAACGTGCGATGGATCGCGCCGCGGCCGGGCTGTCGCCGAAGGAACGCGAATCACTCATTGGACTGGCCAGGAAGCTCGGCACGTCAGCTGCGCGCCAGCTCGATGAAGCGCGCCACGACGGACGTGCGGCCGGGCGACGGCGTAAAGGCTAGGAAAGGACGTTCACCACATGAGCAGGAAGGTCTTGGTCACCGGGGCGACGGGCAAGCAGGGAGGCGCCGTGGTCCGCCGGCTCCTCGATCGGGGCCACGCCGTGCGCGCCCTAACGCGCAACCCGGACTCGGCGGGGGCAACGGCGCTCAGCAGGTCTGGCGTTGAGCTGGCGGCAGGGAGCCTGGACGATCGCGAGGCGCTCGGCCGTGCGCTCTCCGGCGTCGACGCCGTGTTCGCCATGAGCACCCCGTTCGAAGCGGGCATGGAGGCCGAAACCCGCCAGGGCGTGACGATGGCGGCTGCGGCGAAGGCGGCCGGGGTGCACCTCGTCTACACCTCGGTCGGATCGGCCGATCGGAAGACCGGCATCCCCCACTTCGAGAGCAAGTATCGCGTCGAGCAATACATCGCGACGATCGGCGTCCCGGCGACCATCGTGGCGCCGGTGTACTTCATGGACAACGCGACGGTGTTCACGCGCGATCAACTGAAGGCGGGGGTCTACGCGATTCCGATGTCGCCGACCCGAAAGCTCGCGCAGATCGCCGTCGCCGACATCGCGGCCTTTGCCGTGCTCGCCATCGAGAGCCCTGAGCGCTTCAGGGGGAAGCGATTCGACATCGCGGGCGACGAGGTCAGCGGCCTGGAGGCCGTCGAGATCCTGTCGCGCGTCAGCGGCAGGACGTTCTCCTACTTTCAGGTCCCGCTGGAGATGATCCGCGAGCGGATGGGAGAGGACGGGGCCACGATGTACGAGTGGTTCGAGCGCGTCGGCTACCGGGTAGATATCGCCGGGC
The DNA here is from genome assembly GCA_039812685.1 of Vicinamibacteraceae bacterium. Classification (GTDB taxonomy): domain Bacteria; phylum Acidobacteriota; class Vicinamibacteria; order Vicinamibacterales; family JAFNAJ01; genus JBDIBB01. The sequence goes on from JBDIBB010000146.1 coordinate 5,459, forward strand.
TCCGTCGTGACCATCCCGAGGTGGGCTGGCATTCGTTCGAGGCCTGGGCGGAGGCGCAGGACTGGAAGGGACTCTTCAGCGCGTAGCAGGATCGTCCCGCCGTTGGTGGATCGACCATGCAGGTACATGCGGACTCAGATTCAGGACGGAGACACGACCCTGAGCACACCGGCGACTTTCAATGGAAAGAAGCCCATGATTGACCCGCGGAATCTCGCAATGCTTCTCATCGATCACTAGAGCAGTCTGTTCCAACTGGTGGACGACATGCCGGCGAGCGTCCTTCGAGCCACTGTGACGGCGCTTGCCAAGGCCGCGACATTGGCCAGGATTCCGGTCATCACGAGCGCTTCGGTACCCCAGGGTCCGAATGGCCCGCTCATTCCCGACGTGCACCAGTTCGCACCTCATGCTACCTACATCACACGTCGTGGCGAACTTCGTGCGTGGGACAGTGCGGAGTTCGTCGCGGCGGTCAAGGCCACGGGCAAGAAGCAGCTCGTCGTGGCGGGAACCCTGACGAACGTCTGCATGGCGTTTCCTGCCATCCAGGCCGCGGCCGACGGCTATCAGGTCTCTGCCCTGTTCGATGCGTCCGGCGCCAGTTCGAAGATGGCCTATGAAGCCACACTCGCCAGGATCGTCCAGGCCGGCGTCGTGCCCCTCGATCCCGGCGGCGCCGTTGCCGAACTCGAGGCGACGTTGAATCGGGACGACGTGCCGGAGTGGAACATGGCCACGGCGCACATCTACCCGAAGTATCCGTTGTTCTACGAGTCGTACGTGAAGGCGCAGGAAGTCATCACCAACAGGGAGACCCTGGACTTGGTGCGGAAGTAGGGCGACGATGAAGACGATCGGCAAGGGGGGCGGGCGATGATCGTGGTTACCGGCGCCACGGGCACGGTCGGGAGCGAGCTTCTACGCCTGCTCTCGGCACGGGGCGTGAGCGTGCGGGCGTTGTCGCGGCGGCCCGAGGCGGGCGAGCGGCTGGCCGGAGTCGACTGGGTCGCCGCCGAGCTGGCCGATCGCGATGGCCTCGCTGACGCCTTCGCCGGCGCCGAGGCGCTGTTTCTCGTCACCGGCAACGCGGACACGATGGTGCGATTGCAGACCAATGCGATCGCAGCCGCCACGCGCGCCGGGGTGCACCGGGTGATCAAGCTCTCGGCGCTGGGCGCCTCGGATCACTCGACGTCGGTGATCGGGCTGTGGCACCACAACGTCGAGCGCACGCTCGCCGATTCGGGTCTGGTCTGGACCAGTCTGCGCCCGCACGCCTTCCTGCAGAACCTGCTCGATCAAGCCGATGCGATCCGGGCCGGCCGCCTCTACTCCGCGGCCGGCGACGGGCGGGTGCCGTTCGTCGACGCCCGTGACATCGCCGCAGTCGCTGCCGAGGTGCTGGTCGGCGGCGGATGGGAGGGCAAGGCGCCGGTACTCACGGGACCGGCGGCGCTCTCCTTCGCCCAGGTCGCCGACGTCCTCTCCGAGATCCTCGGCCGGCGCGTCGTCCACGTCATGGAGAGCGACGACGAGGCGTGGGCGCGCCTGCGCCGCGCCGGTCAGCCGCCGTGGCTCGTCGCCGGCCAGCTCGCGCTCTACGGCTACCAGCGCGCGGGCGGCGCCACCGCCAAGGTGTCCGACGCGGTCGATCGGATCACCGGCCGACCGCCGCGGAGCGTCGAGGAGTTCGTGCGAGATCACAGGAGGTCGTTCGCAGGGTGATCTGCGTGCGAGGCGCACCTCGACGCGCCGGCAACCCGGTCCCGCATCACCCGTCCTTCCGATAGTCCACCGCGCGAAGCCTGCCCTCTTCGTCAACCACGTTCGTCTCCATCCCGGGCACGACGTCGGTGTTGTGCGCCGAGGCGCAGCGCCAGCCGTCCGGCGTCCGATGGACGACGAACGAGAAGATAGTGGTCCGCGTGCCCGGACAGGCGACGTCGCCTGTGGCCGTCTGACCGGACAGCGTCATGCGCGCGTGCACGACGACGACGTCGTTGGAGAGATGCTTCACGCGCGTCGCCCCCAGACGCAACGTGGAGCGGTCGAAGATTCGAGCCAGGCCGTAGGCGTGCGCTCGACGGATGGCCTCGCGGTCATGCCACCACAGACCGGTGACGTTCACGAACTCGGCGTCGGCGTCGAACAGCGCAGCGATCCCGTCGGCGTCGCGCCGGTTCCACGCCTCGACGAAGGCGACAGGGACGTGCTCCGGACGGTCGAGTGGTGCTGCTAACGCGGGCCAGGTTCTGCCGGCTCCGCTGAAATCCCTGATCGTGGTCGGGACGGGCCGGTCGGGGAGGACGTCTGTCCGGGACAGGACGGCCCATCCGTTCAGCGGGCGACTGACGTCAGACGACCGTGCGCCGGCCACGACCACGCTCACGCGCGCCAGCCTGACAGCGAAGGCGCACATCACACACGGTTCGACGCTCGTGTACATCGTGCTGCCGGTCAAGTCCGTCGATCCGAGCGAGCGTGTCGCTGCGCGCAGGGCCTCGATCTCCGCGTGGGCGGTGACGTCGCGTGCGGCTCTGACGGCTTCGACGCCTTCTCCAACGATCCGATCGTGCAGCACGACCAGCGCCCCGACCTGGGCATCGCCCGTCTCCGTTGCCTGCCGTGCCAGCTCGGTGCACCGGCGCATGTAGTGTTCGTGTGTCAGGTTTCGTTCTGTCATGGCTGGAATCGGCGCTGTGGAGAAGAGAGGCGCGTTACTCTCAGGAGCTTGAGCACCGGCGATCGCCCTTTCTCACCATCGCCGTGTCCACGGGGCGGCCTCGTCGCATGCACCTGCTCCGGTTCGACCCTCGTCGTGGCGATAGGGCGCAGGACGATAGGGCGCAACTGCCAGGGCGCGCCGATGCCGGATTCGATCGCAGGCCACAGTCGCCAGTCGTAGTCTACGCTCCGTGGCTCACTGGTCTTGATGAGGAGACACGGGGGACCCACGGTGGTTCCCGCCGTGTGCCTGCAGGCACTTGGCTACTGTGGTCCGCAGATGGGCTGTTTCGGGGCCTCCCAGGGGCAATCGTGGGGACAGGTGCCCTAGTAGTCCGCGACCCCAGTCGTACGCACAATGCGACGCGCCAGCCAACATTCGCCGTATGACTGGGGCGTGCTGAACTCCCTCGCGGAGCTCCTCGACGAGCGGCTCGGGCGCGGACTCGGCTACGTGACCAAGGCCGAGGCCGAGGCCGTGCTCGGCGTGTCACCCGCTGCGTTCAATGACCAGTCGCCGGCTGCGTTCACATGCGTCAACAGGGCGCCGTGGTGCTCGCGCCGCTCGGAAACCAGACCAGTTCGCCGCTCGGAAAGTAGACCACCTGAAGGGGGTCGATTCTACGCGGCCTGACGCCGCAGGCGTCAGCCCTTCGTGATCACCACGGCGTGGTGTGCCAGGCGGTCCAGCAACGCCGTCGTCGGTTTCTCATCACCGGCGAAGACGGTGACCCAGTCGGCGAACGGCAAGTTGGTCGTCAAGACCGTGGTCCATCGCTCGTAGCGGTCCGTGAGCAGATTGAAGAGGATCTCGCCGCCGACGCGGTCAAAGGGCACAAACCCGAGCTCGTCCACGACCAGGACCTCGACCCGGAGGAGGCGCTGCTGCAGCCGGGTGAGCTCGCGCGCGTCGCGGGCCTCCAGCAACTGCCGCACGAGATCGGCGGCCCGCGTGAAGAGCACGCGTCGCTTCTGGCGGGTGGCTTCCACGCCCAGCGCGATGGCCAAGTGCGTCTTGCCGGTCCCGATGGGCCCCGCGAAGATCAGATTCTCCGGGGCGGTCACCCACTGGCCGCGGGCGAGCGTGTGGATCGGTGTCGCGGTCACCCCC
>JBDIBB010000147.1:0-9286 GCA_039812685.1 Vicinamibacteraceae bacterium
CTGGTCGAAGGCAGCGACTTCCGGCGCTTCGCCACGTTCCGGCCGCTCGCGCTCGCCGGCGGCGACGTGGCCACGACACAGGTGTGGCGACTGGCGCTGGCCATGATCGACGACGCCTTCGGCGGGCAGGCGCCGGTGGAGCGGCTCGCCGTCTTTCGCGACGTCGCCGCACGCGAACTGGCCATCGTCCGCCAGATGCTCGGCCGCGGCGTGAACTGCCCGCCCGCGCACGGCGTGGGGCGCTACTTCGACGCCTTCGGCGCGCTCGGGCTCGCCCGCCCGGTGTCGCACTATGAAGGCCAGGTGGCGATCGCGTGGAATCATGCGGCCGAAACGATGGCCGGCGCCCCGGCCTGGGCGTTCGATCTCGACTCGTCGGGCGAGGTGGTCAGCCTCGATCTCCGGGCAGCCATCCGCGAGTTCACCATGGCGCTGATCGCGGGTGAGCCCGCGGAGCGGCTCGCCGCACGCTTCCACACGACGCTGGTGGCGGCCACGGTGGCGCTGGTCGAGCGAGCCGTTGCCATCCACGGGCCGATGCCGGTGGTGCTCGGGGGCGGCTGCTTCCAGAACCTGCTGCTGGCCGAGGGGTTGCTGGCGGCGCTGTCGCCGCGCTTCGAGGTGTGGCTCCCCCGCCAGGCGCCGCCCGGCGACGGCGGCATCTCGCTGGGCCAGGTGATGGTGGCCGCGGCCAGGGCCAACTGAGCCCCAAGCCCCAAGCCCCAAGCCCCAAGCCCCAAGCCCTGAGTTAGACTCCCCACATGCACCCGTGGCACGACATCTACGTCGACGATCACCTCACCGCGAAGGAGTTCCCCGTCGTCATCGAGGTGCCCAAGGGCAGCCGGTGCAAGTACGAACTCGACAAGGAGTCGGGCCTGATGCGGCTCGATCGGGTGCTCTACTCCGCCGTCTACTACCCCGCCAACTACGGCTTCATCCCGCGCACCTATTGTGACGATGGCGATCCGCTGGACGCGCTGGTGCTGTCGCAGGAATCGGTGTATCCCGCGACGGTGCTCGAGGCGCGTGCGATCGGCGTCATGCGGATGCGCGACGAGAAGGGCATCGACGACAAGATTCTGGCCGTGTCGGTGAAGGACCCGGCGGTGGCCGACTACGTGTCGCACGAGCAGTTGCCGCCGCACACGCTGCGCGAGATCAAGCGCTTCTTCGAGGACTACAAGATCCTCGAACAGAAACAGGTGATCGTGGAAGACTTCATGGGCGCCGAGGACGCGGTGCGCATCCTCGACGAGGCGCTCGACCTCTACCGCAGACTGCGGCGCGGCGAACTCGCCGGGAAGTGATCGCATGCACAGGCACACCATCATCGAGCCGTTCCGCATCAAGTCGGTCGAGGCCATCAAGTTCACCACGCGCGAGGAACGCGAGGCGGCGCTGCGCGAGGCCGGCTACAACGTCTTCCGCCTGCACGCCGAGGACGTGCTGATCGACCTGCTCACCGACTCGGGCACCGGCGCGATGTCGGCAGCCCAGTGGGGCGCGCTGATGCAGGGTGACGAGAGCTACGCCGGGAGCCGGTCGTACTACCGCTTTCGCGACGTCGTGGCCGAGCTCACCGGCTTCCGCCACATCATCCCCACGCACCAGGGCCGCGCCGCCGAGCGGATCCTGTTCCACACGGTGCTGAAGTCCGGCGACATCGTCCCCAACAACAACCACTTCGATACCACCCGCGCCAACATCGAGGTGGAAGAGGCCGAGGCGCTCGATCTGGTCATCGCCGAGGGACGGGTGCCGTCGATCGTGCACCCCTTCAAGGGCAACGTCGACCTGGCGGCGCTCGAGCGACTGCTCGACGAGCGTGGCGATCGCGTGCCGCTGGTGATGGTGACCGTCACCAACAACTCCGGCGGCGGCCAGCCCGTGTCGATGGAGAACCTGAAGGGCGTGCGCGCGTTGTGCGACCGTTACCGCAAGCCCTTCTTCCTCGACGCCTGCCGCTTCGCCGAGAACGCCTATTTCATCAAGCGGCGTGAGCCCGGCTACTCCGCGATGACCCCGAAGCAGATCGCGCAGGCGATGTTCGCGCTCGCCGACGGCTGCACGCTGTCGGCGAAGAAGGACGGGCTGGCGAACATCGGCGGCTTCCTCGCCCTCAACGACGACCGGTGGGCCGAGCGCTGCCGCAACCTGCTGATCCTCACCGAGGGCTTCCCCACCTACGGCGGGCTGGCCGGCTACGACCTGGAGGCGATCGCACGCGGACTCGAGGAGGTCGTGGAGGAACCCTACCTGCGCTATCGCCTGCGGTCCACCGAGTACCTCGGGGAGAAGCTCGCCGCGGCCGGCGTCCCGATCATCCAGCCGCCGGGCGGCCACGCCATCTACCTGGACGCGCGCGGCCTGCTGCCGCAGGTGCCGCCGCTGCAGTATCCCGGGATCGCGCTGGCCAACGCGCTCTACGTGGAGGCCGGCGTGCGCGGCGTGGAGATCGGCACGGTGATGTTCGGGCTGCACCCCGACGGCCACGAGGCGCCCGGTCCGATGGATCTCGTGCGGCTGGCCATTCCCCGGCGCGTCTACACGCAGAGCCACATCGACTACGTCGCCGAGGCGGCCATCGAGGTGGCGCGCCATCGCGACCGGCTGCGCGGGTACCGCATCACCGCGGCGCCGAAGGTGCTCAGGCACTTCACGGCCGAGTTCGAACCCTTGTAGCTGAGCTGCCGGCGCCCCGCGACGGACGCGCCCCGGGGACCGCTACGCCCTGCCGCCACGCGAGCGATCAGGACCACCACGGGCGGGGCGTTTCTGCTGCCGGAAATCCGGCAGCCGAGGGGCGTCGTGGTGCCGATCGCGGCGAATCCGGCCGCAGTTGGGGAGGTTCGGCGGCCGCCGTGGCTGGCAACTCCCTTGCTCACGCCCGGGGTCAGCCTCGTTCTGACGCTAGAATCGACTCATGCTGTTTGCCGTCCTTGCCCTCACCGCGGCGCTCTCCGACCCCTCGCCCCCCACCCGGACGGAAGTCAACGAGGGCTGCCTGGCCTGCCATGGCGAGCCGTCGATGACGCAGACCCTGCCCAGCGGGGAATCACGGTCCCTCCATGTGGACGCCGTGACGTTCGGCACCTCGGTGCACGGCGAGAAGCTGAGCTGTCTCGACTGCCATCCCGACATGAGCGAGCTGCCTCATCCGGAGCGTGGTTTCACGTCGAAGCGGCAGGCGAGCCTGGCTTACTACGAGCAGTGCAAGCGGTGTCACTACTCGACGTTCGCCAAGACGCTCGACAGCGCGCACCAGGCGGCGCTGGCCCGCGGCGACGTCACGGCGCCGCTCTGCATGGACTGCCACGGCACCCATGACATCGTCACGCCGAACCTGCCGCGCGGCCGCATCTCGCGGACCTGCGCGAAGTGCCACGAGGGCGTGTCGCGCACCTACGAGCAGAGCGTGCACGGCAAGGCGCTGCTCACCGAGAACAACCCGGACGTGCCGGTCTGCAGCGACTGCCATCGCAGCCACGACGTGGCGGGACCCCATGCCGAGCAGTGGCGCGCGCACACCCCCGAGCTGTGCGCCTCGTGCCACGCCGACGAGCAGGTGATGAGCAAGTACGGGCTCTCCACGCTCGTCCACCGGACCTACGTCGCCGACTTCCACGGGGTGACCGCCCGGCTGCGCGGCCAGGGCGATCCGCGCGACGTCCCGGTCGTGGCGCGCTGCACCGACTGCCACGGCGTGCACGACATCACGAAGGTGGACGATCCCGAGTCGCCCGTGGTGAAGGCGAACCTCGTGAAGACCTGCCGGCAGTGCCACGCCGACGCGTCGGAGAACTTCCCGGCCGCCTGGTTGTCGCACTACGAGCCGAGCTGGCAGAAGACGCCGCTCGTCAAGAGCGTGACGGTCGCCTATCAGTTCCTGATCCCCTTCATGATCGGCGGCCTCATCCTGCAGATCCTCCTGCACCTCTGGCGGGTGGTGGTGAACCGATGAGCCAGCGAGAGTTCGAGCGATTCTCCCCGCGCCAGCGGTTCGAGCACGTCACGGTGATGCTGCTCTTCACGACGCTGGTCGTCACCGGCCTGCCGCAGAAGTTCTTCGACGCGTCCTGGGCGCCGGCGGTCATGAACCTGCTGGGCGGCGTGGACCGGGTGCGCTGGATCCACCGCGCGGCCGGGCTCGGCTTCGTCTTCATGGCGGCCTTCCACATCGCCGGCGCGATCTACGAGGTGGTGGTGCGCCGGGCCCCGCTCAGCATCGTGCCGAACAGGAAGGACTACCAGGACGCGATCCTCACCCTGCGCTACTATCTGGGCCTGACGGACCAGCAGGCCGTCTTCGACCGGTTCGACTACCGTCAGAAGTTCGAGTACTGGGGGTTGATTCTCGGGGCGATGGTGGTGATCAGCACCGGCCTCATCCTGTTGTGGCCGGTGGTGGTGGCGCGATACCTGCCCGGTGAAGTGATCCCGGCCGCGAAGGTGGCGCACAGCAACGAGGGGTTGCTGGCGTTCCTGGTGGTGATCACCTGGCACATCTACAACGCGCACTTCAACCCCGACGTGTTCCCCTTCGACACGACGATTTTCACGGGCCGCATCAGCCAGGAGCGCATGGAGCACGAGCACCCGCTCGAACTCGATCGCCTGGCGCCGGGTGCGCGGGAACAGGCCGCCAAGCGTGGAGCGGGCCATTGACCTGCTGGTCGAAGCCAGCCTGCACGGGGTCGTCGCGGCGCTCGCCGTCGAACTGCTGATCCGCCGCCTTCCGGTGGGCGATCTCGCCGCGCGCGCCAGGGCCCGGCTGTTCGTGCTCGCGCTGCCGCTCTGCTCGGTCCCCCTGGCGCACGCCCTGTGGCCCGCCCGCGCGACGGAAGCCGGCGCCGACCTCCTGCTCTTCAGCAGCGCCCGCTGGAACGCGTTGACCGTGGCGGGCTGGCCGCTGCGCGACACGGTGTTCGCCGCATTCGCGACGGCCGGCATCGTCCTGATGCTGCGCGACGCGGGCCGCGACGTGGTCCTCGCGCTTGGCGCACGCCGCGGGCGCCGCGCGCCCGCCGGCTCGCCACCTCCCTGGCTCGCCGCCGTGCTGGCGGTCTGCGACGACCTCGCGCGCGGGGCCGGGCTGACGCCAGTGCGGCTCGCCGCCTGCGAAGGGCCGACGGCCGTCCTGGCGGCCCGCGGCTTCCTGCGCCCGCACGTCATCGTCTCGGCGGCGGCGATCCAACGGCTCCGTCCAGACCTGCTGCGCGCCACGCTGGCCCACGAACTGTCGCACGTGGCGCGCCGCGACGTGGCGAAGAACGCGCTGCTCGAACTGCTCCGCACGCTGCAGATGTTCAACCCCGTGGCGCAGGTGGTGGCCCGCCGGGTCGCGCAGGAGCGCGAGTGGCGCGCCGACGAAGACGCCGTGCGCTGGACAGGGCAGCCGATCGCGCTGGCGCGCGCGCTGGTCGAGAGCGCCCGGGGCCGCGGCGGCGATTTCCTCGGACTGCTCGGGCGAGCGCGCATCGCCGCGCTCGAAGTCCGCTGCCACCGCCTGCTGAACCCGGCCCCCATCCCCCTCTCGATGTCGCCGGCGGAATCGGCCGTCGTGGCGATGGCGATCGTGGCGATCGCGGGGCTCGTGCGATGATGCCGGCGGCGACGCTCGCGTCCAACCCCGGCGCGCGGCTCCGCGCGCTGGTCATCGTGTCGGTGCTCGGGGGCATCGCGATCGGACTGCGCGTGCTCGACGGCGTTCCGCCCTGGTGGCTCGGCCAGCCGCGCACGCCCGTACGCTATGCGAGCCTGTTCGAACTGGAGCGCCAGCAACGCACGCGGCTCCTGGTGCCGTTCGTCTTTCCCGATGCCCTGCGCTGGCCGCCCGCGCGCATCTGGCTGGCGCCGGGCGGAGGTCGTCCCGTGCTGCTCGAGTTCGACCGCGCCGACGGCACGGGCGTGGGACTGCTGCTGGCCCAGACGCTCGATGGCGACCACCGCCTGCCTTCCCGGCTGCTGCCCGAGCCCGCAACGCGCGAGTCCGTGCCGGGCGAGTCCGTGCCGGGCGACGGTGCCTGGCCCGACGCTCCGACGCTCGAGCGTGGAACGGCGGCCGACGGCCGCACCTTCCTCGAGCTCACGCAGGTGGTCGAAGGCCGTCGCGTGGTGCTCCGCTGGTTCGACCAGGATGCCATCCCGCTGATGAGGATGGCGCGCAGCCTGCGCCGAGGATGACGTGAAGCGACCTGCCGCCGGCCCCATCCGCAGCCGAAGCATCGTCCGCCGCGTGATGATCCTCGTCCTCACCGGCCTGACGGCCTCGCTGGCGCTGCTGGGAACGGTCAGCTGGCTCAATGTGCGCGATCTCGAGCGCGAGATGTATCGCCAGCGCGAGGTGCGCGCGCGCTGGCTCGCCCGGTACGTCGACGAGCGCTTCACCGACGTGCAGGCCACCCTGCAGGCCGTCGCCACCACGATCCGGCCCTACGTGAGCGCGCCACCCGCGGTGCTGGCCGAGGCGCTGCGCGCCCGCTACCTCGAGTCAGGCGTGGTCGACGGGCTGGCGCTCGCCGATCGCAGCGGCCGCGTGCTGGCGTCCGAGCCCGCGTCCAGCCTGCTCACGAAGGCGTGGCCCGGCCAGCGCCTGCGCGAGATGCTGGAAGGGGGACGCCCGGCCATCTCCGACGTGCTGCGCGACGAGCAGGGGCGGCGCTACATCGTGCTGGTGGTGCCCGTCAGCGGCTACGAAGGACAGCCGCTGGGGCTGGCCGTCGGCGAGCTGGCCCTGGACGGCCGGCGGTTCGCCACGATTTCCGAATCGCTCGCCTCGCACGACCTCGGACACCTCTCTCTCGTGGACAGCGCCGGCGAACTCGTCTACTGCAACTACGGTCACGCCACGGCGGCGGCCGAGACGGGCCAGGCTCTCGCCAGCGCCCGGCTGAGCACCACGCCGTGGACCCTGGTGGTGGGCCTCGAGCCGGGGGTCGGCACGCGCATGCCGTTGTCGCTGATCTGGGGGCTCGTCGCGCCGGTCCTGCTGGTGCTGGCGTGGCTGTTCGCGCGGGGGGCCGCGGCCAGCGTCCGCCGGCCGCTGGTCGCCCTCACGCGCGAGGCGGAGCGCATCGAGGCCGGCGATCTCACGCGCGCCATCCCGCCCATGGCCGACGATGAGGTGGGGCGGCTGGCGCGGGCCTTCGAACACATGCGAGTGGCGCTGTCGGAATCGCTCGCCAGCGTGGCCGCCGACAACGCCGCGCTGGAGCGGCGGGTCGCCGAACGCACCCGGGAGCTCGCCACGCTGAACGAGGAGCTGCGGGCGCGCGAGGAGACCAGGGCACAACTGCTCCGCAAGGTGATCCGCGCCCAGGAAGACGAGCGCAAGCGAATCGCGCGGGAACTGCACGACGAGATCGGGCAGACGCTCACCGCGCTCGCCGTCCGGCTCGACCTGGCGCACGCCGCGGCCGTGCACGGCCCCGCCGAGCCGGCCGTGGCCGACGCGCGCGCGCTGGCCACGCGCAGCCTCGACGAACTCCACCGCCTGATGCACGACCTACGGCCGTCGGTGCTCGACGATCTCGGCCTGTGCGCCGGACTCCGGTGGTTCGCCGATCGGCACCTGACCCGGCACGGCGTCAGCGTGCGGTTCGAGGTGACCGACTGGCCCGAGCGCCTGCCCGCGGAGCTGGAGACGGCGCTGTTCCGCGCGGCCCAGGAGGCGATGACCAACGTCGAGCGCCATGCGCGCGCCGACCACGTGCTGGTACAGTGCGGCGTGCAGGATGGCCGCCTCACCATCGAAATCGAGGACGATGGGGAGGGGTTCGACCCGGCGACGACGACGCCGCGTCCGGGCGAGGCGCGCGGCCTCGGACTGATGGGCATGCGCGAACGTGTGGAACTGTTTGGAGGCACCGTCGCCTTCGACTCCGAGCCGGGCGAGGGCACCCGCGTCCTGATCGGCATCCCCCTGCCCTCGACGATCGTGAACCGCCATGTCGAAGATCCGCGTCCTGATCGCTGACGATCACGCCATCCTGCGCGAGGGGCTCAAGGCCCTGCTGTCGCTGGCCGACGACATCGAGGTCGTGGGCGAGGCCGCCGACGGCGAGCAGGCCGTCGAGCAGGTGCGCGCGCTGAGGCCCGACCTGGTGCTGATGGACGTGGCGATGCCGGGCCTGGGTGGCTTGGAAGCGACGCTCGTGATCCGGCGCGACCACCCGGACGTGAAGATTCTCGTGCTGACGCAGTACGAGGACGCCGAGTACGTGCGCCGCTTCCTGCAGGCGGGCGTGTCGGGCTACGTGCTGAAGAAGTCGGCGGGCGCCGACCTGGCAGGCTCGATTCGTGCGGCGGCCCGCGGCGGCCTGGTACTCGATCCCGACGTGGCGAAGGCCGCGATCGCGGCGCCGGCGCCCGATCGCGGGACGGCCGCCAGCCCCTACGACTCGCTCACCAGCCGCGAGAAGCAGGTGCTGAAACTGGTGGCCGAGGGGAAGAGCAACAAGGAGGTGGCGGCCATCCTCGGCATCAGCGTGAAGACCGCCATGTCACATCGCGAGAACCTGATGGAGAAGCTCGACCTGCACAGCCGCACCGAACTGATCCACTTCGCCATCCGCGAAGGGGTGGTGCGGGTGGAACCCTGAAGGCCCTACCGGCCTTCCCGTTCCCGGCGCTCCACCTCGCGCTCGATCTCCGCCAGCCTGGAAGCCGTCTCGCCGTCGGCCGCGCGCTCGTCCTGCCCCTGGTCATCGCCCGTGAAGTAGGCCTCGCCCGTCCGCGTGCGCGGCCCGAGGGCCAGCGCCGTGGCGTGCATCGCCTCGCGGCCGGCCGCCCACGCCCGCCGCGCCGCGTAGTCGAGCACCAGCGCGATGCCGATGAACGGCAGGAACATGGCGAAGGCCGCGCCCATCATCGGCGCCGCCACCAGCAGCAGCGGAAGCGGGAGGCGCAGGAACCGGGAACCGGCAGGCCCGCCAAGGATGCCGCCCTGCCCCGAGAGCGTGACGATCTCCCAACTGGTGCAGTTGAAGTAGAAGCCCGCCGCTGCCTGTTCGCCGCTGATCCGCCGTGACATGATGTCTCTCCTCGCCGCTGCCGGCCCGTAAGATGTGACCATTGTGCGCCGGCGGCGGCGCCGCGCCAATCGGGCCGGCACCCGAGAGACACGGGGTCGAGTCCGGACAGGCGCAACTCAATGACCCGAGCCGACCCCGGCAGGACGCCGGAATCGCGCCTCGGGAAAACACCCGAGGCCACATGCTCAAAGAACTGCTCAGCGGCCATCCCGCCTGGATGGTGAACCTGACGGCCGTCAGCCTGGCGGCCG
>JBDIBB010000148.1:0-9232 GCA_039812685.1 Vicinamibacteraceae bacterium
AGCCGCCACCGATCACCCCCGCGATCCATCCCGGCACGTCGGGCACCACGACGCCGCCGAGGGCGCCGGTCGCCGCCGTGGCCTCCCGGCGAAGCAGCGTCGCCTCGGGCCAGGCCAGCGGGAGCACGATGACGGTGCCGAGCGCCATCCAGAGCAGCGCATACCGCGTGGCGCCGTTCGTCCGCGGCGCCAGGCGCAGCGCCAGCCCGGCCGCCATCGCGACCGCCGATCCCTGCCACAGCCAGTGGACGAGCAGCGTCATCGTCTCCTCCCCCGCGCCTCACGCCGCCCCGGCGCCGCGTCGATGAGGGCCCGCAGCCTGGCGATCTCCTCCGGACCGGCCTCCTCGCGTCCCAGCAGGCTGACCAGCAGCCGGTCTGGCGAGTTCTCGAAGAACCGTGACAGCAGTTGTGAGAGCGCGGTGCGCCGCGCCTCGTGCTCGGCCACCAGCGGGAGGTAGGTGAAGGCACGCCCGGTCTTCTCGTGCCTCACGTGGCCCTTGTCCTCCAGGATGCGCAGCGTGGTGAGCACCGTGTTGTAGGCGGGCTTGGGCGAGCGGTCGAGATCGGCCACCACCTCGCCCACCGTGGCGCGCCCGCGCGCCCAGAGCACGCGCATGATGCTCAGTTCGGCGTCGGTGAGGGCTGGGCTGGGAGGACGTGGCATCGGTGGGCCCGGGATGTCCTAATTCATTAGGAGACATCCGCAGCCTACGCTCCCGTCGCGGCGTTGTCAACTAATTTCTTAGGAGTTTCTCGGGAGTTCCACGGCCCAGCGGCGGCATCCCTGGCGCCGGCCTCGGGCCGCCGGGCCACCGCGCGCAGGCGGCTACACCGTCGTCAGCTTGTGCCCCAGCTTTTCCTTCTTCGTCCGCAGGTAGCGCAGCGTCTGGCTGGTGGGCGCGATCTCCAGCGGGAGCGACTCGGCCACCGAGAGCCCGTAGCCTTCGAGCCCGATGAACTTCCGCGGGTTGTTCGTGAGCAGTCGCATCGAGTGCACGCCGAGATGGCGGAGGATCTGCGCGCCGATGCCGTAGTCGCGCTGATCCGGCTTGAAGCCCAGCCGCTCGTTGGCCTCGACGGTGTCCAGTCCCTGGTCCTGCAGCTCGTAGGCCCGCAGCTTGTTCGGCAGGCCGATGCCGCGCCCTTCCTGGTTCAGGTAGAGCAGGACGCCGCGGCCTTCCGACGCGATCCGCTGCATGGCGATGTCGAGTTGCGGCCCGCAGTCGCAGCGCGCCGACTGGAACACGTCGCCGGTGAGGCACTTCGAGTGCACGCGCACCAGCAGGTCGCAGCCATCGCCGATCTCGCCGCACACCAGCGCCACGTGGGTCTCGCGATCGATCAGGCTCTCGTAGGCGTGGATGACGAACTCGCCATGGATCGTCGGCAGGCGCGCCGAGGCCACCTTCTTCACCAGCGCCTCGGTCCGCGTGCGGTAGCGGATGAGGTCGGCGACGGTAATCATCAGCAGCCCGTGACGGCGGCCGAACGTGGCCAGCTCGGGCACGCGCGCCATCGTGCCGTCCTCGTTCATGATTTCGCAGATGACGCCGGCCGGGTACAAGCCCGCGATGCGCGCGAGGTCGACGGCCGCCTCCGTCTGCCCGGCCCGCACGAGCACGCCACCGTCGCGGGCGCGCAGCGGAAACACGTGGCCGGGCCGCGCGAGGTCGTCGGGGGTCGTCGCCGGGTGAATCGCGGCCCGAATCGTGGCCGCCCGATCCGCCGCCGAGATACCCGTCGTCGTGCCGGCCTTCGCCTCGATCGGGATGCAGAACGCCGTGCCGAACCGGGCCGTGTTGTACCGCCCGGTCACCATCAGCGGGACGTCGAGCTGATCCAGGCGCTCGCCGGTCATCGACAGGCAGATGAGGCCGCGCCCGTGCGTGGCCATGAAGTTGATCGCCTCGGGTGTCACCTTCTCGGCGGCGAGCGTGAGATCGCCCTCGTTCTCGCGATCCGGGTCGTCGACGACGATCACCATCTCGCCGCGGCGAAACGCCTCGATGGCCTCCTCGATCGTCGCAAACGGCTTGGACGGACGCTCGGGCGGGGCGGTGGATGTGGTCATGATCTCGTGTCCGCGCTCATCGCCCATCGTCGGGCCGGCGCTGGGCCCAGCCCGCCAGCTCCGCGAGGCGCACCACGTACTTGCCGAGCATGTCGCACTCGAGGTTCACGCGGTCGCCGACACGGCGGGCGTGCAGGTTCGTGTGTTCCCAGGTGAAGGGGATGATCTGCGCGTCGAACTCGCCGCGGCGAAGCGCCGCCACGGTGAGGCTGATCCCGTCGACGGCCACCGATCCCTTGGGGATGAGCCATGGCGAAAGCTCTTCGGGGTAGGTGAACGCGAAGCGCCAGAACTCGCCCTGATCCTCGACGGCGGTCACGACGCCGGTGGCGTCGACGTGGCCCTGGACGAAGTGGCCGCCCAGGCGGGCGTCCGGCTGCACCGGACGCTCCAGGTTCAGCACGTCTCCGGGCTCCAGGTCGCCCAGGTTCGTCACCCGCATCGTCTCGGGACCGATCTCGGTGACGAAGTCGGTGTCGGTGCGGTCCACCACGGTGAGGCAGACGCCGTTGTGCGCGATCGAGTCGCCGGCGCGCAGCGACACGGCCAGTGACGAGGCCACCCGCAGGCGGAGTCCGCCCGGCATGCGCTGCGTCTGGACGAGGCGGCCGACCGATTCAATGAGTCCGGTGAACATGGGTGTCGATGAAGACGTCGGGGCCGACGGGCAGCACGCGCCCGGGCGCGTCGATGGCGCACGGGCCGACGTCCCAGGCCAACCCGCGCGGGCCGAGCCGATGCGGCGTGATGAACAGGTGCAGCCGGTCGGCCAGCCCCGCGGCGATGCACGCGCGGTGCATCGTCACGCCGCCCTCCACCAGCACCGAGCGCACCTCGCGGCGGCCACATTCGGCGAACATCGCTCCGAGATCGTAGCCTCGCACGGTCAGCATGTCGATGCCGAGGCCGGCCAGGGCCGCCGCGTGCTCCGGCGCGCGCTCCACGGCCTCGGGGCTCGTCACCACGGTCACCGGCGCGTCGTCCCGCCGCACGAACAGCCGTGCCGACAGCGGCACGCGCAGCCGCCAGTCGACGACGAGCCGGAGCAGCGGCCGGGTGCGAACGACCAGGCGCGCCGTCAGCTCCGGGTCGTCGGCCAGCACCGTGCCGGCGCCAACGGCAATCGCGTCCACGGTGGCCCGCGTCTCGTGAACCATCAGATCGGCCTCGTGGGAGGTGAGCCGCGTGCGCACGCCGGGGGCCGCGGCCACGCACGCGTCGGAGGAGAGCGCGGCCTTCAGCAGGATGAACGGCCGGCCCAGGGTCACCGCCGTCACGAACGCCTCGTTGAGCCGCCGGGCCTCGTCGTGGCACACGCCTACCGACACGTCGATCCCCTGCGCTCTCAACAGCGCGAGCCCACGTCCGCTCACCCGCGGATCGGGATCGACCATGGCGGCCACCACCCGTGCCACCCCCGCGTCGATGATGGCCGTGGTGCACGGTCCGGTGCGACCCACGTGGCTGCACGGCTCGAGCGTGACGTAGAGCGTGGCGCCCCGCGCCCGCGGCCCCGCTTCGCGCAGCGCGTGCACCTCGGCGTGCGCTTCGCCGGCGCGCGCGTGATAGCCCTCGCCGACCGGCGTGCCCCCGGCTGACACGATGAGACAGCCCACCATGGGGTTCGGGCTGGCCGTGCGGCGCCCGCGCGCGGCGAGTTGCAGCGCCTGCCGCATGAACGCGGCGTCAGCCGCCGTACCGGCGCCAGCAGGGGTCACCACGTCGTCTCGAACAGGGCCTCGACGTAGTCGCGCGCCGAGAACGGCACCAGGTCGTCGATCGCCTCGCCGGTCCCGACATACCGGATGGGCAGCTTCAGGTCGTGCGCGATGGCCACGGCGACGCCGCCCTTGGCCGTCCCGTCGAGCTTGGTCAGCACGATGCCGGTGACGCCGGCGGCACCGGTGAACTCGCGCGCCTGCGTCACGCCGTTCTGCCCGACGGTCGCGTCGAGCACGAGCAGCACCTCGTGCGGGGCGCCGCTGACCACGCGCGCCGCGATGCGCCGGATCTTCTCCAGCTCGCTCATCAGGTTCACGCGGGTGTGCAGGCGCCCGGCGGTGTCCACCAGCACCACGTCACGCTGCCGGGCCACGCCCGAGCTCACCGCGTCGAACACCACGGCCGCCGGATCGGCGCCGGCGCCGGCGCGCACGAGGTCGACGCCGGCACGCCGGGCCCAGATCTCGAGCTGCTCGACCGCGGCGGCGCGGAACGTGTCGGCGGCGCAGATGATCGGTGACTGCCCCTGCCCCTTCAGCAGGTTGGCCAGCTTCCCCACCGTCGTCGTCTTGCCGGTGCCGTTGACGCCGACGACGAGCACCACGTGGGGACGCGTGCCGCCGGCTGGCGCGCGCTCGGCATCCTGGAGCACCGCGAGGATTTCCTCCTTGACCAGCGCGCGCAGGCTTTCGCCGTGGCGGGCCCGCGCGCGCACGCGGTCGAGCACGTGCCCGGTGGCCGCCACGCCGACGTCGGCCGAGAGCAGGATCTCCTCCAGCGTCTCGAGCGTGTCGCGATCGACCGGCGCCTCCAGGCGCTCTGGCGTGTCGGCGCGACGCACCACCTCGTCGAAGCGCTCGACGAACTGCTGCTTGGTCTTGCGGAGGCTGTCTCGGAGACGGTCGAAGAACCCCATGGGCGGTGGGCGCAGATGCGGGACACGACGGCCAGCGACGCCGCCGGGCCGCAGAACACCAATTGTCGCCCAGCGGGCGCGGGAAGGCCAGCGGCGGCGCCGGTCACGACCGCTGGACGCGCCTGGCGGCACGTCCCCACGATGTCGCCGGCACGGCCGCCGGCGCCGCGCCCGCGCCCCGGCCGGCTACCTGCGTCACCGCCGGCGCCCGTCGCCGAGGCGTGCCTCACGCCCTCCCCGCAGGCGCGCGAGGTTCTCGCGGTGCTCGAACAGGACGAGCGCGCTCGCCGCGCACGCGCCCATCCACACCGGCCATGGCGCGCCGTCGACGATCGTGAGCACGGGGATCAGCACCGCTCCGGTGATGGAGGCGAGCGAAACGTAGCGCGTGCGCCAGAGGATGACGAGGAACGCGGCGGCCGCGCCGAGCAGCATCACCGGGGAGAGCACGGCGAACACGCCCGCGCCCGTGGCCACGCCCTTCCCGCCCTCGAACCCGAGCCACATCGGGTAGACGTGCCCGATGATGGCTGCCAGGCCGGCCACCACGGCGACCCCGGCGGCGTGTTCGGCGCCGGGAGCGCCGCTGGCCGCCACGAGCCTGGCGCCCACCCACGCGGCGGCGGCCCCCTTGCCCGCATCGAGCGCCAGCGCTGCCAGGCCCGGTCCCCATCCCGCCCGGCGCAGCACGTTGGCGGCTCCGACGTTTCCACTGCCCACCCGGCGCAGGTCCTCTCCGGTGGCTGCCCTGGCCAGCAGGTAGGCGAAGGGAATCGACCCCAGCAGGTACCCAGCGAGCGCCGCGAGTCCGAACGTCACGATCATCCCGTGCTCCCCAACACCAGGCGTGCCAGCTCATCGTAGTCCGGCCCCCGCGGCGACAGCACGCTGCGCATCAGCGAGACGTGGTTCACGGGCGAGGCCACGGCGGGCCAGCGCGTTGCGGTCATCTCGCGGGCGAGGATCCGGACCTCGCGCCGGAGTGCCTCGCGCACGCGCGCCAGCGTCAGGTGCGGCGTGAACGGTCTCGGGTCATCGGGCGGGATCCCGGCCGGCAGGCGCCGGTCCACGAGGGCCTTCAGGTGCCGGAGCGGCTCGAGGCCCGACACCACGGGCAGCATCAGCACCCGCGGCGTCCCACCGGGCGGCAGCCAGGAGGCGGATCCGAATTCCACGCTGAAGGTGCCTTCCTCCAGGATGCCGTGGCAGGCCGCGACGATCTGCCCGGCGAGCGCCTCGGAGACCTCTCCGAGAAAGCGCACCGTCAGGTGAAGCTGATCCGCGCGAACCCAGCGCAGGCCGCGCGCTGCGGCGGGATGTCGCCCGTCGACGTGGCGCCGGACGTCCGTGGCGCGCCGCCGCACCTCGTCGTTCACGTCGATGGCGAGAAAGAGACGCATGGAGGCTTGAGGCTTGAGGCTTGCGGCCAGGGCAACTCGCTTCGCTGTTCACCGGGCGCTCGAACCCGAGCGAAGGGGGACTCGCGGCCCCGAGCCCCACGCCCCAAGCCTCACGCCTCGTTGATCGCCCGCCGGATGCCGTCGATCGCGGCGCTGGCCGCCAGCGCCTTGACCATGGTGCGTCCACCCGGAAACACCGCGGTGCGGACGTGACGGCGATCGTCAGGGCCGAGGATGGCGATGGCCACGGTGCCGACGGGCTTCGCGGCGCTCCCGCCGCCCGGCCCGGCGATGCCGGTGACGCCCACGCCGATCTCGACCCCGGCCAGCCGCCGCACGCCATCGGCCATGGCCAGGGCGACCGGCTCGCTCACCGCGCCATGTTCGTCGATCAGCGGCGCGGGCACCCCCAGCAGATCCACCTTCGCCGCGTTGCTGTAGGCGACCACCGCGCGCTCCACGTAGTCGGAGCTTCCCGGGACGTCGGTCAGGCGCGAGGTGACGAGGCCGCCCGTGCACGACTCGGCGAGCGCGACGCGCAGCCCGCGCCGGCGCAACGCCTCACCCACCGTCTCCTCGAGCCGCTCGCCCCCCGTGCCGAACGCGTCGTTGCCGAAGCGCGCCACGACATCGGCCACGGCCGAATCCAGCGACGGGACCTCGCGCTGGCCAGGCCGCGCGTGCGCGACCAGTTGCAGTTCGATCAGGCCGTCGGCCGCGAGGATCGTGGCGGTGACCGGCGGCTGCGACTCGCGCCACCGGCCGTAGAGCGGCTGCAGCCACTGTTCGGCGTGCGACTCGCTGTGCCCGGCAATGCGCACGGTCCGGCGGACGAGGCGCTCGCCCTCGGCGCGTTCACCGAGACGGCCGGCGACGAGCCGATCGAACATCGGGCACATCTCGCGCGGCGGACCGGGCAACAGCACGACCACGCGGTCACCGGCCTCCACCCACTGGCCAGGGGCGGTGCCGTTGGTGTTCTCGATCAGCGCCGCGCCGTCGAGGACCAGCGCCTGGCGGCGGTTGAGGCCCGGCATCGCCAGGCCCCGCCGGGCGAAGCGCTCGCGGATGGCCTCGATGGTGCGCGTGTCCTCGTGCATCCCACGGCCGAGCACGCGCGCGATGGCGTCGCGGGTGAGATCGTCGTCGGTGGGCCCGAGCCCGCCGGTGATCACGACGAGATCCGCGCGCTCGATCGCCCGACCGAGGATGGCCGAGAGATCGTCGAGGTCGTCGCCGACGATCGCCTTGGCGCGCACCTCGATGCCCAGCTCATCGAGCCGGGCCGTGATGTACAGCGAGTTGGTGTCGCTGCGACCGGGCGTGAGCATCTCGCTGCCGACGGCGACGATCTCCGCCCGTCGCAGCCGGCGCAGGGCCGTCATGCCACGACCATCCACGCGGGAAACGCCCAGCACGCCACGCGCACCACCAGATGCGCGTAGACCGCGGCCATCGCGTCGTCGGCCATCACGCCGAGGCCGCCCGGCAGCTGCTCGAACCGGCGCGCGGGCCAGGGTTTCACGATGTCGGCCACACGGAAGACGAGAAACCCGGCGAGCGCGCCCGTCACCGACACCGGGAGGAACGCGAGGGTGACGAGCATCCCCATCACCTCGTCGACGACAACGGGTCCGGGATCCGGGCGTCCGAAATGGTGTTCGGCGACGCCAGCGGCCCAGGTGCCCGCGGCGAACGACACCACGATGGCGGCGGCCTCGATCCAGCCACCTCCGGCCATCCTGACGAGCACGAACACGAGGAGGCCGGCCACCGAGCCGGCGGTGCCGGGCGCCACCGGGACGTACCCGCAGTAACCGGCGGTGGCGATCGCGATCGCGAGTGACTTCATGGATCTCACATCCGGAGGACACGCGTGCCGGAGAGGCGATCGTGCAGCGCCCGGCGATCGCGGCCGACGAGTGCCGGCAGGTAGCCCAGCCCCAGCGTGACGAGTGACAGCGGCGCCAGCGCGGTGCGCAGCGCGGCCTGCGTCATCGTCACGCGCGACGATGCGGCGCCCGCCACGCGGATGCGCGAGAGCATCTTGCCGAGCGTCTGGCCCGACGCGCCTGTCAGGAGGACGACGTAGCCCGCATCGAGCATCGCGCAGAAGGCCAGCAGCGGCATCAGCGGCAGTTCTCCCAGGCGGCTCCACGGGTAGCGGACGATCGACAGCGTGAACTGCACGACGGCCGCGTCGATGGCGGCCAGCAGCAGCAGGTCCACGGCGAGCGCGCCCAGCCGCGCGCCCGCCGGCGCCGCCTCGGGCGCGCCGGGGACTGCTGCGCGTGGCGCCGCCTCCGGTTCGGGCTCCGTGGCCGCCAGCGTCGGCTCAGGTCCGCTGTCCACGCTTTCCAGCAGATCGGGCGACGATCGGGAACTCCGCGGTCTCGGACGGGCGGACGGAGTGGCGACGGGCGGCGGCGCGATCGCCGGCGGCGTTGGCGCCTGCGGCTCTCTGGCACGGGCCGGGCGCGGCAGCCTCGACGGATCCGGCGTGGCGCGCCGCACGGCGAGCGGCGCGCGCGGCGGCGCCGGTGTCGAGATCAGCGGCGTGTCGTCGAGGCCGGGGATCGGCTCGTGGAACAGCGGCAGGTCGAGGCCGGCGCCGCGCTGCGCGCGCGCGGCCTCACCCGTGGCGGCACCCTCCTCGCGCAGCGACAGTTCAGGCAGCGGGCCATCGACCGCCGCCGAGTCACGCAACGGGCCGTCCATGCGAGTCGCGGTTTCGCCGGCCGGCGGGAACGCGTACCCGCAGTTGCGGCAGCGGTCGGCGGCGTCGAAGCTGAGGTAGCCGCACTTGGAGCACTTCATCGAGCCGGCCCCGCCGTGACCGGCGCGGCGGCACCGGCCAGCAGCACGCGCTGGATCTCGGCCAGCAGGCGATCGGCGTCCGCCCGGCGCGGATCGTCCAGACGGATGCCCTCGAGCGCCACCGCCGCCTCGTGCAGGTGCCCCCTCGCATACAGGCCACGGGCGCGATCGAGCGTGAGATCCGAGGCGCGCGGCACTGGCAGGGCCGGCTCGGCGGGAGCGCTCGCCATCGGCCTCGCCGGCGCGCGCTCGACGGTGGCCCACCGCACCACCTGCGGCCACGCCGCCGCCACGGCCAGCGCCG
>JBDIBB010000149.1:0-9159 GCA_039812685.1 Vicinamibacteraceae bacterium
AGGTGTTCATCCTCGACGAGATCGACAAGCTCGGCGCCGACTTCCGCGGCGACCCGGCCTCGGCCCTGCTCGAGGTGCTCGACCCCGAGCAGAACAACAGCTTCCGCGATCACTACCTCGACGTGCCGTTCGACCTCTCCGAGGTGATGTTCATCACGACGGCCAACGTGCTCGACCCGGTGCCGCCGGCGCTGCGCGATCGCATGGAGGTGCTGGAGCTGCCGGGATACACCGAGGAGGAGAAGCTCGAGATCAGCGTTGACCACCTGGTGCCCAAGCAGGTGAAGAACCACGGCCTCACCGCCGAGCATGTCGCCTTCGGCGAGGAGGCCATCAGGGCGGTCATCCGCGGCTACACGCGCGAGGCGGGCGTGCGCAGCCTCGAGCGCGAGATCGGGGCGCTGTGCCGCAAGGTGGCCCGCCGCCGGGCGGAGGGTGACGAGTCGGCCGTCGTGCTGACGGCCGACGCCGTGGCCGAACTGCTGGGCGCCCCCCGCTACCTCGACGAGGAGGTGGAGGAACGCACGCGCAAGCCTGGCGTCGCGATCGGCCTCGCGTGGACCCCGAGCGGCGGCGACGTGCTGTTCGTCGAGGCGACGCGCATGGCCGGCACGGGCACGCTCACCCTCACCGGGCACCTGGGCGACGTGATGAAGGAATCGGCGCGCGCGGCCCTGTCGTGGGTGCGCACGCACGCCGGCGCCCTGCGCATCGACCCGCAGTTCTTCCAGTCGGCCGAACTGCACCTCCACGTCCCCTCCGGGGCCATCCCGAAGGACGGGCCGTCGGCCGGTGTGACGATGGTGGCGGCGCTCGCCTCCGAACTCACCGGACGCCCGGTGCGGGGTGACGTGGCGATGACCGGCGAGATCACGCTGTCGGGCTTCGTCCTTCCGGTGGGCGGCATCAAGGAGAAGGTGCTGGCCGCGCGCCGCGCCGGCATCCGCGAGGTGGTGCTCCCGCGCCAGAACGAGAAGAACGTGAAGGAAGACTTCAGCGACGACCTGCGCCGCGAGATCCGCATCCACCTGGTGTCCACGATCGACGAGGTGCTCTCACTGGCGCTGACGCCCGCCTCGTCGTCATCGGCTGCCGAGCCCGAGACGGTGTCGCAACTGGCCTGAGCCGCTTTCCCCCGCGAGTCACCATGCGGATCGTTCACACCGAGGGCGGCGCGATCGACATCGGCCGCCATGTCTTTCCGACGGCGAAGTACGGCCTCATCCGTGCGGCGCTCGTCGCGCGCGGGCTGGCCGGACACGCCGAGTTCGTGCCGGCGCCGGCGGCCACGTGGGACGAGCTGGCCCTGGTGCACACGCCGCAGTGGCTGGCCCGGCTCCGCGATCTGCCCCTCTCGCTCCAGGACGTGGCCCGGCTGGAACTGCCGGTCACGCGCGAAACGGTCGACGGATTCCGCCAGATGTGCGGCGTGACCGTCGCCGCCGCCCGCTACGCGACCTCCGACGGCCTGAGCCTCGCGCTTGGCGGCGGGCTGCATCACGCGTTCGCGGATCACGGCGAGGGGTTCTGCATGTTCAACGACGTTGCGGTGGCCGTGCGCGTGCTGCAGCGCGAGGGCCTCATCACGCGCGCCGCCATCGTCGATCTCGACGTGCACCACGGCAACGGCACCGCCGCGATCTTCAGCGGCGATCCGCAGGTGCTGACCTTCTCGATGCACCAGTGGAACAACTACCCGGCCGAGAAGCCGGCCAGCACCATCGACGTGCACCTGCCGGACGCGACGACCGACGCCGACTACCTCGGGCACCTGGGCGACGCACTGCCGGCGGTCATCGCGCATCGCCCCGACCTGGTGATCTACCTGGCCGGAGCCGACCCGTACGACGACGACCAGTTGGGAGGGCTCAGCCTGTCGCAGGCAGGGCTGCGCGAGCGCGATCGCACCGTGCTCGGCACGATGCGTCGCGCGGGCATTCCGGTGGCCGTCACGCTCGCCGGCGGGTATGCGCGCCGCACCGACGACACGGTGGCCATCCACGTGGCGACCGTGGAGGAGGCAATCGCCCACGCCGGGCCGGCCTCGGGGCCTACGTCAGCATCGCGATCGCCATCGCCGTCTTCAGATCGGTGATCTCGCCTCGCGCCAGCAGCGCGCGCGCCTCGGCCACGTGCACGGTCCGCGGCACGATCACCTCGTCGGGATCGACCGCGGCTGCCTCGGCCGGCCTGCGCAGGTCTTCCGCACGGTAGAAGTGCATCCGCTCGTCGCAGTAGCCGGGCACCGGAAAGAACGAGCCCAATGGGACGAGCCGCTCCGGCCGCAGGCCGACTTCCTCGTGGCACTCGCGCCGCGCCGCCTCCTCTGGCGTCTCGCCGTGGTCGATCGAGCCGGCCACCACCTCCCACAGCCATGCGCCGACCGGATGCCGGTACTGCCGGATCAGGACGACATGGTGGGGATCGGGCATCGGCACGACGATGACCGACGGCGCGTGGCGCACGACGTCGAGCGCCGCCTCGCGGCCGTTGGGCAGGAGGACGCGCTCGGCGTCGACGGAGAACACGCGGCCGCGATACAGGGAACGCCGCGCGATGAGCGTTCCGACAGGTTCCGTGGTCATGGCAGGGTTCCCGGATGGCCGCGCGTGACCCTGGCGTGGCGTCAGGGCTGCTCGCCGGCCGTCTCGCGCAGGACGTCGAGCACGGCCTGCAGGTCCGGCGGCAGCGGGCTGGCGAACTCGAGCCGGTGTCGCTCGACGGGGTGCGTGAACGACAGTCGTGCGGCGTGGAGGAAGGGACGCTCGAGGCGCGCGACCGCCCTCAGGTGGGGCGGCACGCGGCGGTGTACCCCGCCGTAGAGCGCGTCGCCGACCACGGGGTGTCCGATGCCGCTGAGGTGCACTCGAATCTGGTGCGTGCGGCCGGTGGCAATCGCAACCTGTGCCAGCGTCACGCCGCGCAGCGGCTCCACGCGCGTGATGCGTGTCACGGCCGTGCGGGCGCGGCGCGCGCGGGTCGACATCTTCTGGCGGTTTCCCGGATCGCGGCCGATCGGCTCCTCGATGCGCCTGCCCGCCCGGACCACGCCCCAGACCAGCGCGAAATACTCCTTGTCGACCTCCCGGTCGTGGAACTGCCGCGACAGCTCGGTGTGCGCCAGGTCGGTCTTGGCCACCACCATCACTCCCGACGTACCGCGATCGAGACGATGGACGATGCCCGGCCTTGCCTGGCCGCCAACGCCCTGGAGATCGTCGACGTGGTGCAGCAGCGCGTTCACGAGCGTGCCGTCTGCGTGCCCCGCGCCGGGATGCACGACCATGCCCGCGGGCTTGTCCACGACCACGAGATCCGCGTCCTCGTAGAGCAGGGTGAGCGGCAGATCCTGCGGCAGCGGCGTGGCGTCGGTCGGTGGCGGCACCTCCACCTCGACGACCAGATCCTCCGCCACCGGTTCGCTGGGGCGAACCAGCTCTCGCCCGTCCACGGTGCGCACGAGCCCGTCGCGGATCAGCCGCTGGATCTGCGATCGCGAGTGTCCGGGCACGAGGGCGGTCAGGGCCTGGTCGAGCCGCAGCCCGGCCTGGTCTGCCCCGACCCTCACCGTGAGGCGGTCCGCGGTGTCTCGATGGCTCATGGAGACGTGCGGGCGCGGATGGCGTGGGGGGAGCCGCCGGCGCGGGCGCGGGAGAGGTAGACGAGCATGGCCACGCTCAGCGGCAGCAGCAGCAGCGAGATGAACTGCGACGTGGACCAGAGACCGAACACCATGCCACGCTCGTCGCCCCTGAAGCCCTCGATGAGGAAGCGGGTGATGGCGTAGAGCACCATGTAGCCCCAGAACGTGCGGCCGGGGAAGACGCGGCCGCGCTTCTCGAAGGTGAGCAGCAGCACGAGAATCACCAGCTCGGCACACGACTCGTAGAGCTGCGTCGGGTGCAGCGGGACGTGCAGGGGTGTGCCGACGATTTCGGCGGCGAGCGGGTTGGTGAAGGTCACGGCCCAGGGCAGATCGGTGGGCCGCCCGTAGCAGCAGCCGGCCATGAAGCAGCCAAGGCGCCCGATGACGTGTCCGAGGGCGATTCCCGGCGCGAACAGGTCGGCGGTGGTCCAGATCGGCAACCCGTGGCGTCGCATGTACCAGAACCCGACGGCGACGGCGAGAATCAACCCACCGTAGAAGACGCCGGCCGAGCGCACCATCGAGAAGATGTCGCCCGGGTGGGCGATGAAATACGGCAGATCGATCAGCACGAGCAGCAGCTTCGCGCCGACCAGGGCCGAGAGTACCACCCAGATGCCCAGGTCCATCACCCGGTTGGCGTCCAGGCCGGCCCGCCTGGCGCGGACCAGCGCCAACTGGAGGCCGAGCAGATACGCGGCCGCCAGCAGCACGCCGTAGCTGTACAGGCTGACCGGACCCAGTTCAAGCAGCTTCGGGAACATGGCGAGGAGCCCAGAACATGTCGAGGATGAGCACGACGGCGCCAACCGTGATGGCCGAGTCGGCGATGTTGAACGCCCAGAAGTGCCATCCGGCGTAGTGCACGTCGACGAAGTCGACCACGTAACCCAGCCGCGCGCGGTCCATCAGGTTGCCGAGCGCGCCGCCGAGCACCAGCGCGAGCGCACCGCGTCCGGTGAGCGTCCCGGCCGCGAACCGTGCCGCGTACGCCGTGATCGCCACGATGGCGCCGACGGCCAGCAGCGTGATGACCAGCGCCTTCCCCGGGAAGTGCAGGGCATTGAGCAGGCCGAAGGCGGCGCCCGTGTTGCGCACGTGGGTGAGGTTGAGCAGCCCGTCGATCACCGTAACGCTGGCGTACAACGGGATCTCGCGCACGACGATCGCCTTGGTCGCCTGATCGGCAATCGCGAGCGCCGCGATGAGCCATGGCTCGAAGCGGCGGAAGTACCCGAGGACGGCACCGGCGGCTGGCACGACGACCTCAGGCTGCCCCGGCGCCCGCTGGCGCCTCGACGGCCGTGACGCAGCGGCCGCACAGCCCCGCATGGATGCCGCCGCCAACGATGTCCGGCACGTAGCGCCAGCAGCGCACGCACTTCTCGCCACCGGCGCGCGTCACCTCCACCTGCAGCGGGGCGTCGGCCTCGGCAGCCTTCGCCAGCGAGACGGCCGAGGTGATGAAGAGCATGGGCAGGTCGTCGCGATGGGTTTCGAGCAGCCGGTACGTGCTGTCTGCCGCCCGCAGGTGCACGTGCGCCTCGAGCGACTGCCCCACGGTCTTCCGCTGCCGCATCGCCTCGATGGCGGGCAGCACCTCTTCCCGGACCGCGAGCAATTGCTCCCATCGGGCGACCAGGTCGGCGTCCACGAGCGCGTCGAGCCCCTCGGGGAACGTGGCCAGGTGGACGCTGTCGTCGCGCGTGCCCGGCAGCGCCCGCCACAGTTCGTCGGCGGTCACCGGCAGGATCGGCGCGATCAGCCGCACCAGGCCGTCGACGATGTGGAACAGCGCCGTCTGCGCCGAGCGGCGCCCGGCCGAGGCCGCGCCCCAGGTGTAGAGGCGATCCTTCGACACGTCGAAGTAGAAGGCGCTGAGGTCGACGGTGGCGAGCGCGTTCACGATCTGGAAGATCGCCGGGAAGTCGTAGGCGGCGTAGGCGGCCACGATCCGCTTCGCCGCGTCGGCGTAGCGGCCGATCGCGTAGCGGTCGATCTCCATCATGTGCTCGATGGGCACCAGGTCGACCGGTGGGTCGAAGTCGTAGAGGTTGGCGGCGCAGTAGCGCAGCGTGTTGCGCAGCTTGCGATAGGCCTCGACCGTGCGCGCGAGGATCTCCCGGCCGACGCGCACCTCGTCGCGGTAGTCGGTCATCGCCACCCAGAGGCGCAGGACCTCGGCGCCGCTCTGCTCGATGATCTGCTGGGGCGGGATGTCGTTGCCGAGCGACTTCGACATCTTCTTGCCTTCTTCGTTGACGACGAAACCGTGCGTCAGCACCTCCCGGAACGGCGCGTGCGCGCGCGTGCCGAGGCCGACCAGCAGCGAGCTGTGGAACCAGCCGCGGTACTGGTCGCTGCCTTCCAGGTACATGTCCGCCGGCCAGCGCAGGCCCTGGTGGAACGGCAGCACGCCTTCGTGGCTGGCGCCCGAGTCGAACCACACGTCGAGGATGTTCTGTTCACGCTCGAAGGTCGCGCCGCCGCAGCGCGGACAGGCCAGGCCCGCGGGCACGAAGTCCGACACCGGCCGCTCGTACCAGGCATCGGCGCCCTCGGCCTCGAAGATGCCGGCCGCGCGCGCGACGAGCGCTGGCGTGAGCACGGCCTCGCCGCAGGCGGTGCAGTCGACGGCCGGGATCGGCACGCCCCACGCCCGCTGGCGCGAGATGCACCAGTCGGGACGCTTGGCGAGCATGCTGCTGATGCGTTCTTCCCCCCAGGCCGGTATCCACCTGACGCCGCGCACGGCCTCGAGCGCCATCTGCCGCAGCCCCTGGTCGTCCATCGAGACGAACCACTGCGGCGTGGCGAGGAAGATCACCGGATGGTGGCACCGCCAGCAGTGCGGATAGGAGTGCTGGTAGGCGTCGTGCTTCCACAGCCGGCCGCTGCCGGCGATCGCATCGACGATCCGCGGGTTGGCGTCGAAGACACGCTCGCCGGCGAAGCGGCCCACGTCGGCCGTGAAGTGGCCGCCGCCGTCCACCGGCGCGTAGATGTCGAGGCCGTACTCCACGCCCGTGCGGTAGTCGTCGGCGCCGTGACCGGGCGCCGTGTGCACCGCGCCCGTGCCCTGATCGAGCGTCACGTAGTCGGCCAGCACGCCAAGCGATGGCCGGTCGTAGAGCGGGTGCCGGAAGCTGACGCGCTCGAACACCGCGCCCGCGGCCTTCGCCACCGGCTCCCCCAGCGGCTTGCCGGTCTGCGCGGAGACCTGCGCGGCCAGCGCCTCGGCAATGGCGACCAGGCGGCCGTCCACCTCGTAGAGGCCGTAGACGTAGTCGGGGTGAAACGCGATCGCCAGGTTCGCCGGAATCGTCCAGGGCGTGGTCGTCCAGATCAGCGTCGAGACGGCGCGGCCGGCGGTGGCGGGCACGCGCTCGGCCAGCGTGCCGGCCGAGGCGGGATCCAGCGGGAACTCCACGAAGATCGACGGCGAGACGTGCGGCTCGTACTCGACCTCGGCTTCGGCCAGCGCCGTGCGGCAGTGGATGCACCAGTGGACGGGCTTCTTGCCCTTGTAGACCATCCCCTGCTCGACGAACCGGCCCAGTGCGCGCACGATGGCCGCCTGGTAGGCGAAGTCCATCGTCAGGTAGGGCGTGTCCCAGGTACCCATGACGCCGAGCCGCTCGAAGTCGGCGCGCTGGATGGCGACGTACTTCTCGGCGTAGGCCCGGCAGGCCCTCCTGAAGGCGGCGACGCTCAGGTCGCGCTTCTTCGCCCCCAGTTCGCGATCCACCTTCAGCTCGATCGGCAGCCCGTGGCAGTCCCAGCCGGGGACGTAGGGCGCGTCGAAGCCGGCCATCGACTTCGACTTGACCACGAAGTCCTTGAGCACCTTGTTCATCGCGTGCCCGAGGTGGATGCGCCCGTTGGCGTAGGGGGGGCCGTCGTGCAGGATGAAGGTCTCGCATCCCCGCCGCCGCTCGCGGAGCCGGCGGTAGACCCCGGTCTCCTCCCAGCGGCGGATCACCTGCGGTTCGGTCACCTGCAGGTTGGCTTTCATCGGGAACGTGGTGCGGGGCAGATTGACGGTTTCTTTCCAGTCTGGCATGCGTGGTCCTGCGCCCCTGGCGCTCGCGCGGCGGCCCGGGCCTGACGCCCCTGGCGGCAGCGGTTCCGGCTTCGATGGAGCCGAGCCAATCATTGTAGAGGATCGGGGCGACCCGGCGCCGCCGCGTCGCGCCGGCCGCGCCCGCTGCCCGGCCGTATAATCCGCACCGATGACGATCGTCTGCCGCGATCTCTTCACCCTGGACGATTTCGCCAGGGCCGTCGCGCTGGAGGAGCGGATCTGGGGCCTGCGTGACGAGACGGTCCCGGTGTCGGTGTTCGCCGCCGCGGTGCCCAGGGGCGCGGTGCTCCTGGGCGCCTTCGACGGGGACGAGTGCGTGGGCCTCGCGTATTCGTTCCCCGCCCTGAGCCACGGCCGCACGATCCACTGGTCGCACATGATCGGCGTGGCCGATGGCTACCGTCGCGGCGGCCTCGGCCGGCGCCTCAAGCTCGTCCAGCGGGAGCGGGTGAGGGCGCTGGGCCTGGACCGCATCGACTGGACGTTCGATCCGCTGCGGGCGGTCAACGCCCACCTCAACCTGCGTCGTCTCGGAGCCGTCGTCGAGCACTACGAGGTGAACGTCTACGGCGCGTCGGCGAGCCCGCTGCACGGCACCATCCCCACCGACCGCTTCCTGGCCCAGTGGTGGCTGAACGCGGAGCACGTGGAGGCGCGGCTGGGCGACGACCCCGGGCCCGACGCCGACCGGACGCGGGCGGTGCTGCTCAACCCGACGCGCGAAGACAACGGCTGGATGGTGTGCGACTGGGACGTGCCGGCTGCGACCGATGCCCCATGTGTCGCCGTCGCGATCCCGCCGCGCTTCGACGCCATGCTTGCCACGGATCCCGACATCGCGCTGCGATGGAGGCTCACGTCGCGACGGCTGTTCCAGGGCCTGCTGACAGGGGGCTTCCGCGTGGTGGATTTCGAACGGGCGGCGGCAGGAGGCGGCTCCTACGTGCTGGTGCAGGACGTCAGCTAGCGGCCCGTGATGGACGTGCCGCGACATCCGAGGTTCATGCCATGTCCGACTGTCTCTTCTGCCGCATCGTCGCCGGCGAGATCCCCTCGACGATGGTGTATCAGGACGAGCGCCTGTTCGCCTTCCGCGACGTGAACCCGCAGGCGCCCGCCCACGTGCTGATCGTCCCGCGGCGCCACATCGCGTCGGTCAACGAACTGATGGCCGCCGACGACGGGCTGGTGGGTGAGATGGTGAGGCGCGCGGGGCTCATCGCGCGTGAGCTGGGCCACGCCGACAGCGGCTATCGCACCGTTTTCAACTGCAACGCGGCCGCCGGGCAGACGGTGTTCCACATTCACCTGCACCTGCTGGCGGGGCGGAACCTGGGCTGGCCTCCGGGCTGATTCGACTGGCGGCCGTGACCCGGCCGCCTCGGCGGCGACCCTCCGATCGATGGCCGCCGGAGCCCGTGGGAGCGAA
>JBDIBB010000150.1:0-9091 GCA_039812685.1 Vicinamibacteraceae bacterium
CCATTTCGTCGCGCCCACCACCGCGTGGCGGCGGGCGCGTCCTGTCGCGCCAGGAGTAACTGTTGCCCAAGCCCTCTCCGTCGCGCGTTTGACACCCGCCGCTGCATTGCACTACGCTGGCGCGCGCTCATGATGTTCGCCGTCCGCCACGCGATCCACCATCGCGCCCATCATCACGTCGGGCCGGCGGAGGCCTGCGTCTGAGCGTCTGAACACGAGTTCTCGATTGCACTGACGCGGCCTCGCCGGGCAACTGGCGAGGCCGTTTTTCGTTTCAGGGGGCACGTCATGGACTACGGCAAGCTCGGCGGCCTGATTCCGGCGGTGATCCAGGACAGCGCCTCCCGCGAGGTGCTGATGGTGGGCTTCATGAACGAGGCGGCGCTGGCCGAGACACGCCGTTCGGGTTACGCCACCTTCTTCAGCCGCACGCGGGGACGGCTGTGGACGAAGGGCGAGACCTCCGGCAACCGCCTCCGCGTGGATCGCATCCTGGTGGACTGCGACCACGACACGCTGCTGGTGCTGGCCACGCGGGAAGGCGACGGCAACGTGTGCCACACGGGCGAGCGCACCTGCTTCGCCGGCGACCTGCCGGCCGACATGAGCTAGTGTCCCGCGGCGCGCGGGCCCTCGCGCCGGAGACGACGGATCGAGACGATGACACTCAAGCTGGGCATTCCGAAAGGCTCGCTGCAGGACGCCACCGTGGCGTTGTTCGCGCGCGCGGGCTTCACCCTCTACGTGAACCCGCGCTCCTACTTCCCGGCCAGCGACGATCCGGAGCTCGCGTGCATGCTGATCCGCGCGCAGGAGATGGCACGCTACGTCGGCGACGGCGTGCTCGACGCGGGCCTGACCGGCGCCGACTGGATCCGCGAGCACGCGCTCGGCAACGGCGGACGCGGCCACCTGACGACAATCGCCGACCTCGTCTACTCGAAGCAGAGCTACGGCAAGGTGCGCTGGGTGCTGGCCGCGCCCGAGGACTCGCGCTTCCACCGTGCCGAGGACTTCGAGGGCGCGACGATCGCCACGGAACTGGTGCGCGTCACGCAGGACTACTTCGCGCGGCGCGGCGTGGGCGTGAACGTCGAGTTCTCGTGGGGCGCCACCGAGGTGAAGCCGCCCGTGCTGGCCGACGGCATCGTCGAGGCGACCGAGACGGGATCGACGCTGCGCGCCAACCGCCTCCGCATCCTCGACACGGTGCTGGAGTCGAACACGCAGTTCGTGGCCAGCGCGGCGGCGCTGGCCGACCCGTGGAAGCGCGCGAAGATCGAGAGCATCGCGCTGCTGCTGCGCGCGGCGATCGAGGCGCAGGGCCGCGTGGGCATCATGCTCAACGTGCGGCGCGCCGACCTGGACGCCGTGCTGGCGCTGCTGCCGGCGCTGCGCAACCCGACGATCTCGCCGCTGGCCAGCGACGGCTGGATCGCGGTGAACACCATCCTCGAGGAACGCGCCGTCCGCGACCTGATGCCGCGGCTGAAGGCCGCCGGCGCCGAGGGCATCGTCGAGTTCCCGCTCAACAAGATCGTGCTGTAACCGCTCCGGCCATGCGCATCCTCACCTCGTCGGACGCCCGCGCCGTCGGCCACCTCATCGATCACCGCGCCCGGCGCGATCCGTCGATCGAACGACGGGCCGCCGCCATCCTCGCCGACGTCCGCAAGGGCGGCGATCGCGCGGTCCTCGCCTACGCGCGACGCTTCGACGGCCTCTCGGGCCCGATGGAACTCTCCGCCGAGGCCATCTCCGCGGGTGCGGCGCAGGTTCCGGCACGCGTGCGGCGCGCCCTCAGGCAGGCCGCGCGCAACATCCGCGCGGTGGCGAGGACGCAGGTGCCGCCCTCACGCCGGGTGCGGGTGGCGCCGGGCGTGATCGTCGAGCAGCGGGTGACGCCGATCGAGCGCGTCGGCTGCTACGTGCCCGGCGGCCGCCATCCCCTGCCGTCATCGCTGCTGATGACGGCCATCCCGGCGCGCGTGGCCGGCGTCGGTGAGGTGGTGGCCGTGTGCCCGCGGCCGGAGCCGGTGGTGCTGGCGGCGGCCGTGGAGGCCGGGGTCGATCGGATGTTCCGGATCGGCGGCGCGCACGCCATCGGCGCGCTCGCCTACGGCACGACCACCGTGCCGCGCGTCGACAAGATCGTCGGCCCCGGCAACGCCTACGTCGCGGCCGCCAAGACGCTCGTGCAGGCCGACTGCGCCATCGACTTCCAGGCCGGCCCCAGCGAAATCGTCATCGTGGCGCGCGGCGGCGACCCGGCGTGGGTGGCCGCCGACCTGATCGCGCAGGCCGAGCACGACGTCGACGCGCGCGCCATCCTGCTCACGCCCAGCAGACGCTTCGCGGCGCAGGTGCACCGCGCGGTCAACGACCAGCTTCCGGCCGAAGGCCCCGCGCGCGAGGCGCTCGCACGCAACGGCGGCATCGTGGTGACGCGAACGCTGAAGGAGGCCATCACGCTGGCCAACGCGATCGCGCCCGAGCACCTGGTGTGCGACGACGAGGCGGTGGTGGACGGCGTGACGCGCGCGGGCGCCGTGTTCGTCGGCGCATGGAGCGCGCAGGCCTGCGGCGACTACGCGACGGGATCGAACCACGTCCTGCCCACCGGCGGGGCCGCGCGCTTTCGCGGCGGGCTGAGCGCGGCCGACTTCGTGCGCCTCCGGAGCGTACAGCGGCTCACGCGGCGCGGCCTCGACGCCATCGGCCCGACAGCCATCACGCTGGCCGAGGCCGAGGGGCTCTCCGCGCACGCCGCCTCGGTGAAGGTGCGCCTGTCATGAAGCACGCCTACGAGCGGCTGCCCGACGCCGGCACGGCACTGCGCCTGCACCTGAACGAGAACACCGCGGGGTGCTCGCCGCGCGTGCTCGAGGCGATGCGCGCCCTCACGCGCACCGACGCAGCGTTCTACCCCGAGTACGGCGAGGCCGTCGATGCCTGCGCCCGCAGCCTCGGCGTCGCGCCGGACCAGGTGCTGCTGCTCAACGGCCTGGACGAGGGCATCCACTGCGTCAGCTTCGCCTGCCTCCAGCGCGCGGAGGACGGCACGCGCCGCGAAGCGATCGTCGTGCTGCCCGCCTTCGACATGTACGCCGCCTGCGCCGAGATCGCCTCGGCACGCATCGCCGAGGTGAGGCCCGGCCCCGACCTGTCGTTCCCGATCGGCGCGCTGCTGTCGGCGATCACGCCGGCCACGCGCGTGGTGTTCCTGGCCAGCCCCAACAACCCCACCGGGCTGACGATCCCCCGCGCCGACGTCGCGCGCGTGGCGCGCGCGCTGCCCGAGGGCGCCGTCGCGCTGCTCGACGAGGCGTACGTCGACTTCGCACGGGAGTCGTGCCTCGACCTGACGGCCGCGCACCCGAACCTCGTCATCGGACGCACCTTCGCCAAGGCCCACGGGCTGGCGGCCGTCCGGGCCGGCTGCCTGGCCGGGCACCCGGACACGATCGCGCGGCTCCGGCACTTCCTGCCCCCCTACGGCGTGAACGTCTTCGCGCGGACCGCCATCGTCGCGGCACTGGCCGACACGGACTATCTGAACTGGTACCGCGCGCAGGTGACCGAGTCCAGGCGCCGCCTGTACGCGATGTGCGACCGGCTCGGCCTGCGCTTCTGGCCGAGCGAGGCCAACTTCGTGCTGGTGCGCGTCGGCGATGGCGCCGCCGCGCTGGCGCGCGAGATGACCGCACGGGGCGTCGCGATCCGCGACCGGTCGACGCAGCCGGGCTGCGAGGGCTGCGTGCGCATCACCACCGGCGTGGTGGAGCACACCGAGCGCGCAATCGCGCTGATGGAGGAACTGCTGTGCGACGGGCGGTGATCGACCGGAACACCACCGAGACGCGGATCGCGCTGACGCTCGGCATCGAGGGCCGCGGACGCTATGCCATCCGCACGGGCATCAGGTTCCTCGACCACATGCTGGAGCTGATGACGCGGCACGGCGCCTTCGACCTCGACCTGCGGGCCGAGGGCGACCTCGACGTCGACCAGCACCACACGGTGGAGGACGTCGGGATCGCGCTCGGCGAGGCGATCGCCGCCGCCCTCGGCGACCGGCGCGGCATCAACCGCGCGGGCTACTTCGTGATGCCGATGGACGAGACGCTGGCGGTCGTGGCCGTGGATCTCGGCGGCCGGCCGCACGCGGTGGTGGACACGGGCGTGCGCGCGCGACTGGTCGGCGACCTGCAGAGCGAACTGGTGGCCGACTTCTTCGACGGCTTCGCGATGGGCGCGCGCGCGAACGTGCACGTAAAGGTGCTCTACGGGCGATCGAGCCATCACCGCGTCGAGGCGGTGTTCAAGGCGTTCGGCCGCGCGCTGCGCGTGGCCTGCGCCCGCGATCGGCAACTCGCCAGGATGCTGCCCAGCACCAAGGGGCTGCTGTAGCCCGGCGCGACCCGAGGCTCACGACGTGATCGCCCTCATCGACTACGGCGCCGGCAACCTCGTCTCGGTCCGCAAGGCCCTGGCGGCGGCCGGCGCTGCCGTGTTCACGCCCGCGACGCCCGGCGACCTGGCGACGGCCTCCGGGATCGTCGTCCCGGGCGTCGGGCACTTCGGCGCCACCCGCGCGCTCGACGGATCGTGGCGGGCCGCGCTCGGCGAGCGGCTCGCGCAGGCCACGCCGCTGCTGGGCATCTGCCTGGGCCTGCAGTGGCTGTTCGAGGCCAGCGACGAAGCGCCCGGCCTGCCGGGACTCGGCCTGCTGCCGGGTCGCTGCTTCCTGCTCGGCACGATGCCACGGCCGGACGCGCCACGCGTGAAGGTGCCGCACGTCGGCTGGAATGCGCTCGCCCGCCGCGCGCCGTCGCGCCTGCTCGAAGGCATCGCCGACGGGGCGCAGGCGTATTTCACCCACTCCTATGCGGCGCCGATCACAGGTGACTGCGTGGCGGTCACCGACCATGGCGGCCCCTTCGCCAGCGTGGTGGAGCGCGGCCTCGTCTTCGGCGTGCAGTGGCACCCCGAGAAGTCGGGCGAGGTCGGGCTGGCGCTGCTGCGCAACTTCGCGGGCCTCGCGGCCCGTACCTCCTGATCATGCTCTCCAGGCGCATCATCGCGTGCCTCGACGTGCGCGACGGCCGGGTGGTGAAGGGCATCAACTTCGGCGGCCTGCGCGAGGCCGGCGACCCGGCCGCGCTCGCCCGACGCTACGACGTCGAGGGGATCGACGAGCTCGTCATCCTCGACGTCACGGCCACGCTGGAGGGCCGGCGCGCGCTGGCGGACACCATCCGCGCCGTCGCCCGCGAGATCTTCATCCCGCTCACGGTGGGCGGCGGCATCCGCACCGAGGCCGACGCGGCCGCCGCCATCGATCACGGCGCCGACAAGGTGAGCCTGAACAGCGCCGCGCTGGCCTCGCCGGCGCTCATCACCACGCTGGCCCGGCGTTACGGCAGCCAGGCCGTCATCGTCGCCATCGACGCCAGGCGCGACGGCGGGCGGTTCGCCGTCTACTCCCGCAGCGGGACGACCGCCGCCGCGCGCGACGCGGTGGAGTGGGCGCGGGAGGCGGCCGGCCGCGGGGCCGGCGAGATCCTGCTCACGTCAATCGACCGCGACGGCACGCGCGCCGGCTTCGATTGCGATCTCACGGCATCGGTCTCCGACGCCGTGCCGATCCCCGTGATCGCCTCGGGCGGGGCCGGCGAGTTCCCGCACTTCGCGGATGTGTTCACGACGGGCCGCGCCGATGCGGCGCTGGCCGCCTCGATCTTCCACTTCCGGGAGAAGGCGGTGTCCGACCTCAAGCGCTACCTGGCCGCCCGCGGCGTCCCGGTGCGGATGGTGTGACGCGATGTTGATCCCGGCCATCGACTTGAAGGGAGGTCAGGTCGTCCAGCTCGTGCAGGGACGGCGTCTCGCGCTGGCCAGCGACGATGTGTTCGCCTGGGTGGAGCGCTTCCGGAGCTTCACCAGGGTGCAGGTGATCGACCTCGACGGCGCGCTGGAGTCGGGCGGCAACGACTTCCTGGTGCGCCGCATCTGCCACGACCTGCCCTGCCGCGTGGGCGGGGGCGTGCGCACCGTGGAGCGGGCGCGCCAGCTGATCGACGCCGGGGCGCAGGCGGTGATCGTCGGCTCGGCGCTCTTTCGCGACGGACGCCCCGACCTCGCCTTCGCCGAACGCCTCGCGCAGGCCGTCGGCCCCGATCGCGTGATCGCGGCCGTCGACAGCTCGGGCGGACGCGTGGTGATTCGCGGCTGGACCGAGGCGACGGCCACCGCCGCCGCCGACGCCGCGCGCGCCTTCGAGCCCTACTGCGGCGAGTTCCTCTACACGCACGTCGAGACCGAGGGCCTGATGGGCGGCATCCCGATGGAGGCGGTGCGCGCGGTCCGCGCCGCCACCTCCCGGCGGCTCACCGCCGCGGGCGGCATCACCACGCAGGAGGAGATCGACGTCCTCGACCGGATGGGCGTCGACGCCGTCGTGGGCATGGCGATCTACACGGGCCGGCTCGAGATCTGACAGGGCTCGGCCAGCGCGCCCGGCGAGCCGCGGGACGCGGCGGACCTCGTGGCCGGCACGGCCCGTCCGGCACGCGGTGGCGCCCCCCGCCGATTCACTGTTGCGCGAACGGGTGGCTCGCGGGCCATACTGAGCGCCTTCCCACACCGAGGAGCGCATGCCAGAGCCCCGTGCCCGCACGTCCCCGCTCGACCAGCTCGGACTCAGCCGCCCCGAGCTGCGCGCCTGGGCGATGTACGACTGGGCGAACTCGGCGTTCATGACCACCATCATCGCCGCGGTGTTCCCGGTCTACTTCGCGTCGGTGGCCGCCAGGGGCCTCGACGCCAACGACGCCACCCTCAAGTTCAGTCTCGCCACGACGATCGCCCTGACGATCGTCGCCCTCACCGCGCCGCCGCTGGGCGCGCTCGCCGACTTCGCGGCGATGAAGAAGCGGCTGCTGCTGCTCTTCCAGTCGATCGGCGTCGTCGCGACGGCGCTGATGGTCTTCATCGGCGAGGGCGCGTGGATGTTCGCGCTGGTCCTCTTCGTGATCGGCAACATCGGCGTGTCGGGCGCCTTCACGTTCTACGATTCGCTGCTGCCCCACATCGCGAAGCCCGACGAACTGGACCGCGTGTCGTCGGCCGGCTACGCGCTGGGTTACCTCGGCGGCGGCCTGCTGCTGGCGCTGAACCTCCTCTGGATCTCCGAACCGGGGTGGTTCGGCTTCGCCGACGCGGCCGCGGCCTCGCGCGCCGCGTTCTTCAGCGTCGCGGTCTGGTGGTCGGTGTTCTCGATCCCCCTGTTCCGGCGGGTACCGGAGCCGCGCACGCACGGCGGACCGGTCCCCGGCGGCCTGGCACTTCTGGCCGTCTCGTTCCGGCAGCTCGGCGGGACGCTGCGCGAACTGGCGCGCTACAGGCAGGCGCTGCTCATGCTGGCGGCCTTCCTCGTCTACAACGACGGCATCAACACGATCATCCGCATGGCATCGATCTACGGCACACAGGTCGGCATCGCCTCCGAGCACCTGATCCTCGCGCTGCTGCTCGTGCAGTTCGTCGGCATCCCCTTCTCGTTCGCCTTCGGCTGGCTGGCCGGCAGGATCGGCGCGAAGGTATCGGTGTTCCTCGCGCTGGCGGTCTACGTGGCCATCAGCGTGCTCGGCTACTACATGAACTCGGCGGCCGACTTCTACCTGCTGGCCTTCCTGGTGGGCACGGTCCAGGGCGGCAGCCAGGCGCTGAGCCGATCCATGTTCGCCTCGATGATCCCGAGGCAGAAGTCATCGGAGTTCTTCGCCTTCTTCGCCGTCTTCGAGAAGTTCGCGGGCATCATCGGGCCGGCCATCTTCGCGTACACGATCGGCGCCACGGGATCGAGCCGCAACGCCATCCTCTCGGTGATCCTGTTCTTCGTGACGGGCGCGGCGCTGCTGGCGGCGGTGAACCTGCCCGAGGGACAGCGCGTGGCGAGGCTCGCCGAACAGGAGGCCCCGGCCGGTGCCGCCGCGCACTGACCCGTGGCGCGCGCCGGCCGGCGCGACGGGCAACCTCGGATGACCACGGGCAGGCTCGTGTGGGGACTGGGCCGGCTGGCGGTGGCCGTGTACTACCGCGTCGAGCGCGTGGGACACCCGCTGCCGGACGGCCCGGTGCTCGTCGTCGCCAACCATCCGAACGGCCTGCTCGATCCGCCGATGATCGTGGCCACCGCCGGGCGGACCCCGCGGTTCCTCGCCAAGTCGACGCTCTTCCCGATGCCCCTTGTCGGCTGGTTCGTCCGCGGCGCGGGCGCCATCCCGGTCTATCGCCGCGTCGACGTGGGCGCGGGCGCCGACGCGTCGCGCAACACCGGGATGTTCGCCGCCGTCCGACGCGCGCTGGCCGACGGCGAGCCGGTGTGCCTGTTTCCCGAGGGCACCACGCACTCGCGCGGCACGATCGATCCGCTGAAGACGGGTGCGGCCCGCATCGCGCTCTCCGCCGCCAGCGAGGGGATCCCGGTGCGAATCGTGGCGGTGGGGCTGAACTTCGACCGCAAGGCGGAACTGCGCTCGAGCGCGACGATCGCCTACGGTCACCCCTTCTCGCCGGCGCCGTTCGTGGAGCGATTCGCGGCGGACGCGCACGACGCGGTGTCGGCCCTCACCGCGGAGATCGCCAGCCGGCTGCGCGACCTCGTGATCGAGGTCGAACCGGTTCGCGAGGCCGAACTCGTGCACGCGCTCGATCGCATCTACACGGCCGCGCGTCACGGCGGCAGCGACGCGGCCTCGTCGCTCGCGCGACGCCAGCGCCTCGCCGAACGGCTGCTGCCGGCCCTGCGGAGGGATCGGCCAGAGGCCTACGACGCGCTGATCGGGACCCTCGCCCGGTACCGGCGCCGCCTGGCACGCTTCGGTGTGGCCGACCGGATGGTCGGCGAGGACGTGCCGCGCGGCGCCGCGACGCGCTTCGCCGTGCGGGAGACGTTCTGGCTCGCGGCGCTGGCGCCGCTGCTGGCGGCAGGCTTCGCGGCCTTCTTCGTTCCGTACCAGTCGATCAAGTGGCTGGCGCGCGCGCTGCCGATCGACCTCGAGGAACAGGCCACATGGAAGGTGATCGG
>JBDIBB010000151.1:0-9042 GCA_039812685.1 Vicinamibacteraceae bacterium
CCAGCTCTGTGGCCGCGTGGCCATCGCCGGCCACCACGCGACCGGACGGTTGGGATTGGCCTGGCGCGCCCTTCCCGCCGCCACCGTCGCGGGATCGCCGAAATGGCGTGCCATGAAGTCGGCCATCGCGGTCAGGTCTTCCGGCAGCACCTCGTGCCCGCCGCGGTGGGTGACGACCACCAGATCGCTCGCCTTGCCGAACAACGCGTACACCGGGCGCGCCGCGTCGGCCGCGAGCGCTTCGCCGCGCGGATCCGACCAGGTGTCGCCCTCGCCGTTGACCAGGAGCATCGGGCGGGGGGCGATCAGCGCGAGCAGCATGTGGCTGTCCACGGGCAGGGCCTCCGCGCGGCCGGCGTACGCGCGGTAGCGCGGGGCGAACCAGTAGTGATACCGCGCCGGATCCGTCAGATTGGCGATGGTCTCGCCGAAGTCGCGCCGACTCAGCGCCGCGCCACCTTCACCGGAGATCAGCGGCATCACCAGCGCCACACGCGAATCCTGCGCCGCCGCCCAGAGGATCGTCTTGCCCAGGCGTGACGCGCCGGAGACGGCGATCTTCTCCGCGGCGACACCCGGATCCGTGCGCAGGTAGTCGACCACGCGGCTCAGGCCCCAGCTCCAGGCCCCAATGGCGCCCCACTCGTCGGGCGCCCTGGGCTCACGGACGCCGCCGAGCACCGATCGGACGCCGAAGGCCGCGCCGCCATCGAAGTCCGGCTCGATGTCACCGTAGTACACGTGCGCCACGGCGAATCCCCTGGCGAGGAACGGTCGCGCGTCGAACCCGCGTAAGAGCCGCGCCTGGCGCCCAGGGATTCTCGCCTTGGCCTTGACGTCCCAGCCCACGCCCTCTTCGATGCCGGGGTCGTCGAACACCAGCACGTTGGGCGAGAAGCCGACGTGCAAGAGCACGGGCACCGGGCCAGACGCCTTGGCCGGCGTGTACAGGAGGACACGGATGACCGGGGCCTCCGGCCCGTCGCCGAACGCGAGTCGAACCTGTGTTCGCCGCGCCAATCCGCCCAATCCCGACACAGCGCGCTCCACGACCTCCACTCGCGGTTCCACCGTACGAGCCGGGGTCCGACCAAACTGGTGAGCCGCGAACAGCTCGAGCACCTCCGGCCGCCGTTGCTGCAGCCAGGTCGGGGCGTCCTCGATCGGCTGGCCATTCTGCAGCCGCAGCACCTCCGGCAGCACGTAGGCGCCCACGCGGCTCTCGTCGGTGTTCGTCGATCGGGGGAGCGCCGGCTGGGCGTTGGCGAGGGCGGCCGCCAGCGAGGCCGCCGCGAGCATCGAGAGCATGGCGTCGAGGCGCATGGGGTTAGGTACCGGGTTGGCGGTAGGGAATCGTCTCGACGAACCTGCGCTCGTGTCCGCGCGGATCGTCGGCCACCCTGCACTCGAGGTCGAACAGCATCGTCTCGCGCCGGGCGAGGCTGTAGGTCGGCCATCGCGGAAGGGATGGCGTGTCGGGCCTGCCGGTGCGCGCGAACGCCAGCAGGCTGTCGCTGACCCGGTCCGCGAGTCGCTGGGCTTCGGCGCCACCCCCCGTCATCGACCGGGCGATCTCCACGTTGTCGAAGACGAACGGAATGTCGAGGGTGTGCGGGGCCTTCCACTTGCCCTCCGCGACGGGGGAGGGCCAGTCCCACTGGTAGACCCAGGTACGATCCCGCGCGCCGTCCTGGGCCGCGCGCCGGCTCGCCACGAGCAACTGCGCCCGCCAGGATCGAATGACCGAGCTGGCCGCGAAGAAGAGGTCGGTCGGACTGTGGCTCGGATACCACCCGCGCCACCGCTCGACGACGGTCTCCGGTTTCGTCTCGCCAAGATAACTGGCGAGATGCTGCGTCAGCTTGCCGGGCAGCGTCTCCCACGTCAGCGCGAAGAGACTCGGGTCGGCCGCGCCGATCAAGAGCGTCGTTTCCTCGCGGGTATTGCCCATGACCAGCGGGATGTCGCGTGAGAGCGGCGTCGCGTCGGGCTCGAACGGATCACGCGGCAAGACGACCTCGTCGACGACGGGGCCGTAGTACCGCGATCCGCGGCTGGCCGCGATCAATTGGTCCATCGTCAACGCGCGGAGCCCCTGCACGTCGCCGACCTTCAGGCCGGCCGCGCGGAAGACGCCCTCGGCGTTTCGCGTCGCCATCTCGCGCGGCGTGCCGCTCGCCTGCTGGCCGCTCATGGTCCACACCCGGTGAAAGAGCCCGCGGGCCGCCGGCATCGCCATCAGGGTGGTGCACTTGGCGCCACCGCCAGACTGGCCGAAGATCGTGACGTTGCCGGCGTCGCCGCCGAACTCGGCGATGTTGTCGCGCACCCACTCGAGCGCGAGCACGAGGTCCAGCATCCCCACGTTGCCGCTCGCGGCCAGGCTCGGCTCGTAGGCGCCGAGGTAGAGGAAGCCGAACGCGTTCAGCCGGTGGTTCATCGAGACTACGACCACGTCGCCCTTGCGCGCGAGGCGGGTGCCGTCGTACAGGTCGGTGTTCGCCGAGTAGTTGACGTACCCGCCTCCGTGAATCCACACGAGGACGGGCCGCTTCCGGCCGTCCGCCACGGCCGGCGACCACACGTTGAGCGTGAGGCAGTCCTCGCCCACCCGTTCTTCGATGGGACGTGTCGGGGTGAAGCCCACGCTGCCGCGCATCGGAGGCTGCGGCGCGCGCGGCCCGAAGCCGAGCGCGTCCCGCACCCCTCGCCAGGGCGGCGGCGGCTCTGGGGGCAGGAATCGTCGCGCGGCGGTGTCGGCCCCGTAGGGAATGCCCTTGAACACGCAGATGTCACGATGGCGCGTGCCACGAACTCGTCCGTAGCGTGTCCGAGCCACGGGCGGATCCGACTGCCCCAACAACGGTGCGACGATGCCGCTCGCGAGGAGGGTACGTATGGCGAAGCGACGCGAGATGAGCCGAACGGAATCGGAAGCCCGGAGGCGCATGACCAGATCCATGCCGGGAGCTGATGTGTGCGGGCGCGTCAACCGTCCGCGGGCGTGATCGAACCAGAGACTTGATTTGAAGTCAAGTCTGACTGTAAATGTAATGGGCCTACGACGCCGTCGCTCGGACGGCCGGCGTCGCCGCGTGCGGATGGGAGAACCACATGACCGTACGGCCTGCCAATAGAACTGCGGTGCCAGGAATCCGAGGGCGTCATGTAGACCGCTCGGCTGCGATGCGCCAACGCCTCATCGGCGCGGCGGTCGCGTGTCTGAACCGCGTCGGCTTTGCGGCGACGACGACCGAGTTGGTGCGGCGGGAAGCGGGCGTGAGCCGTGGCGCGATGCTGCACCACTTCCCGACGAAGGTCGATCTCGTGATGGCTGTCGCCGAGCACGCCGCCGTCGCCCAGGATGCCCACGTTCGCCACCGACTCAGCGAATTCTCCGAGGGCCTGGAT
Organism: Vicinamibacteraceae bacterium; assembly: GCA_039812685.1. Lineage (GTDB taxonomy): Bacteria > Acidobacteriota > Vicinamibacteria > Vicinamibacterales > JAFNAJ01 > JBDIBB01. The sequence goes on from JBDIBB010000151.1 coordinate 3,412, forward strand.
CGTTACCTGGCCATTACGCAGGCCACGTGGGAGGCCACATGCCAGCCGCCCGCAATCGCCCTCATCGAGATCATCGTGGCCTCTCGCAGCGACACGCATCTCGGTGAGCGGCTTCGAAGCGTGGTCGAGCGCTTCGAAACCCAGCAACGCGAGGATGTCTGGGCGGTCGCCTCGGAGACAGGTGTTCGCGATCGCGATGCCGTCGAACGGATGATTCGGCTGCACGCCGCCGCCCTGCGCGGCCTCGTCATGGAACGGCTGTTCACCGGGCAGCGTGAGCCCGCTGAGGCCAGTGTCGAGCTCCTCGAATGGTACAAACGCAGCCTGACGAGCGTGCTGGTCGCGCGGAGGAATGGCCCCCTCTTCGCCCCGTCATCGCGAGCGGGCCCTGACCACGGGCATTGAAAAGGGGAAGTTCCACGGGGAGCCGAACCGCACGATGGTCGACTGGCTCAGAGTCACAGGCACGCGATTGCCGAATTGAGTTGGCAATCCGTCCCTCGACGGAGCATTTCTGGCTCTTGAGCGACGGGGACGCCAGGGACGACTCCTCGCCCTTCCATGTCCGTCCCGTGCCACGTGAAGTACTTCGCGACAGGAAGTGCGAGGCGATAGCCGAACCCGACCTTGAAGGCGCCGGTCGCGACCAGGCGCCCAGCGGTCTTGGCCCCCACGAGGGTTGCGAGCTTGCACTCCGAAGCGAACGCCGCAACCATCTCCGCTGCGCTTGCCGAGTGCTCGTTCACGAGCATCGCAACCCGTCCATGGAACGGCTTCGGCCCCAGCGCCTCGGTGAAGACCGCGACGGACCGGCCGGCGAACCCGAACTTCAGCGCCAGCGGCAGGATGCCCCACTTCGAGGACGGGATCCCGTCGAACTGCGGCAGCCGCTCCTTGTCGTACCCCTTCTTGGCGACGTCGCGCGTGACGGAGTACCCGACGCCGCGGCGGTCCGGACAGAGATGGCTCATGAGCCGCAGGCAGCCGATGCCACCCCCGGTGTTACCGCGCAGGTCGATAACGAGCCGCGAGCACGCGAGGTCGGCGATAGCCCTGCTCATGTCCCGTGCGACGTCGATGCCGAGCACGCCGGGGAACATGCTGACGCGCACGTAGCCCACGTCGGTTTCGAGCTTGCGCGCAGTAACCACCTGGTCGGGCACGACAATGGGACGCTGCTTCTCTTTGGAGCCGGGAATCGCAAGGGTCGGCTGGGCAGTCGTGCCGTCAGCCTTCCGGACCGTCAAGCCGTACGAATGTCCGAGCTGGAACGGGATGGCCGTCGGCGGCACGACTTCCTTGCCGTCGATGGCGACCAGCACGTCGCCAGGGGCGATGCCCGCGGCAGCGGCCACTCCGCCGGGGTGCACGTCCTGGAACACCCAGCGCTCGCCGTCGGGCGTGTCGCTCTTCATCAGGGTCGCCGCCATCGCGATTCGGCCGGTCGCCCTGGGACGGCTTTCGTGGAAGAACCCCGTGTGGCTCGTGCCGAGCGCCCGGAGCAGGCGGTCGATCCCCTCCTCGAAGGCCTCGGCCGACTGGCTTCCGACGATCCCCGCTTCGTGGGCTTCTCGAAGGGCGCGGATGTCGGGCTCGGGGCCCGCGAACTTCGTCTCGATCAGCTTGAGGACCTTGTCGAAGACTTCTCGACGTTGCGCTTCGGTCAGGACCGTCATCTCGTGTCCTCCTGCTGCGGGCGAGCGTCCACGACGCGAACGCCGGCGTCCCCATACGCGACGACGCCGCTCCACAGCCGTGGCACTGCCTCCGGTCCGAACACCTCCAGCATGCGGAGCTTCGCCTGGCGAAGCGCCTCGCCCACCGCGACGCCGCGCGACAACTGGCGATAGAACTCCCGCATCATCGTCAGGCTGAATCGGTCGTCGGCCGCCCAGAGGTTGGCCACCACCGCACGCGCGCCGGCCGCCATGAACGGGCGCACGAGGCTGGTGACGCCCTCCTGCTCGTGCAGCGAGCCGCTGCCCGTGTCGCAGGCCGACAGCGTGACCAAGTCGGCCCGCAGTCGAAGGCCGAGCACCTCGCGGGCCTGGAGCAAGCCGTCTTCGGCACCAGCGGGGTGTAGCAGCAGCGCGGATCGTGCCGGGAACTTCGTGCTCGTCACGCCGTGTACCGCGAAGTGCAGCACGCGAAACTCGTGGAGCGGCTGCTGCTTGACGGCCTGTTCGGTGGCGGCGCCTCCCGTCAGCAGCGTCGAGCGTTCGCCCAGGGCCGCCGCCACGGCGCGCGCCTCGTCGTTTGCCGACGGCAGGGGCCGCAACTGGCTGCCGTCGAGGTCGAAGATGCTGCGCGAGACCGAGGCGCTGCTCGGCGGAACGCCTGGCTCGCTCGGCGATGCGCTCACGGCGAGGGCCGGCCGCGTCGTCGTCCCGGGCCGGCTCGCCCGCACCATCGCGAGCACTGACGCCGACGAGGCGTATGCGACCGCGTGCGTCTCCAGCAGCATCGAGCCGGACGGCCCGGTCAGCACCTCGAAGGGCACCTGGTGGAGTTCCCCGTCCGGGCTGACGATGACGGTGGGGCTCGACGCCAGCTCGCCGATGCCGCCGAGGATGGACTCTCGAAGGCGGCGACTGGCGTCCGTGGTGTCTTTCCCACTGCGAATCGCGCTGAGGAGGTCTTGGACGAGCGGTCGGATCGCGGCCCGCGAGTCCAGGGCCTGCACGCGGCTCGCCTGCGGCGTCAGGACGATCACATACGAGCGCGGTTCCGACAGCGCGTAGGCGAGGAACACCTCGTTCGGCCTCAGCACTCGCCGGAACTCAGCCAGCGTGACCGGACCGCTCGATGCGGATCGCCGCGTGCGGTCGAATAGCTCAGTGGTCAGCGGGGCCATCGCGTCCTCAGCTGCCGTGATCTGCTCAAGCAGACGCCGGCGTTGAGCCGGCGACAAAGGCTGGAACAGCCGGCGCTGGAGTTCCGCGATCTCGCGCTCCTGCTTCTTCAGGGCGGCTGGCTGGGCGACACCTCCGACCGGCCGGGCGCGCAGCAGTTCAAGCAGCGCCCGACCGCGTGCCTGCTCGACGATGGCGAAGAGGCGTGCCGCGTCCGGTCCGCGCATGCCCTCGAGCCGGATGCGGGCAAGGAAGAGGTCGCGCGCGCCGTTGACGATGCGAGCCTGCACCCAGGGGCTGCTGGCCTTCGCCAGGAGACCTTCCAGCAGATCGCTGCCCTCCTCGAGGAGCGCGGAGGCGTCTTCGAATCGCCGCTCCGATGCGCGCACCTCGGCCAGTTCGGCTAGCAGGCGCGGCAGCGCCATGCGCTCCTGCATGCCTCGGGCGACGACGATGCCCTCGTCGAGCAGCGCGGCGGCTTCCCTCAACTGTCCCTGCTCGCGCAGCAGCCGGCCACCCTCCAGCGCCACCTGCGCCGACACCCTGTTCGTGCCCCCTTGCTTGGCGAAGGCACGCGCGTCCGTCAGCCAACGCCGTGCGTCGTCGGGCGACTTCCGCTGGGCAGCCAGGACGGCGAGCTTCAGGGACAGCTCCGCTTGGTAGGCCAGCGAGCCGAGCGTCTTGGCGGCGTCGAGTCCCTTCGTCAGCGTGGCTTCCGCCTCGGCGAGCCGGTCGAGCCTGGCGAGCGCCTCACCTTTACCGAGATAGGTCATGACGGGGAAGGACAGCTCCTCAACGGCCGCCGCCGCGGCGAGGGCCCGGTCGTAGTAGCCGAGCGCGTCCGCCGGACGGCCCATCTCGGCGAACCCGCGCCCGGACAGCGTGAGCCAGCGCACCACCGACGGCGTGTCGTTGGTCGCCTGGGCTACCTTGAGCGCGGCGCCGAGGTTCACGATGCTCGCGCCGATGTCGCCGAGCAGGGCGGCGACGATGCCGAGTTCGCCACGGGCGCGATTCGCCGTGGCCGCGTCGCCCAGGCGTTCCGCAATTGACTTCGCCTCCTGCCACGACTGCCGCGCGAGTTCCGGGTCGAGGTCTTCGTCGACCTCGCCTTTCGCGACGAGGACGCGAAGGCGCAGGCGGTCGTCACCTTGGACCCGCGGGTCGAGGCAGCTGGCCTCGGAGTTGGCCGATCCGCGCGTGCAAGGCGTGGAGGTCGTCGTCGCGAGCCTCGAACAATTGCCTGGCCTCGGAGAACAGCGGCTCGGCTCGCGACCACGCCTTCATCCAGGCGAGCCGGTCGGCCTCTTCGAGTAGCTTCACGGGGTCGGGCGGTTGGGCGAGCGCGGAGGACGCAACAAGGGCCCAAGCGGCCAACAACGTTGCATGCCGAGACGAGAGGGTCGAGAACGCCATCGCCCGCCTCCGTGCTGGGGTGGGAATCTTGTAGCGCGAAGTCCGCCATCGGACAAGCCCCACCTGGACACGTCGATTGTGGTACGCCCACGCCGTGCCAGCGGGCGATCGCCTCCGAGTTCAGCGTGACTACTCCTGTCAGCGGTTCGTGCGAAGATCTCGGCCGCGAGGAAGCGATGTGTCCCTGAAGCCCGTGTCACCCCGACGGCTCGCCGCAGGCCGAGCGACCTGGCTTGCGAGCCTCCTTGTTCTGGCAATCGGCTGCACAGCCCATCGTCCCCTGAGGACAATGGTCGATGGTCCCATGCGCAGGGTGGCAACCTCGATCGATCAACTGGAGGACCCTTCGCCTCAAGGGCACGTCCACAGACGGGCCGTCGCCTCGGCGGCGCTTGAAGAACACCAGGGTTTCAACCTCGCCGTGATCGAAATCGACGACCAAGGGGAACTCTGGAGTCGTCAAGCAGCGGAACAGGTCCTTTCTGAGCTGAGGTCTGTCTACGACCACAGCCCTGGCGGCGTCAACGTGTTCGTGTTCCTGCACGGATGGAAGCATAACGCGAGCGTCTGCGACGAGAACTTGGCATGCTATCGCGAGCTGCTGGCCTACCTGGCCGAAAGGGAGGAGAGAACTCAACGTGGGCGTCCTGTATGGGGGATCTACCTCTCCTGGCGGGGCAAGAGCCTCAGCGCCCCTTTGCTGAAGGAGTTCTCCCTCTGGAGTCGAAAGGCGACCGCTGAACGAGTTGGGAGAAACGGAGTCACAGAGGTCCTGGCGAAGTTGGATTCTCTTCATCGCAACTCGCTGGAGGGGAAATCAGCATCGACTTCCAGGAGCCGTCTGACGATCATCGGCCATAGCTTCGGAGCGAGCATGGCCTTTTCAGCCTACGGGGGTGTGCTGAAAGAGCGCTTGACCGCCTTCCTCTCTGGTGGATCCAACAAAGCCACTCAGTTTCGTGGGTGCGGATCATTGCTGGTCTTGGCGAACCCCGCCTTCGAAGCGTCGGTCTACCAAGGGCTTCACCATTTGGCGGGCGAAGCGACACAGTGGCCGGTTGATCAACCTCTGGTCGTGCTGACCGCTGGCTCCGAGGGCGACTCGGCCACGCGAGTCGCGTTTCCGATCGGACGTGCGTTCGCCTCGCTGTTCCAGAGGACCCGCGACTCCGAGCAGAAGAGGCGCCTCCGAACCACTGTCCCGAACTACGGTTCTTTCGTAACCCATCGCCTCGTACCGACAGAGATGGAAACCATACGGACGAACAGGAGGAAGAACGAGGCATGCTCGTGCCCAGAACGCTTGCGAAGCGTCCTCGCACCTCGTACCTTTGGTCAGGCCCCTCCGCCGCCTGCGCGTTTG
>JBDIBB010000152.1:0-9006 GCA_039812685.1 Vicinamibacteraceae bacterium
CGCGCGCATCCTGGCCGCGCTCACCGATCGGCCCGCCAGCCAGTACGCGCTGCTGTGGCGCGACGTGTCGCCCGACGATGCGCAACGGGTGCGCGCCCTGCGCCAGAGCGGCATCTACGTGGAAGCCGAATCGCGGCGTTTCTTCCCGAACCGCGAGCTGGCGGCGCACGTCATCGGCCACGTCAACGACAAGCAGGTCGGGCTGACCGGCGTGGAGCGGGCCTACGACGGCGACATCCGCGGCCGGGACGGGCACCGCCTCGTGCTGCGCGACGGCTGGAACCGCGATTTCGACAGCATCGAGCAGCCGGCCACCTTCGGCGCGAGCCTCGAGCTCACCATCGATCGCCCGTTGCAGGTGATCGCCGAGGAGGCCCTCGCCTGGGGCGTGCGCGAATACGGCGCGAAGGGCGGCGTCGCGATCCTCGCCGACCCCTACACCGGCGAGATCCTCGCCGTCGCCAGCCTGCCGACCTTCAACCCGAACGCCTTCACCCGCGCCACCATCGGCAACGACCGCGACCGGGCGGTGCAGGACATCTACGAACCGGGATCCACGTTCAAGATCGTCACGGCCGCGGCCGCGCTCGAGACGAAGACGATGAGCGAGGACACGCCGGTGGACGTCCACGGCGGGTCGATCCAGATCGGATCGCGCGTCATCCGCGACGTGCACGCCTACTCGGGCAGCCTCCCGTTCCGGCAGGTGATCGCCAAGTCGAGCAACGTCGGTGCGATCCGCATCGGCCGTGCCACCGGCGCGAAGGCGCTCGCCGAGTTCGCGCGCGCGTTCGGCTTCGGGTGGCTGACCATCCGCGATCTCCCGTTCGCCTCGCGCGGCGCCATGCTCAAGCCGACCGACCGCTGGAGCGACAGCGCGCTGGCGTCGGTGGCGATGGGCTACCAGGTGGGCGTGACGCCGGTGCAGATGATCGCGGCCGCCGGCGCCATCGCCAACGGCGGGCTGCTCTACGAGCCCCACGTGGTGCGCGCGGTCGTGGCGGGAGGCCAGCGCCGGCCCACGCCGATCCGCGCGCTGCATCGCGTGGTGTCGGCCGACACCGCCGCGCGTCTGACGGCGATCCTGGAAGAGGTGGTGGAGACCGGCACGGCGAAGGCCGCGCGGATCGACGGCTACACGATCGCCGGCAAGACCGGCACGGCGCGCAAGGCCGCCGTCGGCCGCCGGGGCTACACCGACGAGTACAACGCCTCGTTCGTGGGCTTCGTGCCCAGCCGCGAGCCGGTGTTCAGCGCGCTGGTGGTCATCGACGCGCCGAGGGGCAAGGGCATCTACGGGGGCACGGTCGCCGCGCCGGTGTTCAAGCGCATGGTGGAGGCCGCGCTGCGGTATCGCGGCGTGGCGCCCAACGTCGACACCGCCAGCGTGGGCCGGGTCCTGGTCGCCACGCGCCGCGACGGCCAGTCCGTCAACCCGGCGAGCCTCGTGCAGCCGGCGGGCGCTGTGGCCTCCCAGGTCGAGATGCAGTCCGGGTCGCTTCCCGGCGTCATGCCGGACGTGCGCCGGCTCGCCGCGCGCGAGGCCCTGCGCCGTCTCACCCGGCTGGGCCTCGAAGTGCGCATGACGGGCCACGGCGTGGTGATCTCACAGGACGTGCCGCCGGGAACGCCCGTCGAGCCCGGTGGCGTCTGCACGCTGCGGCTTGCGCGCACGGTCCCGGGAGAACCGGCCCCGGGGGCGGCGCCATGACGTTGCGCGGCCTCGTCGAGCGGCTGGCGCAGTGCATGACGATCGCGGGACACGAGGCCGCGGCGCCCGCCGCGCTCGATCGCCGCGTGACCGCCGTCGCCTACGATTCGCGGCGCGCGGCCCTGGGCGCCGTCTTCTTCGCCCTGCGGGGCCAGCATGCCGACGGGGCGCTCTACGCGGAGCAGGCCGTCTCGCGCGGCGCCATCGCGGTGATTGCCGAGACGCCGGCTCCGCCGGCGCCGCCCGCACACCCAGTGCCATGGCTCGTGGTGGGCGATGCCCGGCTCGCGCTCGCCGAAGCGGCGGCCGCCTTCTACCGCCATCCGGCCGAGGAACTGTTGACGCTCGGCGTCACCGGCACCAACGGGAAGACGACCACCACGTACCTGCTCGCCTCGATCTTCGATGCCGCCGGCTACCGCTGCGGCCGCATCGGCACCATCGGCTACCGCATCGGGCTCGTCGAGCACGAATCGGGCCGGACGACGCCGGAAGCCCCCGACCTCCAGCGCATGCTGCGCGAGATGGTGGATGCCCGCTGCGCGGCGTGCGCGATGGAAGTGTCCTCGCACGCGCTCGCCCTGCGCCGCGTCGACGGCATGCGGTTCTCGGCGGGTGTCTTCACCAACCTCACCCGGGACCACCTCGACTTCCATCACGGCATGGAAGCCTACTTCCAGGCCAAGCGGCGGCTCTTCGACCTGCTCGGGCCGGGGGCGCCGGCGATCACCAACGCCGACGACGCCTACGGCGCGCGCCTGGCCCGTGAGTGGCCGGGCGCGGTCACCTTCGGCCTCGACGCGGCCGCCGACGTGACGGTCTCGCGGCTCGAGATGACCATCCACGGCACGACGGGCGAGATCCGCACGCCGCGAGGGCCCATCCGCCTGCAGTCGGGGCTGGTCGGCCGTCCCAACGTGTCGAACATCCTCGCCGCGGCGGCCGTGGCCGTCGCGCTGGAACTGCCGCAGGACGCCATCGGCCAGGGGATCGCCGAGACCGGCAGCGTGCCCGGCCGCTTCCAGATGGTGGCCGATCCCGGCGACGACATCGCGGTGGTGGTCGACTACGCCCACACCGACGATGCCCTCCGCAATCTGCTCGAGACGGCGCGGGCCCTCACCCGATGCCGTCTCGTGACGGTGTTCGGGTGCGGTGGCGATCGCGATCGCACCAAGCGCCCCCTGATGGGCGCCATCGCCGCGCGGCTCAGCGATCGCGTGGTGCTCACTTCCGACAACCCGCGGTCGGAAGATCCACTCGAGATCATCGAGCAGATCAAGCGGGGCCTCGTCCCGCCGGAGCGTCCGGTGACGCGCCAGGGCCAGGCCGCGGCCCCGCCGCGGACGGTGCCGTGGACGGCCATCGCCGACCGTCGCGAGGCGATCGAGGACGCGGTGCGCGAAGCCGCGCCGGGCGACCTGGTGGTCGTCGCGGGCAAGGGGCACGAGCGAACCCAGACGATCGGCTCCCGGGTGCTGCCCTTCGACGACGTGGCGGTGGCGCGCGAGGCGCTCGCCGCCCGGCGCCAGGCGAAGTCCCGCACGCCGGGGGGCGCCGCGTGAGCCGGCACTGGCCCCTCACCGCCGCGCGTCTTGCCGACGCCGCCGGCGGGCGCGTGATCGCCGGCGATCCGGACCGCGTGCTCGCGCGCCTGTCGATCGACTCCCGTACGCTGGCCGCGGGCGAGGCGTTCGTCGCGATTCGCGGCCCGCGGTTCGACGGACACGACTTCCTGCGCGAGGCGGTGGCGCGGGGAGCGTCGGCGCTCGTGGTGGACCGCGCCGCGGCCGTCGATGGCTGGCTGCCGGCGGGGCTGACCGTCGTGCTCGCCGGCGACACGGTTCGCGCGCTGCAGGACGCGGCGCGGCAGGTCAGGCACCACACCCGCGCGCGCGTGGTGGCGATCACGGGCAGCGCAGGAAAGACCACCACCAAGGAACTGGCCGCGGCGGTGGCCGCGACACGCTTCCGCACGCTGCGCAACGAGGGCAACCTCAACAACCACATCGGCCTGCCACTGTCGCTGCTCGGGTTGCAGGACGGATACGAGGTCGCCGTCGTCGAGTTCGGCATGAACCACGCCGGCGAACTGCGGCAACTGGTGGCCGTGGCCACGCCCGACGTGCGCGTGTGGACCAACGTCGGAACGGCGCACATCGAGTTCTTCGGCAGCCAGGACGCCATCGCCGAGGCCAAGGCGGAGATCCTCGATGGCGCCACGCGCGACACCGTCTTCGTGGCCAACGCCGACGATCCGCGGGTGTTGGCGCGCGTGCGCGGGTTTCCAGGACCGACGATCACCTTCGCGCTGGCGGGCGGCGCCGACGTGCACCCGGTCTCCGTGCAGCAGCACGGCGTGAGCGGCACCGGGGCCCACGTTCGCACGCCGCACGGCGAGATGTCTCTTGCGCTCGCCCTGCCGGGGCGTGCCAACCTCGCGAACGCGCTGGCGGCCATCGCCGTGGGGCTCGCGCTCGGCGTGCCGATCGAGGCGATGGGGCCGGCGCTGCGCGAGGCGAAACCGGCCGCGCGCCGCGGCGAACTGCGGCACGGGCCGCGCGACGTGCTCGTCTACGACGACTGCTACAACGCCAGCCCCGACGCGCTCGAGCAGGCGCTTGACACGGTGGCCGCCGACGGCTCGGGCCGGCGCCGCGTCGCGTTCCTCGGCGAGATGCTCGAACTGGGCGAGGCGGCCGACGCGCTGCACCGCCGGTGCGGGCGCGCGGCGGCGCGAGCCGGCGTGGCGGAACTGATCACCGTGGGCGGGCCGGCCGCGCAGGCGCTGGGCGCGGCCGCCGTGGCCGAGGGCGTGCCGGCCGCGCGCGCACACCACTTCGCCACGAGCGCGGAGGCGGCCGACGCGGCGCGCGACATCGTGGCCCCCGGGGATCTCGTGCTCGTGAAGGGATCGCGCGGCACGCGCATGGAGCGCGTCGTCGAGCGTCTGCAGGGAGGGGCCGACTGATGCTCTACCACCTGCTGTTCCCGCTGCACGACACGATCTCGCTGCTCAACGTGACGCGCTACATCACGGTGCGCACGGCGCTGGCGACGATGACCGCGCTGGCCATCAGCCTGTTCCTCGGGCCGTGGCTCATCCGGCGACTGCGCGCGTTCCAGATCGGCCAGGTCATCCGGCAGGAAGGCCCGGCCAGTCACCGCGCCAAGGCCGGCACGCCCACGATGGGCGGGCTGCTGATCCTCGCCGCGGCGCTGCTGCCGACGCTGCTCTGGGCCGACCTGACGAACCCCTACGTGTGGATCGCGGTGCTGTCGACCGCCGCCTTCGGCGCCATCGGGTTCGCCGACGACTACCTGAAGGTGACGCGCCGGTCGCACCACGGCCTGCGGCCACGCTACAAGATGGGGCTGCAGATCCTGGTGGGCGCCGCGGTGGGCGTCGCCGTCGTCCTGCTCGCGTCGGTCGACCTCTACAACACGCGGCTCATCTTCCCGTTCTTCAAGCGGCTGATCCCGGACCTCGGCTGGTTCTACGTGCTGTTTGCGACCTTCGTGCTGGTGGCCTGGTCCAACGCCGTGAACCTCACCGATGGCCTCGATGGCCTCGCCATCAGCACCTTCACGGTGGCGGCGGCGGCCATGACGGCGCTCGCCTACATCACCGGCCACCGGGTCTTCGCCGACTACCTGCTCATCGTGCGCTTCGCGCCGGCGGCCGAACTCACGATCTTCTGCGGCGCGCTGGTGGGCGCCGGCCTCGGCTTCCTCTGGTACAACTCCTACCCCGCGGAAGTCTTCATGGGCGACGTCGGCTCGCTCGCGCTCGGCGGCGGGCTGGGGACGGTGGCCATCCTGATCAAGCAGGAACTCCTGCTGGTCATCGTCGGTGGCGTCTTCGTGATGGAAGCCGCCTCGGTCGTGCTGCAGGTGGCCTCCTTCAGGTTCCGCGGGCAGCGCATCTTCAGGATGGCGCCCCTGCACCATCACTTCGAACTGGCGGGCTGGAGCGAGCCGAAGGTGATCACCCGGTTCCTCATCCTGGCGATCCTCTTCGCGCTGCTGAGCCTGACCACCCTCAAGCTGCGATGAAGGCGACGATGATGGAGGTGGACGTGGAACGGCCAGCCGGCAACCCGGCGCGCGAAGCGGAACTCGCCAGCCTGTCGGGCCGGCGCGTGCTGGTGGTGGGCGCGGCGCGCAGCGGGCTGGCGGCCGCCGCGTGGCTGGCGCGCCACCAGGCGCGCGTGACACTCGCCGACAGTCGCGACGACGCCGACGTCTCGGCGGTGGCCGGCACGGACGTTGCGGTGGAGCTCGGCCCGCACCGCGCCGAGACCTTCGCCGCCGCCGACCTGATCGTCTTGAGCCCCGGCGTGTCGCCGTGGATGCCGGTCGTACACGCCGCGCGGCTGCGCGGCACGTCCGTGATCGGCGAGCTGGAACTCGCCTCCCGGTTCCTGCGTGGACGGATCGTGGCGGTGACCGGCACGAAGGGCAAGTCGACGACGAGCACCCTCCTCGGGCGGATGCTGCGCGAGGGCGGCCTGCACGCGCTCGTGGGTGGCAACCTCGGGCCGGCTCTCAGCGGCCAGATCGACGAGTCGACCGAGCAGACCATCCACGTGGTGGAGGCCAGCAGCTTCCAGCTCGAGACGACAGAGCGGTTCCACCCCTGGGTGGCGGTGTGCCTCAACTTCTCGCCCGATCACCTGGACCGGCACGTCACCGTGGCCGACTACCGGGCCGCCAAGGCGCGAGTCTTCGCGAACCAGCGCGAGCACGACGTCGCCGTCGTCAACGCCGACGATCCGGTGGTGATGCGCATGGCCGCGCATGGTCGCGCCCGCGTGGTGCCCTTCAGTCTGCACGACGGTCCGGAAGAGGGCTTCGGCGTGTCGCGCGCCACGATCGTGCACCGCTGGGCCGACGGGTCCGAGGCGCCGCTCGTGCCGTTGTCGGCCGTTCGCCTCCTCGGCGCCCACATGGTCGCCGACGTCGTGGCCGCCACCGCCGCGGCATGGCTCGCCGGCGTGCCCGGCGATGCCATCACGCGGGCCGTCGAAGGGTTCACCGGGCTGGAGCACGCGCTCGAGCTGGTGGCCGAGATCGACGGCGTTCGCTTCGTCAACGACTCGAAGGCCACCAACCTGGAGGCGGCGCAGCGCGCCCTCGAGAGCGTGCCGGGGGGCATCGTCGCCATCCTCGGCGGGCGATCCAAGGGCGGCGACTGGCGGCTGCTGCGGGACACGGTGCGCGCGCGCGTGCACGCCATCGTCGCCATCGGCGAGTCGGCTGGCGACGTGCAGCACGCCTTCGCCGGTCTGGTGCCGGTGCGCCTCGTGACGTCGATCGAGGCCGCTGTCGACGAGGCGGCATCGCTGGCCCCGGCCGGCGGCGTGGTGATGCTGGCCCCGGCGTGCGCCAGCTTCGACATGTTCCGCGACTACGCGGAGCGGGGGCTCGCCTTCAAGCGGGCCGTGCAACGACGGGAGGCGGCGCGCAACGGGCGCGCCTGAGTGGACATGACCAGCCGCCACGTGAGCGGTGAGCAGTCATCAGCACGGCGGGAGCGGCGGGGAACCGGCCGCTGGGAAACGCAGGCTGCCCCGGTCTGCGAGGCCGGTGTCTTCGCCCGCCGCCGGCTGGTGACTGCTGATCGCTCACGGGCGATCGGCGGGTGTGTCGGATCCAACATGGCGGACCTGTAGCGTGGAACGACAACGATGGCACGCAGGCTGAGATACGACTGGCTGCTGTTCATGGCGTCCTTCGCGCTGATCGCCCTCAGCGTGGTGATGGTCTACAGCGCGTCGTCGATTGTCGCGGCGCAGCGCTTCGACGATCCCTACCGCTTCGTGGCGAAGCAGATCGGGTTCGTCCTGGCGGGATGCCTCCTGCTGGCCATCGTGATGCGCATCGACTATCACGTCTTCGCCAGGTCCCACGTGGTGTGGACGCTCATCGGCATCGCCGTCGTGCTGCTGGTGATCGTGCTGCTGAAGGGCAAGCTCTACAACGGCGGGCGACGCTGGCTGTACCCGCTGCCCGGCGTCTCCGTGCAGCCGTCGGAGTTCGCCAAGTTCGCGGCGGTCGTGTTCACCGCCGCGCTGCTCGACCGGCGCATGTCGCAGATCGACGACCTTCGCGAGGTGGTCCTGCCAGCAGGCGCCATGCTGGTCGTCGTGGGCGGGCTCATCCTGCGACAGCCCGACTTCGGCACCGCGGTGACGCTCGCCGTCGCCGTGCTCGTGATGCTGGTGGCGGCCGGCCTGCGGTGGCACTACGTCGCGGCGGCCGCGGCGCTGGCCGTGCCCGCCGCCGTCCGCCTCGTCATGCAGAACCCCTACCGGTGGAAGCGCATCGTCTCGTTCCTCGATCCCGAAGGCGATCCGCAGGGCGGGGGCTGGCAGATCCTGCAGTCGCTGGCCGCGGTGGGCAACGGCGGCGTGTGGGGCGTCGGGCTGATGGAGGGCGTCCAGAAGCGCTTCTGGCTGCCCGAGGCGCACAGCGACTTCATCTTCGCGGTGATCGCCGAGGAACTCGGACTGATCGGCGCCGTGATCACGCTGGCCGCCTTCGCCGTGCTCGCCTGGCGCGGCCTGTCGATCGCCGCCGACGCGCCCGACCGGTTCGGCGCGTTCCTGGCGCTGGGGCTCACGACGCTGATCGGGTTCCAGGCGCTGCTGAACATCAGCGTCGTGATCGGGCTGCTGCCGACCAAGGGGATTCCTCTGCCCCTGGTGAGCGCCGGCGGTTCGTCGATGCTCGTCAGCTTCCTGGCGCTCGGCGTGCTGCTGAACCTGTCCACCCATGCGTCGGTGCGGCGGTGACGTGGCGAGCGCAACGGCCGGCGGCGTGCGGGTCCTGGTGGCCGGCGGCGGCACCGGGGGCCACCTCTACCCGGGAATTGCCGTGGCGCACGCGGTGACTGCGATCGCTCCGGGCAGTGTGGTGACCTTCGTCGGCACGGCCGCGGGGATCGAGTCGCGCGTGGTGCCGCGGGAAGGCTTCACGCTCGACACGATCCGCAGCGCGGGGTTGAAGGGCAAGTCGATGGTGGCGCTGGCGCGGGGGGTGGGCCTGGTACCGCTCGGCCTGATCGACGCGTGGCGGGTCATCAGCCGCCGGAGACCGCAGGTGGTGGTGGGTGTCGGCGGCTACAGTTCGGGTCCGGTGGTGCTGCTCGCGGCGCTGCGCCGGCTGCCCACGCTGGTGCTCGAGCAGAACGCCGTGCCGGGATTGACCAACCGCTGGCTCGCACGGGTGGTGGACGAGGCGGCGGTCACCTACGACCAGACGCGGCGCTGGTTCCCGCGTGGCGCGCTGGT
>JBDIBB010000153.1:0-8840 GCA_039812685.1 Vicinamibacteraceae bacterium
CATCTCGTCCTTGCCGAAGCGCGGCAGCATCTCGTCGCGCATGGCCAGGTGGTAGACCGCCGCGGCGATCACGACCGCCGACTTCATCGCGTCCTCGGGCACGATGCGCTCGTAGGTGTCGAGGTTCGTGTGCCACGTGTGGCTGCCGTACTCAATCGGATCCTGACTCACGCCGATGCCCGGAAGCCCCGCCGCGCTGAACGACGTGCTGTCGGTGCCGCCCAGCCGGCGGCTCTTCGTCGCCAGGGCACCCATCACGCCGAGGTCGGCGAACGGCGCCAGGGCGGCGCGCAGCACGTCGGCTGCCGCCGGCGGTCCGAACACTCCCATCCCGCGGGCGCGCCCGGTGCCGGAGTCGATGTTGAAGTAGGCCACCAGCTTCTCGAAACCTGGCTTCGGCTGCTCGAACGTGCCGAAGTGCTCGCGCACGTATTCCTGCGAGCCGAGCAGGCCCTGCTCCTCGGCCGACCACAGCGCGAGGCGGATCGTCCGGCGCGGCCGGGCGCCGCTGGCCTGGATGAGCCGCACGGCTTCCATCATCATGGCGCTCCCGATCGCGTTGTCGGTCGCGCCGGTGGCCGAGTGCCACGAGTCGAGGTGACCGCCCAGCATCACCACCTCGTCGGCCTTGTCGGTGCCCGGGATCTCCGCGACGACGTTGTAAGTGGTCTTCCCCTCAGGGTAGGTGTGGTTGACGATCGTAAACTCCAGCTCAACGCCGCGCCCGTCGGCCAGCAGCCTGGCGATGCGGCCGAAGTCCTCGTTGCGCAGCACCACCGTGGGCACGGCCTTCGTCAGGTCGTAGGTGCGGTTGTGGAACGCGCGCACCTGGCCGTGCTCGCGCCCGGCGTCGTTGACGCGGACCAGCGCGCCGCCGGCGACCAGCCACGCGTCAATCCGTTCATTGGCCTCGTTGGCGGTCAGCCGGACCGGACCGCCGTCCGGGCCGGCGACGGGCGGCTGCGCGGGGAAACCCTGCGGCGGCGTCGGGTTGACCGGGTCGTACTGCGCGCGCAGCTCGTTGTCGTCGCGGCGCTTGGCCGGCGCCGAGAAAGACACCGGCACCGGCGTGCCCTTCCCCACCAGCACGACGCGATCCTTCACCTTCGCCTTCACCGAGTCGAGGTAGGCCCCGAGTTCGTCGGCCGTGGGCCGGTCCGGCGGCACGATCTGCACGGCCGCCGCCCGCACGGTGCCTTGCGTGCCCGGCGTCCAGGCCAGCACCTCTCCGGTGAGGGTGTCGGCGACGGGCGACACCATCAACATCGACGCGCGTTCGTTGCTCCAGCCCGGGTGGCCGAAGTCCCACGACTCGAGGTGCGCGTTCTTCAGGCCCCAGGCCGTCAGCTGCTCCACGGCCCACTTCGCCGCCGCCTCGTAGGATGGCGATCCGGTGAGCCGCGGCCCGTACACGTCGGTGAGCATGTGCAGGGTCTGCATCACCTGCGACTGCTCGCTCGCGAGCCGTCGCAGCTTCCAGTTCATGTCGTGGTCGATCCGTTCCTCAGCCGCCATCGGGGTCACGAGCAGGACCGCCGTCACGGCCAGGGCAATCAGTGTTCGTCGTCGCATGGTTTCACCCCTCCCTTGCTCAACCCACCAGACCGTGCCTGCGTTCGACCGCCGAGAGTGCCTCGTCGAGGATGCGGAGGCAGGTCTCGGCCTGGCCGCGATCCAGGACGAGCGGCGGCGAGAGCCGCAGGGCGTTGCGCCCCGCGCCCAGGATCAGCAGGCCCCGATTGAACGCTTCCGTCACCACCTCATCGCGCTCGGCCGTCGCACGTGCCTTGCTGGCGCGATCGCGCACGAGCTCGATGCCGATCATCAGACCCTTGCCGCGCACGTCCCCGATGAGGGGGTGGCGCTGCTGCAGCTCACGCACCCCGTCCATCAGGTACGCGCCCACCGCGGCCGCGTTGGCGATGAGCGACTCGCGCAGCAGGCGGATGGTCTCCAGCGCCGCGGCGCAGGCGACCGGATTGCCGCCGAACGTGCTCGCGTGCGCGCCCGGCGTCCAGTCCATCACCTCGGTCCGGGCCGCCGCGATGCCCAGCGGCAGGCCCGACGCGACGCCCTTCGCGATGGTGACGATGTCGGGCTGCAGACCATAGTGCTCGGAGGCGAACATCCGCCCCGTGCGCCCCATCCCGGACTGCACCTCGTCGACGATCAGCAGCATGCCGTGCCGGCGCGCCAGCGCCTGCAGCCGGTCGTGGAACTGCCGCGGCGGCACGAGGTAGCCGCCCTCGCCCTGGATGGGCTCGACGACGATGGCGGCCACCTCGTCGGGCGTGACCAGGTGAACCAGCGTCTGCTCCTCCAGGAAGTCGAGGCACTCGGCCTGGCAGGTCGCGGGCTTCAGGCCAGCCGGGCACCGGTAGCAGTCGGCATACGGCGCGTGGAAGACGCCGGGCGCCGTCGTCGGCCCGAACCCGCGCCGCTGCACCGCCCGGCTCGCGGTGAGCGACAGCGCGCCCATCGTCCGGCCGTGGAACGAGCCGAGGAAGGCGATGAGGAACGGCCGCTTCGTGTGGTAGCGCGCCAGCTTGATGGCGGCCTCGTTCGCCTCGGCGCCCGAGTTGCCGAAGAAGGATCGCACCGGACCGGCGATGGGCACGATGCCGGCCACCTCTCGCGCCAGCGCCACCTGCGCCTCGTAGTAGAAATCGGTGCCCGACATGTGCAGGAACTTCTGCGCCTGCTCGACGATGGCGCGCACGACGTCGGGATGCGACACGCCGGTGCTGTTGACGGCGATCCCGGCGGCGCAGTCGAGGAAGAGGTTGCCGTCGACATCCTCGACGACGGCGCCCTGGCCGCGGGCGATGACGAAGGGGTACGTGCGGGTGTAGGAGGGCGAGACGAACTCGGCGTCGCGCTGGATGATGGCGCGGGCGCGGGGGCCCGGAGGCCCCACACGGATGAGCGGTGCGGTGATGGTCGGCGGCATGAGTCCTCGCTCGTGATGAGTGACGGGCGCGAACGGCGCGGGGCCGCCGCGCGTGGTGCGTGAAACCGGTCTACTTGCGCTTCCAGCGGGTGCCCCCGGGGCCGTCCTCCAGCAGGATGCCGCGGGCGTCGAGATCCTGGCGGATGCGGTCGGCGCTGGCGAAATCGCGATTCCGGCGTGCGACCTGCCGCTCGCCGATCAGGCGCTCGATGTCCTCGACGGGGACCGGTGGCCGCGCGTCCTCCGACCGCCGCAGCGCAACCACCCCCAGCACGCCATCGAAGCGCTCGAACGTGCGCCGGATGGCGGCCACGTCGGCCTCGCCCACCTCGCCGGCATCGATGGCCGCGTTCAGGGCGCGCACCAGGTCGAACATCACGCCGACGGCGCCGGGCACGTTCACGTCGGCCTCGAGCAGGGCGCCGAAATCGCGCTCGGCCTGCGCGAGCCGGCCGGCGACCGCCGGATGCGATTCGCCGCCCGCCACCCGGTCGAGCCGGGCGAGAAAGTCCATGAGGCGCCTGAGCGCTTCCTCGGCCTGGTCGAGGCTGCCCCACGAGAAGCGGAGCTGCTTGCGGTAGTGCACCGAGAGCAGCAGGAAGCGCAGCGTGGACCCGCGATACCCCCGGTCGAGCAGGTCGCGCACCGTGTAGACGTTGCCCAGCGACTTCGACATCTTCTCGCCATCGTCGAGGATGAGGTGCTCGACGTGGAACCAGAAGCGCGAGAGCGGCTGGCCCGTGGCACCCTCGCTCTGGGCGATTTCGTTCTCGTGGTGCGGGAAGATCAGGTCGACGCCGCCCGTGTGGATGTCGATCGTCTCGCCGAGCAGCCGGCGTGCCATCGCCGAGCACTCGATGTGCCAGCCCGGCCGGCCCGGTCCCACGCCACAGTCCCAGGTGGGCTCCTCGGGGCGGGTCGCCTTCCACAGCACGAAATCGCGCGCGTCCTCCTTCTCGTACTTGTCGGAGTCGACGCGGGCGCCCGTCTTGATGCCGGCGTGGTCGAGCCGCGCGAGCTTGCCGTAGTCCTCGAGCGTGGCGATCCGGAAGTAGATGGATCCGTCGCTGCGGTAGGTGTGGCCCCGGCGATCGAGCGCCTCGATCAGCTCGCACATCGCGTGGATGTTCGGCTCGTCGGTCGCCCGCGGGGTCTCCTCCACCGGTTCGAGCCCGAGCGCCGCGGCGTCCTCGATGAACGCCGCGATGTAGCGATCCGTGTAGTCGCGCAGCGGCACGCCGGCGGCCAGCGACTCGGCAATCGTCCGGTCGTCGACGTCGGTGAAGTTCATCACGTGGCGCATGTCGTAGCCGCACCAGTGCCGGAGGGTGCGCCGCAGCAGATCCACCGCGACGAACGTGCGGAAGTTGCCGATGTGGCCGCGCGCGTAGACGGTGAGGCCACAGGTGTACATGCGAACCTGGCGGCCGTCCATCGGTGCGAACGGCTCTACCTGGCGGGTGAGCGTATTGTAGAGTTGCATGCGACGAAGGTCCGGAGCGATGAACGGGTGCGGCGCCACCCACGCCGCTGGCGCTGCCCCCCTGGACGAGGACCACGCCACGCGCCGCCGGCGCCCGGCCCGGGCGAATCAGCGTGCGGAGCGGATCTGCTGCGTGAGACGGCAATAACAGCGAGGCCCGTCCACGCCGTACTCGACACGATCGACGAGCGCCGACACGGGATCGGCGCCGCCGTCGGCGCCCATGCGCTGGGCGAGGTCGGCGCCTCCGCCGCACCGCACCTCCACCTGCACCACGCGCGCGGTCCCGTGAACCGTCAGGTCGACGATGCTGGCGGGCGGCGCGCCGGCGGCGGCCTGCTCGAACACGGCCCTCACCGCGTCGCCCAGGCGTCGCGCATCGTCGGCGGCGCAGCCCGCATAGTCGCCCGCGCGTGCCGCCAGCGCCCCGGCGGCCTCGGCAAACGCCGGCTCGGCCGACAGTGACACGGAGAACGCGAGATCGCGGGGGCCGTCGTCTGGCAGCGGCGCAGCCATGGGCGACAGCGATTCTACAGCGAGATTCGCTGGAACAGCGTCCGGGCGGCTGTCACGTCGGCCTCGATCTGGACGCGGAGCGCCTCGATGTCCGGAAACCGCCGCTCGTCGCGCAGCCGCCGGAGGAAGGCGACGCGCACCGTCCGCCCGTAGAGATCGCCCGAGAAATCGAGCAAGTGCGACTCGACCACGCGCGGGCCGGCCGCGCGCACCGTCGGGCGCACGCCGACGTTGGTCACCGCCGGGCGAGCTGCCTCATCGGTCAGCACCAGCGTGGCGTAGACGCCGTCGGGCGGCAGCAATTCGTTCTCGCACGCCAGGTTGGCCGTGGGGAATCCGATCGTCCGGCCCCGCCGATCGCCCTCGACGACGATGCCCGCCACCATGTAGTGATGGCCGAGCAGGGCCGCCGCCTCGTCGACGCGTCCCTCGGCGACGAGCCGCCTGATGCGCGTGCTGCTGACGACGAAGTCCTTGTAGCGGACGGGGTCGATCTTCTCCGCGCGATAACCGTGCTGCTGGCCCAGCAACCGCAGCAGCGAGAAGTTGCCGAGCCGGTCGCGGCCGAACAGGAAATTGCCGCCCACCCAGACCTCGGCGACCCGAAGCCAGTCGACCAGCACCCGTTCGACGAACGCCTCGGGCGACCACTGCGAGAGTTCGTGGGTGAAGCGAACCACCGCCACGCCGTGCGCCCCGGCCTGACGCAGCGCCTCGATCTTCTGCGCGGGCGTCATCAGCAGCGGCGGCGCCTTGTCGGGCCGGACCACGCGCGGAGGATGGGGATCGAAGGTGAGCGCCAGCGGCGTCGCGCCCCGTTCGGCCGCCTGCTTCGCGACGCGCTCGAGGATCTTCACGTGGCCGCGGTGCAGGCCGTCGAAGTTGCCGATGGCCACCACCGGCGCACGCCACTCGGCGGGCCGCGGCTCGTCGGGGAAATAGCGCACGAGGAAAGACACGCGCAAGAGGATATCAGCGGGAAGGGCGTGCCCCGGGGATCCACGGGACCCGCGCCCGCGTGCGCGGCCCGGCCGCTGCCCTGCAGCCCGCCGGCGGCGCCCGGCACCGCTGCTGGAGCGGGCCACGCGGCCTCGGGTGTTTTCCGGATGCCCGACTCCGGACTCAGGACCCCGATCCTGGGGACTCTTACCGCGGGAAATCGGGACCTGCGTCACTGCAATTCCGGCGATGGTCCGATTGGCGGCCCCGCCGCCGCGGCGTAGACTTCAATCATCGATTGGGCCGGCGACGGCGAGGAGGACATCATGACGCGATACCACGGCAACCAGCAGGCGAAGGCGGGCTTCTACTTCAACCTCACCACCTGGCACGTCTCGACGCTCTCGGGCGAGGGCGGCCCGCTGCCCGGCCCCGACCAGGCGCGCTACCTGCGTCTGCCGCTGCCGGTGCTGATCGTGGTGGCGCCGCTGATGGGCGCGGCCTTCGCGATGTTCCTGCCGTTCATCGGCATCGCGATGGTGCTCGACTTCGTGGCGAAGAAGGTCTGGCGCGCGGCGCGCGAGGCGGCGCACGGCACGATGATGGCCATGAGCGCGCGCACGCGCACCGGCGAGGCCTACTTCACCGGCACCACCGACGAGAAGGCGGCTGGCCAGGCCGACGACAAGGCCGAGGAAGCCCTCTCCCGCATCGAGCAGAAGATCGACGCGCACGACCAGCAGGTTCAGCGGTAACGGCCGGCTGTCGCGCTTCGCGTCACTCCTCCTGCCGCCGTCCGCACCGGGACCCGGCCCCCCAATCGGGGCGGCCGGGGATCCGGTCCTGCCCCGGCGCGTTCAGCCCACCTCGATCGTCAGGCCGTCCCAGGCCAGACCCATCTCAGCCGGCAGGTCGCGTGCGGTCGCCGCGTGCCCGAGGTCGTGGCACATGTGGGTGAACCAGGTCCGCCTCGCCCCGATGCGCCCGGCCGCCTCCGTCGCCTCCCGCAGCGAGAAGTGCGTGGGATGCGGTCGATGGCGCAGCGCCCCCAGCACGAGAACGTCGAGTCCGCGCAGCAGCGGCAGGCTGTCCGCCGGAATCGCGGAGCAGTCGGTGAGATACGCGAACCGGCCCACCCGGTAGCCGAGAATCGGCCGGGTGCCGTGCAGGATGGGCACCGGCACGAACTCGTGGCCCAGGATGGCGAAGGGCCCGATCACCTCCCGCGGATCCACCTGCGGCACGCCGCCCCCCGCCTGATCGCCACCCGAGAACGCGTACGCGAACGTCCGCCGCAGGTCGCCCAGCGTGCGCGCGTCGGCGTAGATGGGCAGCGGCCCGCCCGACAGCACGTTGAATCGCCGCAGATCGTCGAACCCGAAGATGTGATCGGCGTGGCTGTGGGTGTAGATCACGGCGTCGAGGCGATCGAGCCCGTGAGAGAGCGCCTGCGTCCGCAGATCGGTTGACGTGTCGATCAGGACGGTCGCGCCATCCTCGAAGGCGAGCACGGCGGACGGGCGGCTCCGGCGATCGCGCGGATCGGCGGAGGTGCAGACGGGGCAGCGGCACCCGATCATCGGCACGCCATGCGACGTGCCGGTGCCGAGAAACGTGACGTGCACGGACGATGAGGGGGTTGCGCGCCGGGGTGGGACGGGCTCAGGGGATGACGATCCGTTTGTCCTGCCGGGCGGCCTCGACGAAGCGCATCCGCAGTTCGTAGAGCATCGCGTCCACCAGATCGCCTTCGGCCGCGTCGAGGTTGCCCTGCGTCTTCTCCTTGAGCAGCGCCAGGATGTCGATCATCTGGCTTGCCGCCGTCAGATCGACCTGGGTGTTGCCACTCGCCGGGTCGGGATCGCCGAGGTGCACCGCGGCCGTCGTCGCCAGCGACATGACGAAAGCCGAGAACGTGATGCGAGGCTCATCGCTCATGGGTAGGATGCTAGCATAGCCCCCCGATCATGCCCGATCCCCCCGTGAAGCCTGCGCAGGGCACGCTGGCGCCGCCTGCCGCCGGCGGATCCCGGCCCGGACACCAGTTCCAGCGCCTGGTCGAGATCATGGCCACGCTGCGGTCGCCCGGCGGCTGCCCATGGGACCGCCAGCAGACGCTGCGCACGCTGGCGCCCTACGTCCAGGAGGAGGCCGCCGAGGTGGTGGATGCCATCGATCGCGGCGATCCCGGAGCTCTCTGCGAGGAGGTGGGCGACCTGATCTTCGAAGGCGTGTTCCTCGCCCAGGTCGCGGCCGAGGCGGGCGAGTTCACCGTGGCTGACGCGCTGCGCACGGTGTGCGAGAAGCTCGTTCGCCGTCACCCGCACGTGTTCGCGCAACCCGCTCCGGCGGGCACGAGCGAGCGCGCGGTCGAAACGCCGGCCGAGGTGCTGGACCAGTGGGATCGCATCAAGGCCGGGGAGAAGCAGGCGAAGACAGGCCGGGCGCCGCGCGTGCTCGATGCCGTCCCGCGATCGCTGCCGGCACTCTCCGCTTCCTGCGACATCGGGCGCCACGTGGCGAAGATCGGCTTCGACTGGCCGGCACCGGGCGAAGTGCTCGACAAGATCGAGGAGGAGATCGCGGAGCTGCGCGCCGAACTCGCCCGCGCCGGCGATGAGGGCCGGGGCCAGGGATCGTCTTCTGGCGGCCGATCGCCGGCCGGTGGCCCGACCGGCGCCATGGCGCGCGTCGCCGATGAACTGGGCGACCTGCTGTTCTCGCTGGCGCAACTCGCGCGCAAGCTCGACATCGATCCCGAAGCCGCTCTGCGCGACGCGAACCGCAAGTTCCGGCGCCGCTTCGACGCGCTCGAAGACGGCGTGCGGGCCGATGGTCACGAGATCGGCGCCCTGGGCCTCGAAGCGCTCGAGGCCCGGTGGCGAGCCGTGAAGGCGGCCGAAGCTCGTCAGGACTAGCGGGGTCGCGACGGCCGGCCGCCGGAGTGGCCGC
>JBDIBB010000154.1:0-8831 GCA_039812685.1 Vicinamibacteraceae bacterium
CCCCAGGCCGGTGTTGTCTCCAGTTGGTCGTGCGCCATCATCCAACCCTCGCGGGCGGCCGGCCGGCCGCCCCTAGCTCTCCGGTTCCGCCCCGGGCACCAGCGTGCGCATCTCGAAGATCGAGATCATCGGGAGCACGCGGATGAACAGGTAGAACAGCGTCAGGAACAGGCCAATCGTGCCGAGGTAGAACGTCCAGTCCCACACGGTCCCCGAGTACATGCCCCAGGAGGACGGCAGGAAGTCGCGGTGCAGCGACGTGACGATGATCACGTAGCGCTCCAGCCACATGCCGATGTTCACCACGATCGAGATGGCGAAGAGCATCGCCGGCGTGGTGCGCACCTTCTTCAGCCACAGCAGTTGCGGGACGAGGCCGTTGCAGAGCACCAGCGCCCACAGCGCCCACCAGTACGGGCCGGTCATCCGGTTCCAGATGACGAACTGCTCGTACTGGCTGCCGCTGTACCAGGCGACGAAGGCCTCCATCATGTACCCGTAGAACACGATCCAGCCCGTGGCGAGCATCACCTTCGCCATCACGTCGAGGTGCCGCACGGTGACCAGGTCCTTCAGGCCGTAGATCGCGCGCAGCGGGATCAGCAGCGTGAGCACCATCGCGAAGCCGGAGAAGATGGCGCCGGCCACGAAGTAGGGGGGGAACAGCGTGGCGTGCCATCCGGGCAGCAGCGACACGGCGAAGTCGAAGCTCACCACCGTGTGCACCGAGAGCACCAGCGGCGTGGAGAGGCCGGCGAGCAGCATGTAGGCGGTCTCGTACCGGCGCCAGTGCGCCGCCGATCCGCGCCAGCCGAACGACAGCACGCCGTAGATCAGCTGACCCGCCCGCGTCTTCGCGCGATCGCGCAGCGTGGCGAGGTCGGGGATCAGCCCCGTGAACCAGAACAGCGCCGAGACGGTCGCGTAGGTGGAGACCGCGAACACGTCCCAGATGAGCGGGCTGCGGAACTGCGGCCACACGCCCATCGCGTTCGGGTACGGCAGCAGCCAGTAGATCGCCAGCCACGGCCGTCCGGTGTGGAACAGCGGGTAGAGCAGCGCGCACGCCACGGCGAAGAGCGTCATCGCCTCGGCGGCGCGGTTGATCGACATGCGCCACTGCTGGCGGAAGAGGAACAGGATCGCCGAGATGAGCGTGCCGGCGTGTCCGATGCCGATCCACCAGACGAAGTTGATGATGTCGAAGCCCCAGCCCACCGGGATGTTCACGCCCCAGACGCCGATGCCGCGAAACAGCAGCATCAGGATCGCGAGCAGCAGCCCCTGCAGCAGCAGGAACGCCACGGTGAAGCCGAAGAACCAGCTGAGGGGCGTCTTCAGCCGCAGGACGATGTCGCTGATCTTCTCGGTGACGCTCTTCAGGGTGTGGCCCGGGGCGAGGATGGGCACCTCGTCGGGCGCGCCCGGCAGTCGCTGTCGGTTGATTTCAGTGGCCATGTCGGCTGCGTCGCTCTTCAGTGGGTCGTGGTCCAGGCTCGTGGTTCCCGGCGTGCGATCCCGCCGGCGTCATCGCGGGTAGGTCAGTTCCCCGCCGTCCATCGGCGGCGCCGCCGTCAACGGGCCGGCCTCGGGCTGCCCCGCGTGCACGGGCGGCTCGATTCCGGGGTTCGGGTTGCGCACCGCCGCGAGGTACGTGGTGCGCGGCCGGGTGTTCAGTTCGGCGAGCGCGCCGTAGGCGCGCGGGTCCTGCTTGATCTTCGCCACCCGCGACGCGGGATCGTTGATGTCGCCGAACACGATGGCGCGCGACGGGCAGGCCGCCTCGCAGGCGGTGACCACCTCGCCGTCGCGCACCCGGCGGTCCTCCCGCTTGGCGTCGATGCGCGCCCAGTTGATGCGCTGCACGCAGTAGGTGCACTTCTCCATCACGCCGCGGCTGCGCACCGTGACGTCCGGGTTGCGCGCCATCTTCAGGCTCGGCGTCTCCCAGTCGTTGTAGAGGAAGAAGTTGAACCGGCGCACCTTGTACGGGCAGTTGTGCGAGCAGTAGCGCGTCCCCACGCACCGGTTGTAGACCATGTCGTTGAGGCCTTCACTGCTGTGGACGGTGGCGGCCACCGGGCACACCACCTCGCACGGCGCGTTCTCGCAGTGATGGCACGCCATCGGCTGGAAGTAGCTCTCCCGCGGATCGTTCTCGTCGCCGGTGTAGTAGCGATCGATGCGGATCCAGTGCATCTCGCGCTGCCGCGCGACCTGGTCCTTGCCGACCACCGGGATGTTGTTCTCGGCCTGGCAGGCGATCACGCACGCATTGCACCCGGTGCAGGCGTTCAGATCGATCGACATCCCCCACGCGTGCCCCTCGTACTTCCACTGGCTGTTGCCGTAGAGGGTCATCCCGGGGTCGACCGCATGGACGGCGTGCCGCGCGAAGTCGGGCTCGTCCCGGAAGTGCGCCAGGGTGCCGGCGCGCACGTGGTGCCGGTTCTCGATGGCGAAGTGCCCCTGCGTGCACGCGAGCTGGTAGCGCTCTCCGCTGGCGGAGACCTCCACGCCGGTCGCCGTCCAGCGCGCGGCGCCGGATCGCAACGGGGTCACGTCGACGCCCACGCCGGTCCCCACCCGGCCCGCGTGCGTCCGCCCGTAGCCGATGTGCACCATCAGCGAGTTGTCGGGCTGCCCCGGCACGCGCCACACCGGCAGCTTCACCGATTGGCCGGCGAGGCGCACCGTGGCGAGATCCTGATCGAGCAGGCCGAGCCGCTTCGCCGTGGCGGGACTCACCGCCAGCACGTTGTCCCACGCGATCTTGGTGATCGGCCGCGGCAGCTCCTGCAGCCACCCGTTGTTGGCGAACCGGCCGTCGATCACGTTCGGGCACGGCCTGAACGTGATCTCCAGCGCGTCGGCCGCCGGCGCGGGCGCGGGCGGCGCGATGGCGCCGGCCCGCAGCGCCACCGCCCTGGCGGGCAGGGCGGATCCCGCCAGGAACCCGTCGTGGATCGCCCGCTGCCACAGCTGATCGAAGCTCGCCACGGGCTGGCCGTCGGCCTGCGTCACCGCGCCGGAGGAGCCCGAGGCCAGCTGTCGCTGCCAGTGTTCGCGCACCAGATCGAAGGCCTTGGCATCGGCATGGCCCGAGAGCGCGGCCACGAGTTCGTGCGCGGAGTGCCCCTCGTAGAGCGGTGCGATCAGCGGCTGCACCACCGACAGCGTGCCGTCGAAGGCCCGTGTATCGCTCCAGCTCTCGAGGAAGTGCGTCTCGGGCAGCACCCACTGCGAGAGCCGCGCCGTCTCGTCCTCGTACAGGCCCATGAACACGCGCAGCCGCACCCGGGCCATCCGCTGGGCGAAGGCCAGATCGGGCGGGGCGTCGTAGACCGGGTTCGTGCCGATCGTCACCAGCAGATCCACGCGCCCGGCCTCCATGTCGGCGGCCAGTTGCGAGAGATCCGCCAGGCCGTCGGCCGGCCGTGCCTCCACCGGGGCGGTGAAGACCACGGTCTCACCCACGGCGCCCAGCAGGTCGTTCATCGCGTGGGCGAGCACATGGACGGCGGCCGGTTGCTGCGCGCCGGCCATCACCACCGCTGCGCCGCGGTTGGCGAGCAGGTCCCTGACGAGCGCCGGCACCCATGCGGCGGGCACGTGCGGCGGCACGACCCCGCCCGATACGTCCGGCACGCCGAGGCCGGCCGCCACCGCCCGGGCCAGGCCCTCGATCTCCGAGGCGCGCACGGCCAGCCGGTGGTCGGCCTTCAGGCCGGTGGGCGTCGGCGTGCTCTCGACCACGTAGAGCCGGTTCATCGCGGTGTCGCCGTCGGCCAGCCGGCGCGCGTCGACGAAGTCGCGCGCGTAGCGGAGCCGGCCCGCGCTCGAGGTGAGGAAGTCCTCGTCGAGCGACAGCACCACCTTCGCCTTGTCGAGCTGGTAGCGTGGCGTCAGCGCCTCGCCGAAGGCCTGCAGCGCGCCGGCGCGGGCGGCGCCGCTCTCGGCCGCCTCCCACTGGATCCACCGCGCCTGCGGATAGGCCGCGAGCAGGTCCGCGATCTGCCCCGCGAGCGTCGGCGAGATCACCGCGCCCGTCAGCAGCCGCAGCCCCGCGCCCTGCCGTTCGCGCTGCGCCGCCATCTCCTCCTGGATCGCCGTGATGAACTGGCCCCACGGGCGGATCTCGTCGAGGAACTTCACCGCCTGCGCGCGATCGGGGTCGTAGAGCGAGAGGATGGCCGCCTGCGAGAACACGTCGGTGCCACCGCGCGTCGCCGGGTGCTCGGGGTTGGGCTCGATCTTCGTCGGCCGCCCCTCGTGGCTCTCGGCGAGCACGGGGATCGCGCCGCCGGGCAGCGGCATCGCCGTCGCGTAGAACAGCGGCCGGCCGGGCACCAGTTCCTCCGGTGCGCGCGCGTACGGGACGATCTTCTCTTCGGGGATCCTGGTGCACGCCGTGGCGCCGCCCAGCGCCAGCGAGGCGCCCATCAGCTTGAGGAAGGTGCGGCGGCCGACGGGATCGTCGAACTCCGAGGCGGCCTCGGGGAACTCCCGGTGCAGCATCTGCCGGAACTCCGGGGTGTCGGCCAGTTCGTCGAGCCCGCGCCACCAGGTCTTGCCACTGGTCTCGGCCATGCGTGCCTGCAGGGCCGACAGGTCCATCTCTCGCATATCGTTTGGCTGCCTACGCTGACTGGTTCGTGTTCCCGCGGCCGGTGCGCGCGCCCCGCCTCACCGATGACACGTCGAGCAGGAGGTGAGGCGCTGGATGTCGTACTCCTTCACCAGCCTGGCGCCGATCTCGGCCTGGCTGGCCGCCGGCTGGTAGCCCATCGCGAACACGGCCTCGCGCGGCCGGACGTACTTCTCCGGGGCGCGATGGCAGTCGAGGCACCACTCCATCTGCAGCGTCTGGGCCTGGTAGATGCCCGCCATCGTGTCGACGCGGCCGTGGCAGGTCTCGCACCCGATCCCCTTCCTGATGTGGATCGAATGGTTGAAGTAGACGAAGTCGGGCAGGTTGTGCACCCGCGTCCACTGCAGCGACTCGCCGGTCCGGAAGCTGGCCCGCACGGGCTCGAGAAACGCGCTGGTCACCCAGATCTGCGAGTGACAGTTCATGCACGTCTTGGTCGGCGGGATGTTGGCGAACGCCGCGGTCTCGACCGACGTGTGGCAGTAGCGGCAGTCGATGCCGATTCCGCCGACGTGGTGCGCGTGGCTGAACTGCACCGGCTGCGTGATGGCGGTGTGGGCGCCGGTGACCCAGTCCGAACGCATGACGATGGGCGCTGCCGCACCCAGCAGCACGGCGAGGGCGCCGGCGATCACCAGGCTCGCGCGGGCGAGCTGGTTCGCGCGTGGACGAAATATCTGGCTCATACCTTCAGGCACGAAACAGGCCCCCCGCCACGACACCCGCCAGGGCGCCGGGAGGCGGCGCGCCCGGGCGATGCGCTCCCCCGGGCAACCGGAGGAACACGTCGCACGTTCAGCAGTGGCATTGGCCGTACGGGGCAGGAACCGCCGCCCGCGCCTCGAACGACCGCGCGGGCAACGCCTCAGTACGACTGCCGGTCCGGCACGAACCGCGTGCCGGACCGCGCCGGAAGCGCCGTGGCCTGCCATTCACGGTCGCGGAACGCGACCGCGAACCGCTCGGCTGGCAGCGGTGAGCCCGCACGCGCGAACACGAACGTCCGGCGCAAGCCGGCGTGCGATTCGCACGGGCAGGACACGCCTGTCGCCAGCGACGGCAACGGCGAACTCAGCAAGAGGCCCGGCGCATCATAGCGCAGGCCGCGCGGCGTCCACAAAAAAAATCGGGTCGCCGGACCAACCGCCGGTGCCAGGGGGCCGGCCGGCGCGATACTGTCAGGAGCCGGGGTCCGGCGGCGCCACCCATCGCCCCGGGGAGCGAAACGCACATGTCCGACCGGAAATACCGCCAGCGTGGCTACCAGGACGACGATCGCGATCGCGCCGCGCGCGACCGTCCCGACACCGCTCCGCCGCGCGCGCCGCGCGAGCCCGGCGCGCCGCGCGCGCGCAGCATCCCGCCCGAGGCGCCGCGCACGCCCCGTCTCATGGCCAGCCACGAGGTGGTGCGCTGCCGCGCGTGCGCCACGCTCGTGTCGTCGCCGATCGCCGCCGATTCCACGTGCCCGAAGTGCCGCGCCGCGCTGCACAGCTGCGTGCAGTGCGCCAGCTTCGATCCGGGCGCACGGTTCCAGTGCCTGCAGCCGGTCCCCGCGGCCATCTCGCCGAAGGACACCGCCAACGACTGTGCCTGGTTCTCGCCCAGCGTGCGCGTCGAGCGGCAGACGTCCTCGATCCGCAGCGACAACGACCCGAAGTCGGCGTTCGACAAACTGTTCAACTTCTAGCGCGGAAGCCGGCGCCGGCCGCTTCGAGGCCCGTCGTCTTCCGCCAGACTGCGACCATTCACCATGTCCCTGCTCTCCGACGCCGAACTCGCGCAGGTGCGCGAACTGCTCGCGGGCATGACCGCTCCGGTCGTGCTCCGCTACTACACACAGACGCTCGAGTGCGACACGTGCGCCGATACGCGACGCATCCTGGATCTGCTCGCCGGCGCGAGCGACCGGATCACCGTCGAGGAGCACAACCTGGTGCTCGAGCGCGAGGCGGCCGCGGCGGCCGGCGTCGATCGCGCCCCCACCATCATCGTGCTCGGCGCCGGCGCCGACGGCGCGCTCCGCGATGACGGCGTGCGCTTCGTCGGCGCGCCGCTCGGCTACGAGTTCACGGCGCTGCTGGATGCCATCCTGCTCGTCTCGCACGGCGAAGCGGACCTCTCGGAGGCGAGCCGGCGCCTGCTGGCGGCCGTCACGAGCCCGATGACACTGCAGGTCTTCACCACGCCCACCTGACCGCACTGCCCGCGGGCCGTGAGCCTCGCGAACCGGATGGCCGTGGCCAACCCCCATGTGACCGCCATCGCCGTGGAGGTGAGCGAATACCCGGACCTGGCACGCAAGTACCGGGTGCGCGGTGTCCCGATGACGGTGGTCGACGATCAGGTGGAGATCCTCGGCGCGTTGCCCGAGGACACGTTCGTCGCGCAGGCGGTGCAGTTGCGCACGCAGCCCTCTCCCGGCGCCTGAGGCGCGGAGCACACCTCGATCGCCCGGGCCGGAGGCGGGCGTGAGCCGGCGCGGTGCTATACTGCGCCACTCCCTTTCGATTGGGCTCCCTCGTTGCGGCTGCTCGCCACGCGGTGTCGTGGGCATGCCGTGAAAGGAGGACATATGCCTCGCCTTCGCGACGGACTCGTGTCGCTCGCGTGCGCGATCGCGCTCACGGCCTCGGCCTGCGGCGGCGGAGAGCGCGCCCAGCGAACCACGCCGACCTCACCCACGGCCGCCAGCGCCGCGACGCCAGGCTCGTCGGGCGGCCCGGCCACGACGACCCGGGTGCCGGCCTCGCCGGGGTTCACACCCATGGCTGCCGGCGGCGACGATATCGGCGGGACGCGCGACGTCGCCTTCCCGCCACGCGACCAGCCCTTCGACTTCCGCCAGCAGCTCGAGACCAAGTACCGCGATCAGCTCAAACGGCAGGCGACCAGTTCCTACGTGGACGTCGAGGGCGACATCGTCTGGACCCAGGAGTACCTGCGATATCGCGTGAACGCCTGCAATCACGCAGAAGCCGTCGATCGCGTGTTCCTGCAGATCGACGGCCGCGGCATCCAGCCCGTGTGCGGCGCCGCGCCGGCCGGCAACGTCGCCTTCCCGCCACGCGACCAGCCCTTCGACTTCCGCCAGCAGCTCGAGGCCAAGTACCGCGACCAGTTGAAGCGCCCGGCCGCCAGCACCTACGTCGACGTCGAAGGCGACATCGTCTGGACGCAGGAGTACCTGCGCTACCGCGTGAACGGCTGCAATCACGCGGAAGCCGTCGACCGCGTGTTCCTGCAGATCGACGGTCGCGGCATCCAGCCCGTGTGCCAGACGGTCGTGGTCCCGCCGCCCACGCCGCCGCCCACGACGGGGCCGCCTTCCCAGGTCACGCAGAGCTACACGGGTTCGATGAGCGGGGTCGCAAGCGATGGCCAGGGCGGCACGCAGGTGCCCTACAACCTGACGCTGCTGCTCAAGCTGCTGGCCGGCGGCGGCGGGAGCGGCGAGGCCGCCGGCACCAGGGCCACGCCGATCTACGCCGTCACCGGCACCTACGAGGCCGCTGACGGCCGCACGGGCACGGTCGCCGGCCAGCTCGTGGGGCTGCCTTCCAACGGCGACTTCCAGGGCGAGCTGCGATGCTCGAAGAGCGGATGCGCGGCCACGCGAACCTTCTCGGGACCGCTGACCTCGTCCAGCATCAGGTGGGGGGCGATGGCCCCGCCGGCCAACACTTGAGGCGACCTGCTCGGTGCCGTGAGCACCGTCGTCGGGTCGGCCGGAACCACGCCCATCAGCATGGGTCGCTGCGGCGGCCTGCGCCCCAAGAACTGCGACTTCGACGTGACGCCACTGTCCTCCACCATGGCGGCTTCAGGGGGCGAATTCAGCGCGAAGGTGAGCGAGCCGCGCCGCGAGTGTACCTGGGCGGCCGAGAGCCGCGTCCCGTGGATCATCCAGCGCACGCCGGCCCCGGGCGCCGAGGAATGCGGGAATCCGCCCGCGCCGGCCAGATTCGAAGTGCAGCCCAACACCTCGACCGCCAGCCGCGTCGGGGTGCTGCGCATCGCCGGACGCGACGTCACCATCACGCAGGCGGGGGCCGCCCCGAGCTGTCAGTACCGCCTGAACGGCTCGCGCGACGTGACCATCCCGGCTTCCGGTGGCAGCGGATCGGTCTCCTGGACGCTCGTGAGCGGCACGAACTGCACCTGGACCGCGCAGGTGCCG
>JBDIBB010000155.1:0-8726 GCA_039812685.1 Vicinamibacteraceae bacterium
CGCGCCTCGCTCGTGGCGCTGCGCGAGATCACCGGTGCCCGGATTGACGCCTTCGTCGTCTCCGAAACCGCATGGCAGCGGCTGGCCGCCGCCTACGCGACCAGCACGGCCCCGCCCAGGCCCGAGATCGCGGCCACCACCTTGCGCAGCATCGCCGACGCCGCGCGCCGGGTGGCAGAGGCCGCGGCTCGCGGCGGCGCCGAACGCATGCGCCCGGTGCGGTGCGGACCGTTCGTGTGGGTGCGCCTGGAGGGTCGCGGGCGCCAGGAGGACCTGCTGGTGGCCGTGGCCGCCCGCACGGCAGGGGAGGAGCGCACATGGCAGGCGGCGCCTACGTCGCACTGAGCGGCATGCGCACGCGCATCGATCAGCTCGATCGCGTGGCGGCCGATCTCGCCAACGTCAACACGGCCGGCTACAAGGCGGAACGCGCCTCGACGCTCGCCGCCGAGCGGCCGGACTTCCGCGCCGCGCTGCAGAGCGCCGTCGACGTGGTCGCGCGCCAGGGGCGGCTCGACCTGCGCAACGGCGCGCTGACGCCGACGGGCCGCGACTTCGACTTCGCGCTCGAGGGGCGCGGCTTCTTCGTCGTGCAGACCCCGAACGGCGAGCGCTACACCCGCAACGGCCAGTTCGACCGGCAGGCCGATGGCACCCTGGCGACCTCCGACGGCCTGCCGGTGCTCGGGACCAATGGGCCGATCAAGATCGGGCGCGGCGAGGTCAGCGTGGACGCCGACGGAACGATTCGTGCTGGTGGCGTAGTGGCGGGGAAGTTGCGGGTGGTGGACGTGCCCGACGCCGACAACCTCAGGCGCGAGGACCACGGCCGATTCCGCTATGCGGGCAGCGGCGCGCTGCCCGCGGCCTCCGACGTCGCGGTGAGGTCGGGATTGCTGGAGCATTCCAACGTGTCCGTGGTGGAACGGATGGTCCAGCTCACGGAGGTCGGCCGCAGCTTCGAGGCACTTCAGCGGGGCCTGAACGTGCTGATGAACGACGTCGATCAACGCGCCATCACGGAGTTCGGGCGTCGGTAAGCCGACACCCCGCCAGTCGGAACAATCGGCAGGCCGACGCAGTTCTTGAACCGCACCGGTCGCCTCGAGGGAACACCAGATGATCCGAGCGCTCTACACGGCGGCCAGCGGGATGAACGCCCAGCAGGCGAACATCGACAACATCGCGAACAACCTCGCGAACGTCAACACGGCCGGCTTCAAGAAGAGCCGCGTGGAGTTCGAGGACCTCGTGTACGAACAGGCCAAGGTCCCTGGCAGCCCCACCTCGACGACGGGGGAGGCGCCGGTGGGCCTCGAGTTCGGCCTCGGCACACGTCCCATTGCGACCGCACGCGATTTTCAGAGCGGCAACCTTCGCGCGACCAACGGCCCGCTCGACATCGCCATCGAGGGACGCGGGTTCTTCCAGGTGACGTTGCCCGACGGGCAGGTGGCCTACACCCGCGCCGGCAACCTCCACCTGAACGCCGAAGGGCAGGTGGTCACCAACGAAGGCTACCCCGTGCAGCCGCAGATCACCATCCCGGCCAATGCCACCTCGGTGAGCATCTCGAAGGACGGGATCGTCTCGGCCGCCATCCAGGGCCAGAGCGCGCCGCAGCAGGTGGGGACGGTCGAACTCGCGACGTTCCAGAACCCCGCGGGCCTGATGGCGCTCGGCGGCAATCTCTTCGTGGTCAGCACCGCCTCGGGTGAGCCCGTCACGGGTACTCCCGGCCTGGATGGGATCGGCACGCTCGCACAGGGATTCCTCGAGGACTCCAACGTGAGCATTGTCGAAGAGATGGTCAACATGATTCTCGGCCAGCGTGCCTACGAGGCGAACTCGAAGGTCGTGAGGACCGCCGATGAGATGCTGCAGCAGGTCAACAACCTGGCGCGCTAGCGCCGTGCTCGCCTGCGTCCTGGCGGCCGCGTTCGCCGCTCCGGCGGGCGCGACCGGCGACGCGGCGGTGCGGAACGCGATCGAATCGGCCGTACGCAGGCTCGTCGGCGAGCCTCTGGCGATCGAGGTTCGCGACCTGCGTGTCACCGTCGTCGACGGCCTCGAGGGCCGCGTCTTCGTCACGCTGCCTGTCGAGGCCAGAGCCGGCGTGCCGATCCGCGTCCAGGTGAAGGTGCTGGGCGCAGACGGGCGGGCCGTCCGCTTCGGCGAGGCACACTGCATCGTGGATCTCCGATTGCCTGCCATGCGGACGCGCCGGGCGGTATCGCGAGGCGAAACGATCGCGGCGGCCGACGTCGAGGCGGTGGAAGTCGATGCCGCCGGCTGGCCGCTGCGGGCGCTGCCCGTCGATGTCGATGGGGCGCGCGCCATCGCCGACGTGCCTGCCGGTCAGGTGCTGCGGCGGCAGATGCTCGTGACCGCTCCGCTGGTGCGCAGCGGCGAACCGGTGACGGTGACCTTCCGTGCCGGAGGCTTCGAGGTGCAGGCGCGAGGCCTGGCCATGCAGGCCGGACGGCTGGGCGAGTTGATCAAGGTGGTGAACCCCGACAGCGGCCGCCGGCTCTCGGCGCGCGTCGTGGGCCCGGCCACCGTCGAGGTCGATCATGGTTCATAGCTCGAACGGGCGGCGCCTGGCGATGGTGTTCGTCCTGGTCTCCGGCGTCGCCGCCGCGGAGACGCCCCGGACGGCCGCCTCCGACAGCTACGACGTGCTCTACGCGCGCTATCTCGATGCGGCGCGGGCGACCCAGGCCCTGCAGCCTGGCGTGCCGAACGTGTCGTGGATGGCCGGGCTCGGCCTGGACCCGCGCGCGCGGCAGGTGAACGACCTGGTCACCATCCGGGTGATCGAGACGATCACGGCGGTGGGCACCGCCGACTCGTCGCTCAACAAGAACAGCGGGGCCAACGCGTCGGTGTCGCAGTTGTTCGGCGTCGAGTCGAAGGTGCCCGACTGGCTCGATCCGACCAACCTCGTCGGGGCCAGCAGCAATACGAAGTTCAAGGGAGGCGGCACCACCAGCCGGAGCGGCGAGCTCGCGGCGACGCTCACCGCACGCGTCGTCGAGGTGCTGCCCAACGGCGATCTGGTGCTCGAGGGCGCCCGCGAAATCGACATCAACGGCGACCGGCAGATCGTCGTGCTGACGGGCGTCGTGCGACAGGCCGATCTCGGCCGCAACAACGTGGTGCTCTCCCCGTCGATCGGCCAGTTGCGCATCCGCTACTTCGGCCGGGGGCTGATCAGGGACAACCTCAAGCCGGGCTGGCTGGTGCGGATCCTGAACAAGATCTTCTGAGCCGCGGGACAAGGCGATGTCATCCAGTCATACCCCGGTCGAAGGCGTGGTCGCGGCGCGACCGTGCGTCCTGACCGTCATGGCGCTCGCGCTCGCCGCTCTGGCGTTCGCCAGTACACCGGCCGCCGCGCAGGTTCCGGGCGCCGTCCGCGTGAAGGACGTCGCCGCGCTGCAGGGCTATCCCGCCCAGCCGCTGATCGGCTACGGCCTGGTCGTCGGCCTGAACAAGAGCGGCGACCGCCGGCAGACGATCTTCTCCGCGCAGACGCTGGCGAACATGCTCGAGAAGCTCGGCGTCATCGTGCCGGGTGAGCAGGTGAAGATCGAGAACATCGCGGCCGTGCTGGTCACGGCCGATCTGCCGGCGTTTGCCAGGGCGGGATCGCGGATCGACGTCGTCGTCTCGTCGATCGGCGATGCGCGCAGCCTGCAGGGAGGCACGCTGGTGGCCACCGGTCTGCGCGGGCCAGACGGTACGCTGCACGCGCTCGCCCAGGGGCCGCTCACGCTCGGCGGGTTCGGTGGGGGCTCGGGCGGCAACTCGGTGCAGGTGAACCATCTCACCGCGGGGCGCGTGCCCAACGGCGCGACGGTGCAGGTGGCGCAGCGGGTGGCGCTGCCCACCGACGGCGCACTCACGCTGTCGCTGGCGCAGGCGGACTTCGCAACGGCTGCCCAACTGGCCGAAGCCATCAATCGCGAGTTGGGACCGGGCGCGGCGCACGCCATCGATCCCGGGGCGGTCAGCGTCGCGGTGCCGGAGGCCTACAAAGGCGCGGTGCCCGATCTCATGGCGCGGATCGAGCCGTTGCCGGTGTCGGTCGATGCCGCGGCCCGCGTCGTGATCAACGAGCGGACCGGTACGGTGGTCGTCGGCGCGGGCGTCCGCATCGGCGCGGCCGCCGTGGCGCACGGCAACCTGTCGGTGAAGATCAGCACGCGGTTCAACGTCTCGCAGCCGGCCCCGTTCTCGCGCACGGGCGAGACGATGGTGGTGCCCGAGGAGCGGGTGGAGGTCACCGAGGGCGACGCGCGCCTGGTGTCACTGCAGGAAGGCACGACGCTCGAGTCGGTCGTGCGGGCGCTGAACGCCCTCGGGGCCACCCCGCGCGACATCATCGCGATCATGCAGGCCCTGCACGTGGCAGGCGCGCTGCGCGCGGAAATCGTCGTCATCTAGAGGCGGCCGACTCATGTCGTTCACCGTGACCCGTGCCGGACTGGGGCTGCAAGCGACCGGCGGTCCGACCGCCGGCGCGGGCCCCGTCCTGGCGCCAGGCGCCAGCGTCGAGCAGGTGGCGCAGGAGTTCGAGGCGCTGCTGCTGGCGCAGATGGTGCAGCAGATGCGCCAGTCGTTTCTCTCCGAGGAAGAGCCCGAGGGAGGAGAAGGACTGGATCTCGGGCTGCAGGGATTGACCGAGACCATTCACGTCGAGCTGGCGCGAGCGCTGAGCAAGGCAGGCGGGATCGGCCTGGCCGAGGTGCTTCAGCGGAGCATGACGCGCGGCGGCGAGCCAGGGATGGCGACGCCAGCTCAACCGGTTCCGGCAGTGACGGAGTCGCTGCCGGAACCGGCGATTGTCGCGGCGGGGTCAAGGCGGTCGTCGGCGCCGCCCGGGCCCGGAGGCTCGCGGCTGCGGCTGCCGTTCTCGGCACCGGCGAGTTCGGACTACGGCTGGCGCGCCGATCCTTTTCACGGGCAACGGCGGTTCCATGCCGGCATCGATCTGAAGGCGGCCTACGGACAGGAAGTGCCCGCGGCCGGGGCTGGGCGCGTCGTCGCGGCCGGCGACCAGGGCGCCTATGGCCTCACGGTCGTGCTGGAGCACGACAACGGTGTCCGGACGCGCTATGCACACCTGTCGGCGCTGCAGGTCCAGCCAGGACAGGAAATTGCAAGAGGAACCGTCGTGGGTCGAGTGGGGCAATCGGGGCGGGCGACTGGCCCGCACCTGCACTTCGAGGTGCTCGTGAACGGCCAGCGCGTCGACCCCACGCTGGCCACCGGGGTGGCCGATGGAAGCCTCGAGTTAAAGCTTCCGGGGTCGGGTGACGATTAGCCTGTCGAACGGCTCCCGTGTCTCCGGGGGCCGTCGATTGGAGCGGACATGAAGATTGATGGTCACGGCCCAGACCAGGTGACACGGCCGGACGTGGCGCAGCAGGCGCATCAGGCCGACCGCGTTCAGACGGGCCGGCCGGAGAGGAACCGGGCCGGCGGCGCCGGCGGCGATCGGGTCGAGGTGTCCAACGACGCCCGGCTGATGACCACGGCGTTGCAGGAGGCGTCGAAGGCGCCGGCCATCCGGCAGGACGTCGTCGAACGCGCGCGGCAGAAGCTGGCGGCGGGCGAGGTGGGCAACGACCCGCTGCGCCTGGCCGATCGCATGATCGACAGCCTGCTCGGACACTGATCTGTCGCGGCGGGTCGCCGCCATGATGACCGGCCCAGGGAAGGAGCCGAATCGTGATCACCGCTCAGGGGCCGACCGTCCAGGTGCACGCCGTGCGGATGGCCCTTCAGGCCCTCGGCGACGCGCTCGCCATGCCCGCCGCCGGCTCGCTGGCCGACGCCGAGTCTGCACTCTCGGCGGCGCTCTCGGCCTGTTGGCCCCATCGGCTCGCCGCCGGCGAACTGCCGGCTGACGCCCGCGTGGCCCTGACACAGGAAATCGAGGCGACGCGCGCCGCGCTCGCGCGCTGCCAGCGCCTTGGCGACTCGCTCGCCGCCTTCGTTTCGGCGTCGCTGGCGGGCCAGGGGCTGGTGGCCGGCTATGGCCGGCACGGTGACGAGGCCATCGCGCGGCCGGCCGCGCACTTCGGAGCGAGGGGCTGATGTCCGGACTGCTCGGCATGTTGTCGCTCGCCTCACGCGCGCTCGACGCTCAGCGCTACGGGCTCGACGTCGTCGGACAGAACATCGCCAACGTCAACACGCCCGGGTACTCCAAGCGGGTGGCCGAGTTCGCGGCGGTGCCGTCCACCGATCGCTGGAGCGCGGGCGGCGGCGTCGAAATCGTCGGTGCGCGCGCCATGCGCGACCGGCTCGTCGATCGCCGCGTCCGCGATGAGTACTCCGGTCAGCAGCGCGAGAACACCGTCAGCCAGCACCTGGGCGTGATCGAGGTGTCGGTCGGAACGCCAGGGGCGTCGCTGGATGCCGCGCTCGACGGCTTCTTCGACGCGTTTGCCACGCTCGCCGATACGCCCACCTCCGCCACCGCCCGGCAGGAGGTCGTCCTGCAGGGCGAGGCCCTGGGCAAGGCGTTTGCCGACGTCGCCAGCCAGCTCACCGGCGCACGCCACGACGCCGACCAGCAGGTGCGCGCGACCGTGACCCAGATCAACGAGGTGACGGCGCGCATCGCCTCGCTCAACGCACAGCTCTCGGGAACCTCGGCGTCCACGCCAGAGGGCGCTCACCTGCGCGACGAGGTGAACAGGGCAGTCGAGGAGCTCGCGGGCTACGTGCAGATCAATGCGATCGAACTCGCGAACGGCGGCTTCGACATCGACTTCGCCAGCGGGCGGCCCCTCGTGATCGGCGAGCGATCGTATGCGTTGACGACGACCGAGGATGCCAACGGCTTCGCCAGGATCTCGGCCGGTGGCGCCGACGTCACCGGGCTGATCGCGCAGGGCTCGCTCGGCGGCGTGCTGCACGTTCGAGACGTCATGCTTCCCGACTACCTCGCGCGCCTCGACCAGGTGGCATTCGACATCGTGGGTGAGGTGAACGCGCTCCATCAGGCCGGCTTCGACGCCAACGGCGATCCGGGGCAGGTCTTCTTCACCCCGATGCCGCTGGCCGGCGCGGCATCGACCATGGCCGTCAACCCCGCGCTGACCGCCGCCGGGGGCGGCGCGCTCGTGGCGGCGTCGGGCATGGCGGGCGTGCCGGGCGAGACCTCGGTGGCGCGCGCGCTGGCCGCCCTGCGCGATCAGCCCATCACCAACGGCGGGCTGGCATCGCCGTCCGAGGCCTGGGGCCAACTGGTCTATCGCGTCGGCCGCGATCGCGCGGCCGCCCGGGCGAGTGAGGGCACGCAGGCCGAGGTCCTGCGCCAGTTGCAGAACCTGCAGGACGGCGTCTCGGGGGTGTCGCTCGACGAGGAGGCGGCCGACATGCTGCGGTTCCAGCGCGGTTACGAGGCCAACGCCCGCTTCTTCACCACGGTGAACCAGATGCTCGACACGCTGATCGGGATGATGAGGTGATGTCGTGCGCGTGACCTTCGACATGGCCTTCCGCAATGGGCTGGCCGACATCAACCGCGCGGCCGACGTCTTCCAGCGGGCGCAACGCGAGGTGTCGTCGGGCAAGCGCCTGCACGCGCCGAGCGACGATCCGTCGGCCACCGCCGAGGTGATTGGGGAATACTCCGAGCAGCGGCGGCTGGACAGCTATGCGAAGGCGAGCGATTCGGTCGCTTCGAGGCTGGCCGTGGCCGACTCGGTGCTGAGCGACGCCATCCTCCGCATCCAGGACGCGCAAGTGAGGGCCGCGGCGGCCAACAACAGCTTCCTCCCGCAGTCGCAGCGGGACGCGCTGGCCCTGGAGGTCGAGGGTATCCGCGACGCGTTGCTGACGGCCATCAACCAGCAGTTCCGCGGCACGTATCTGTTCTCGGGTGAGCAGTTGACGACGCCGCCCTACCAGCGGGACGCGCTGGGCGTCATCGGCCCCTATCAGGGCAACGCCGGCTCCCAGCGGATCGACGTGGACCGGACCCGGTCGATCGCGGTCACCTTCGACGGGTCGGCGGTGATGGGCGATCTGTTCGACAGCCTCGACCAACTGGCCACCGCCGTGCGCGCGGGCAACACCGCCGGGCCCGGCTTCACCGTATCGGACGGCCTGGCCCGGCTCGGCGAGGCCTTCGACCGCGCCACGACGATGCAGAGCCGGGTAGGCGCGGCACTGAACGACGTCGATGAGCAGCAGGCGCGGCTCGCCGAGGTGAAGCGGGCGAGCGTCGTCCGCCGGTCGGCGCTCGAGGAAGCCAACATGGCCGAAGCCATCACGCGCATGCAGCAGGCCGACACCGCCCTCCAGGCGGCGCTGGCCGCCGTGAGCAAGAGCAGCCGGCCGTCGCTGCTGGATTACCTGACATGAGCACCGATTCGATGACCGCGTCCGCCGGCCCCGAGGCCCTCCAGATTCGATCGCGCTTCGGCACGTTCGAGATCGCGGCGGCCGACTGTGTCACGTTCCCGCTCGGCGTGCCCGGATTCGAACAGGCCCGGCGCTTCGCGGTCGTCACCGGGGAGGCGTTCGCCCCGTTCCAGTGCCTGCACGCAGTCGACGATCCGGTGTCGTTCCTCGTGGTGGATCCGCGCCTGGTGCTGCCCGACTACCGGTGCGCGCTGAGTCCGACCGACCTGTCGCGGCTGGCGACCACCGAACCGGCCGAGCTGCTCTGGCTCGCCATCGTCACGTTCGACGACCGCGGCCGC
>JBDIBB010000156.1:0-8668 GCA_039812685.1 Vicinamibacteraceae bacterium
ATCGACGTCAACGAGGCCGGCGGCGTCGATCGGCCGTTCCGGCTGTCCAACGTGAAGCTGGCCGCCGACGACGAGCCCAACGGCAGCGGGTTCTTCGTGGTGCGCTGGCGCGTATCCGACGCGACGTTCTCGCGGCAGGTAGCCGACGGTGGCGGCGCCGACGCCACGGTGACGCTCTTCTACAACACCAGCGACAATCCCGCAGGCCGCATCTCGATTCCCGGCGCGGTGAACCTGCCGGCCACGCGAGGCTACTTCGCCTGGAACGTGGCGGGCCTGTCACCGGGCACCTACTGGGTGTTCGCGCAGGTGACGGATGCCGCCGGCAACACGCAGATCCGCCCGTCCACCGGCCCGGTGCGGGTGCGGGCCGGCCTGGTGCCGCCGACCGATCGCGATGGCAACGGCCTCGCCGACGCGTGGGAGGCACGCTACGGCGTGCACTCGCCCACGGCCGATGATGACGGGGATGGCGTGAGCAACCTGGACGAGTACCGCCTGGGCACCGATCCGCGGCTGCCGAACCGCTGGGTGCTCTCGGAGGGCGCCACCGGCTACTTCAGCGAGCGGCTGGCGCTGGTGAACCCGAACCCCGAGGACGCCTCGGTGGTCATCAGCTACCTTCGCAAGGGCGCGGGCCCCGTCGTGCGCGACTACACGGTGGCCGGCAACAGCCGCCTCACCGTGGACGTGAACGCCATCGCCGGCCTCGCCAACGAGGCCGTGTCGGCGGTGGTCACCGCCACCGAGGGCGGCGTGCTGGTGGAGCGCTCCATGTTCTGGGGCGATCTCTGGTACGGCGGGCACACCGGAAAGGGCGTCCCGAGCAGCCGCACGTCGTGGTATCTGGCCGAAGGCGAGGCGAACTTCTTCGACACCTACATCCTGCTCGCCAACGCCGGCGCGAACGCCGCCAACGTGACCATCGACTACCTGCTCACGGAGGGTGCGCCGGTCAGGCGCACCTACACGCTCGCCGCGAACAGCCGCGAAACGATCTGCGCCAACGACATCGCCGGCGTGCGCGGCAAGCAGTTCTCGGCCTCGGTGACCAGCGACCAGCCGATCACCGTCGAGCGCGCGATGTACTTCTCGAACCGCGGCCGTGTGTGGAACGGCGGACACGGTGCCGCCGCCGTCGAGGCGCCGGCCACGGAATGGTTCGTGGCCGAGGGCCGGACGGGGCCGATGTTCGACACCTACCTGCTGCTGGCCAACCCGAACCCGGCGCCCACTACCGTCACCATCCGCTACCTGCGGCCCACGGGACCGGTCATCACCGAGGAGCGCACTCTGGATCGGCAGAGCCGGATGACGCGCTACCTCGACGAGATCCCCGGCCTCGAGGACACCGACGTCTCGGCGTCGATCACCGCCACGCTGCCCATCGTCGTGGAGCGGGCGATGTACTGGCCGGGCAATTTCCACCAGTGGGAAGAGGCGCACGCGAGCGCCGGCGTCACCTCGACGGGCACGCTCTGGGGCCTGGCCGAAGGCGAGCACGGCGGCGGCCGCGCGTTCGAAACCTACATCCTCGTCGCGAACCCGAGCGACGCCGATGCCAGCGTGAAGCTGACGCTGCTGCGCGCGGCGGGCCTGACGCCGCTCGTGCTCACGAAGACGGTGCCGAGGAACTCGCGCCTCACCGTGTCGTCGTGGGAGTTCCCGCTCGCCTCCGGGGAGAAGTTCGGCGCGCTGGTGGAATCGACCAACGAGGTGCCGATCGTG
This sequence comes from Vicinamibacteraceae bacterium, assembly GCA_039812685.1. Classification (GTDB taxonomy): domain Bacteria; phylum Acidobacteriota; class Vicinamibacteria; order Vicinamibacterales; family JAFNAJ01; genus JBDIBB01. The sequence goes on from JBDIBB010000156.1 coordinate 1,729, forward strand.
GTGGAACGATCGCTCTACTGGAACGGCGGCGGCGTCCCGTGGGGCGGCGGCAGCAACGAGACGGGCATCAAGCTGCGATAGGCAGGCATCCGGCCTCAGCCGGATCGACGCTCACGCGGTGGCTTCGAGCAGGCGAGCGCGAAGCACGGCCCGTGCACGTGCTCGACATCCTCGAAGCCCACCTCCACCCGCGTGAAGCCCACGTGCGCGAGCAGCCGCAGCAGGTCGTCGCGCCGCAGCCAGTGCGCGTGCGTCGCGAGCCCGCCCGCGTACTTCGCGTAGCGGCTGCCCAGGTGGTAGTTGTAGCGCTCCGCCGTACAGGTGAACTCCCCATGGCGCAGCTCGTGGCTGCCCGAGAAGTGCGGCGCGCTCACCGTCTGCATGACCCGATCGTCGTAGTAGTGCGTCCAGAAGAACGCGCGATCGGTCACGCGCGAGACGAGGTGCACCACCTCGAGCGGATCGGCCATGTGGTAGAGCACGCCGGCAACCAGCACGAGGTCGAAGCGCTCGGAGGTGTCGCGCATGAACTCGACGAAGTTGCCGAGCCGGTAGCGCACGCGATCGAGCCCGGCAATCTCCTTCGTCACCAGGCACTTGAGGTAGCAGCGCTGGTTGCCCTCGATGGCAATCACCTCGCGGGCGCCCCCCTCCTGCAGCATGTAGCTGTGGCCGCCCTCCATGGGGCCGAGTTCGAGCACGCGCTGGCCGGCCACGCCGCCCAGCGCCTCGAGGCCCCAGGCCACCCGCGGATCCTGGAACAGCGGCATCTGGCCTGCCGAGAGGTGCCTGAGCGGCGGCGGAGGTGTCGAGATCCACTCGCCCATGAACACGTCGAGCGCGTTCTGCGGCGACGGTGCCGTGGGGATCAGCGCGGCTGCGATCTCTCGCAACCGGCCAGAATCGGGCTCTGGATCGGGCGCGGGATCGGGCGCGGGGTCAGCCACGAGGGCAGGCGCGGGTTCGGGCGCGGGGTCGGGCGCGGTCCCGGCAAGGCGCCTCAGGCATTGCAGCATGCGATCCCACATCGGGCTCACTCCCTCGGCCCCACGCGGGGCGACGCCTGCGAATCGTGGGGAATGGCCGTTCCGATCACGCCGAGCGACCGGACGCCGCCAGGCGCCGCCACCAGCACGAGCGCCGGCTCGTTCAGGCGGATCAGCACGTCGACCCGCCGCCCGTAACGGTCGTGCGTCGGCGCGGCGTCGAGGGTGGCGAACCGCAACGCCACGTCAGCGTCCGCCATCACCTCGGGCCGCCCCCCCTTCCCGCGCAACCTCACGCTGGCCGGTCCCTCGGCGGTCACCTCAACCGGCATCACCGACGGCGACTCGAGCAGGTAGTGCGAAGCGACGGCCACCCGCGCGGGATCGAGCACACCCTCGCGCTGGATCGCGTATTCCAGCGCGTTGCGCAGGACGTAGGCGCCCAGATAGCTGTCGGGCACCGCTGCCACGATCACCGGTTGCGCCGGGTCGCCCGCCTTCATGGCGCCAGCGACACCGGACACGAGTCTGGCCGCCAGCGTCCCGGCCACAGGCCAGCGCGCCGCGATCGTCATCGTCTGCCAGGTGGCGAGCAGCAGGCCCGCGGCAATCGTCGTCCGCAGACGACGTCCGCCGCACGTCCACCAGCCGCCGACGATCAGCGCCAGGCCAATCCCCGACAGGTACATCAGGCGGTCGTTGAACGTCGTCGACAGCGACGGCAGGAACGGCATGGCGGGCAGCGCGCCGGCCAGCCACCAGAGCGCACCGAAGGCCACGGCCGGCGTGGTCCGCGTCCGCCAGATCGCGAACCAGAGCGCCATCGTCATCCCGCCGACGATGATGGTCGCGGGCAGCAGCACGCCCGGCGCCAGCAGCCAGCGGTTGAGCCACTCCACCGGCGGGATCGCCGGGTAGATCAGGTGCTTCAGCGTGGAATCCGACCAGAACACCAGCGTGCTCGCACCGTAGCCGCCGACGAACGTGCCCAGGGCGATACGCCGCAGGGCGAAGTAGCCGCCCAGCGTCACGGCGAAGGGCCAGAGCGCCGTTGCGCGTGGCGCCACGCGGGCGCATCGGCTGCGCGTGGCGTCGTCAGACGCCGGCGCACCGGCCCCGGGCCAGGCCAGCAGCGCGAGCGGCAGGACCACCGCCGATTCCTTGGCCAGCAGCGCCAGTCCCCACGCGAACACGCCGGCCGCGCGCAGCGTCGTGCGACGCCTGCCGGCGCCCTCGATCCAGAGCCACAACCCGAGCGTGCCGAGCGCCGTGGCGAGCAAGTCGGGGCGGCAGGAGATCCACGCGACCGCCTCGACGCGCCGCGGAAACCACGCCCAGGCCAGGGCCGCCACCACCGCGGCCGGCCGCGCGGCCGGCCCGGTGAGGATCCGCCTGGCGATGCCCCACACCGCCACCGCGGTCAGGGCGTGCAGCGCCAGGTTCACCGCGTGCAGCACCCGGGGATCGCTGCCCGACGCCCGCAGATCCAGGAGCAGACTCGCCATGGCGAGCGGCCGATAGAACGAAGTGGGAACGGCGCGCATCGCCAGCACCGCTCCGGCGACGTAAGCGGTCACCGGCTGCGTGATGCGCTCGAGGATGGTGACGAAGAAGAAGTCGTCGGCCACGAAGCCGCCGTTCAGTGCGGCCAGCGCCGGCAGGGATGCCAGCGCGAACACGATGGCCGCGTCGCGCGCGGCGGCACGGCGCGGCAGCGGTGCGGCGTGCGCCGGCCCGATCGGTCGCGCGTCGGCGGCGGCAGCGGTGGAGGCGGTGTCGGTCAAGGGCAGGAGGCGGCCGGTTCGCTCCGCGCGTGCTCGCGCCGGGCAGCCGAACCCCGCCTATTCTACTTGCCATGGGCACGGCGCCGGCCGGTGTAGGATCGCCTCACGCATGACGTACGGAGCCGCCGTCCCGATCATGTTCGCCCTCGTCGCCCTGACGGCGGCGCCGCGCGCGCAGGATCCGCCGAAGCCGGAACCGAAAGACCTCGTGGTGGTGGTCGAGAGCCAGCGCACGTATCACGAGCCGGCGTGCCCCGAGGTCAAGACGTCGAAGCGGCCCGCGGTGACGATGCGTGCGCGCGCCGAACTGCTGGGCCTGGTGGCGCACGATTGCCGCGCAGCCATCAACAAGGCCCTCGCCAGCGATGCCACGCAACTGGTGTGGGTCGATCTCGGGACCAAGCGCTACCACCTGCCTGGGTGCTCGCTGGTTGGCACGCCCCGCGCGCAGGTGAGCCTGGCGCACGCGCGGGCGAGTTATGCGCCCTGTCCCGCCTGCAGGCCGCCGAAGTGAGGCCTCTCGACGCGACGGCCGGCGCCGGCAGCCGTTGGCGTCGCCGGACCGGCACCGCGCTGCTCCATCCACCCCACGATCGACCATGACCCGAACGACACTGACGTTTGCCGCGCTCCTGACTGCCGTGACCGCCAACGCCCAGACGCCGATCGCCTACACGCTGCGCTTCCCCGCACCGCACACCCATTACGTGGAGGTGGAGGTGCAGGTCCCGTCGACCGGGCGCGGCGACATCGAGCTGATGATGCCGGTGTGGACGCCGGGCTCGTATCTCGTGCGCGAATTCGCCCGCCACGTCGAGGACGTGCGCGCCGAGACGGGCGGCCGCCCGCTGCCGGTGGCCAAGAGCCGCAAGAACCGCTGGCGCATCACTGCGGGGGACGCACCGGCCGTGACGGTGCGCTACCGCGTCTACTGCCGCGAGATGTCGGTGCGCACCAACTTCGTCGACGCGAGCTTCGCCCTGCTGAACGGCGCCGCGACGTTCCTCACGCTGGTCGAGCCTGGACCGCGCCCCCACGAGGTCACCGTGGAGCTGCCGGCCGGCTGGGCGACCACGGTGTCACCGCTGCCGGCCGCGCCGGGCGACGTGCCGCACCGCTACGTCGCGCGCGATTACGACCATCTGGTGGACTCGCCGCTGCTGGCGGGCAACCCCAGCCTCTACGAGTTCACCGAGGGCGGGGTGCCGCACGTGCTCGCCAACGAGGGCGAAGGCGGGATCTGGGACGGCCCCAGGTCGGCCGCCGGCGTGCAGCAGCTCGTCCGGGCCTACCTGAAGCTGTGGGGCGGCGCGCCTTACCAGCGCTACGTCTTCTTCAACCTGCTCGTGGAAGCAGGCGGCGGCCTCGAGCACAAGGACTCCACGGTGCTGATGTCGAGCCGCTGGCGCACCGGCACGCGACGTGATTACCTGGGCTGGCTGAGCCTCGTAAGCCACGAGTACTTCCACGCGTGGAACGTGAAGCGACTGCGCCCGGTGGAGCTGGGTCCCTTCGATTACGAAAGCGAGGTCTACACGCCGAACCTCTGGGTGGCCGAAGGATTCACCGACTATTACGGCGGCCTGATGGTGCGCCGCGCGGGCCTCTCCACGCCGGCCGAGTACCTCGAGAACCTGAGCGATTCGATTCGGGAGCTGCAGACCACGCCGGGACGGCTGGCGCAGCCGGTCTCGCAGTCGTCGTCCGACGCCTGGATCAAGCTCTATCGTCCCGACGAGAACTCGCCCAACAGCACGATCAGCTACTACACGAAGGGCGCCGTGGTGGCCTTCCTTCTCGATGCGCGCATCCGCGCGGCCACGGCCGGCGCGCGGTCGCTCGACGATGTGATGCGGCTGGCCTACCAGCGGTACTCGGGTGCGCGCGGATACACCACGGCCGAGTTCCGGCAGACGGCAAGCGAAGTGGCCGGCACCGACTTGTCGGCCTGGTTCGCCTTGGCCGCCGATTCCACCGCGGAGCTCGCCTACGACGAGGCGCTCGACTGGTACGGCCTGCGCTTCAAGCCGGCGGAGCCGCGCCAGGATCGGGGATGGATCGGCGTCACGACCCGGAACGACGGGGGGCGCCTCCTCGTCACGCAGGTGCGCCGCGGGACGCCGGCCTTCGACGCCGGCCTCAACGTGGACGACGAGATCCTGGCCATCGGGGACTTCCGCGTCCGGCCGGATCAACTCGACGCGCGCCTCGATCAGTACCGTCCCGGGCAGCGCGTGTCGGTGCTCGTGGCCCGGCGCGATCGCCTGCAGCGCGTCGACGTCACGCTGGGCGCGGAACCGGCACGTGGCTGGTCGCTCGAGGTACGGCCCGATGCCACCGACGAGCAGCGGGCGCGGCTCGCCGCGTGGCTGTGGGAGTAACGCCGCATCGCGCGGGTGCGACGGGCGCTGTCGTCACGCGCGGCGCCTGTCAGGGCCGCTTCGCGCCCGGTGCCGGCGCCTTCGCGGCCGAGGGTCCGGATTGCCGGGTCCAGGCGAGCCATCCCGACAACCCGTAGTAGTACGCGGGAAACACGAGCGAGTACCACCGCGCCCAGCCGGGAACCGCGTCCCACCACCACAGGGCGGCGAGCAGCGCGCCGCCCCAGGTGACGCCGAGCGCCACGGTGAGCGGCATCAGCACCGGTGTCCGCGACGGATAGACGTAACGCAGCGGCGCCAGCACCAGCGCGGCATGAGAAACGATGACGACCGCGTTGAAGGCCGGCGTGGTCCGCCACATCATCAGGTAGAGCACCAGCACGTTCCAGTACGACGGCCAGCCCGTGAAGTAGTGATCGGCCGTCTTCGCGTCGGCGCGAGAGAAGCCGCAGGCGCTGGCGAGCAGCATGGCCGCCGGCGCCGCCAGTCGCCAGGCCTCGGGCACCAGCGGCGCGTGCCACACCATCAGGGCCGGCACGAAGACGTAGGTGAGGTAGTCGACGATATCGTCGAGGTGCGCGCCGCTGAAGTGCGGGAGACGCCGGTGGACGTCGACGGCACGCGCCAGCCAGCCGTCGGTGGCGTCCACCACGACCTGCAGCGCCAGCCAGGCGAACGCGAGCCGGTAGTCGCGATCGAGGACCGCCACCGCGGCCAGCATGGCCAGCACGGCCCCGCTGGCCGTGTAGGCGTGGACGGCCCAGGCGGCGGCGAGGCCGAGCCCTCGGGTCACGGGATCAGCGACGTCGAGGACGGGCGCTCTTCGCCGCGCGCGCCGTCGCGAACTTCTCGAGGTGGTCGCTGCCGAGCACCACGCACAGCGCCTGGCCCTCGGCCAGCAACTGGCCATCGGCCGCCAGCAACCGGCCGCGGGTGTGCACCTTGCGGCCATCCACCCGCTCCACCCAGGTCTCGAACGTGGCGTCGGTGCCGAGCGGCACCATGGCGCGGAAGTCGACCGACAGGCGTGCGACCACCACGTGGTGGCCGTCGGCCCACGCGGCGGCGCCGAGGGCCTCGTCCATCACGGCCGACACCGCGCCGCCGTGCGCGTGTCCGGGAGGTCCCTGCGTTTCGGGCCCGAACCAGGCGCGCCCGACCAGGTGCGAGTCGCCCGACCGTCTGAAATACGCCACGCGCAGCCGGTGCGTGGACGGCCCGCCCGAAACGAACGACTCGCCTGCCGTCAACTCCGGGAAAGGTGAGAACGGCGTCCAGTCCCCGGCCACCTCGATGGGGGGCGGAACGGCCGATGCGTCATGGTGCATCATGGAGAACCCGGCGGAGCCGGCGCAAGCGCGCTCAGGCCCCGGCGGCCAGCCGGCGATCGATCTCGGCCAGCGCCTGGTCGATCTGCTGGCGTCGTATCGTGTGCGTTGTCGTCTCCAACTGCCGCTGCAGGTCCACGCGTGCCAGCCGGAGCGATTCGATCGCACGCGTCTTCTCGGGATCCTTCACCGGGCCGGCGGCGCGGCGCTGCCGCTCGGTTTCGCGCGCGTCGATCTGTTCCTGCAGGCGTGCCTCGGCGTCGACGAGGCCTTCTCCGGAATCGCTCATAGTGTCGTGGTCTCCGCTGATCGTCCGGTCTGGCGGCGACCGGACACGATAGTTTACAGGAAACCGGGCCTCGCGACGGGTGACCCCCACCGCCTGGGTGCACGTCAGCAGAGTGAGACCACGAGGTCGCGATGTGGCCCGGCGCTGAGAATACGGTTGATATTACAGTGTG
>JBDIBB010000157.1:0-8499 GCA_039812685.1 Vicinamibacteraceae bacterium
GGCGACACGATCGCGGTCATGGCGAACGGCGTTGATCGTCCCTACCCGATGGGTCACCGTGAACTGCTTGAGCGAGTGGCCGACCTCGGCCTCATGGTTAGTGAGGTTCCACCAGGTGCGGTGCCTACGCGCCACCGCTTCCTCGCTCGGGCGCGGCTGATGGCCGCTCTATCGGCCGCAACAGCGGTCGTCGAGGCCGGAGCACGCTCCGGTTCTCTGGCCGTCGCGCAACGCGCTCATGAGCTTGGTCGCATCGTGGGTGCCGTTCCAGGACCAATCACGAGCGCAACGAGCGTCGGCTCAAATCATCTGCTCGCTGAAAGGCTTGCGCGAGTCATTTCCCATGCGGATGACGTGGTCCGACGCAGCGAGAAGGCGGAAACGAAGTCACTCAGTCCTGGGACGAGCGCGCATTCGCTACATCAACGTCGCGACCTACCCTTGGACCGCGAGGCTCGACGCGATCTCTAGGTTGGCAGGATCACCACGGTGCTCGCGCACCTTGGCTGGACCTGGCTAGACCTCAATTACTGCGGCCACCTGCTGATAGACCGGTGTCCACAAATCAACTTCGACCTCGGGAGCCTCGATGCTGACAACGAGTGAGTAGTTGACGCCGTTATCGCTCTGATCCATCTTTGGCCGGTTCTTCCACCACCCCGCGACTGGGTACACGACGACAGCTTCCTTGGCGGCGAGGTCGGCGGCTGATCCCGTCCAGATGTCGGTGTGGAGGGAACCAGACGACGTCTGCTGGTCACGTCCGAACAGCCAGCCAGTCTCGGTGTTGAGAGCCAGCGGCTTCTCGCCTTCCTCGCGGGCCTGCTTGTTGACACGTTGGCGGAACGCGTCGAGGTTGTCCTCGGGTCGCTTCATGGCGAAACGCAACCCATGAGAGGGGTAGACGTATCGCCCGGTCCACCCACGACTCGATGGGTTCGGCTCCACAAAGTACGAGAGTGTGACACGCAGCTGGACTTCGGTCTCGCCAAGTGCTGACAACGCGTCGATAGGCCACGGCAGGCGGTGCAAGTTCATTTCACGGGATTTGCCGCTGCTGGAGTTACCGTCGCGTTCGTGAGGGTGGATCACAGCCTCATCCACCAGCGTCAATGCGTTGATGGCGCTGCGCGTGGCGCGTTCCAGACTGGGCACTCCCATGCCATAGCGGCGCAGCAGGTTGACTGCGGCCCCCTTCGTGGTGGTCGCGTCGATGCGTGTCCGCATCGCGCTGGTCCACTCTGCGGAGTGGACGATCAAGGCACGGATCGTTTCCGGTCTCAAGTGAGGGTACGCCGCACGAATGTCGGCTGCGACGGCCGCTACGTGGGCCGTTGCCGCTGAGGTATCTCGGGTGGTCGTGAAGTAGCCCTCACCTGGATGTTGCAGGCGAGTGGTGAGGATCGCGAGGTTCTCCGGAGTATCTACATCGGTGCCGTCTGGGGTACGAGCGAGGTTTCCGCCAGGCGCGACGACGTCGGGTTTGAACGGCCAACGCTTCTGGTCGAAGGACACCGAAGTGCGGCTGGTCGGTGAGAGCTCACCACGGGCGGCGATTGGCACGTACCCCGCGAAGACATCTGGGGCGTGGTCCATTGCGTCATGTTCGGCGTAGGCTCCGACGACGAGCTCATTCCACGCTTGCGCAGGGTCTTCGACGCCCTCCGCGTCGCTGCGGTCGAGATGATCGTCTTCAGCCCGCACATCACGGATGTTTCCAGCTGAGACCACGAAGAGTCGGGGCGTTGGTTCTTCGTCTCGGTTCAGGTAGGTGAACTTGGGAACGCTATCGTCGATAGCCCGACCGTAGGTCAGGGCATCGATCGTGGCTGACCACGCGGTTGGACGCCCTGTCTCCTGCATTGGACGGTCCTCGACGCGGTGCCCCGGGTTCGGTGCAGCTGCTGGCGCGGTGATAGCCAACATGAACACCCGAGAACGATCCTGCGCGGAAATCTCTGGCTGATCCACCGCTCGTGCGGTCACCGCCCCGTACACGTCAGGATCGTTGCTACCCGTGTCAGGGAGCAACTTAACGGATTCGAGCCTGTGCCCAAGACGAACGCCGTGCTGCGAGCTGATGGCCGCCTGTAAGTCTCGGTAGAGCGCGAGGCCCGCCATCTCGGGGCCATGCCCATGGATCGCCACATCTTTGCGCCAGCTCGGCTCAACCGCGTGCAGGTCATCGGCTGCAAGCGAATCTTCCAACAGCGGATGCCCGGCTTGAACGCCTCGATCAAGGATGCACACCACAGGCGCGTCAACTCCTGCGTGCTCAACTCGCGATTGCAGCTCACTCACCCAGTCACGCTGTTCAAATGCGGACAGACTCGGAAGGAAAGAGGCTACTTCGTGAGGACGGCGCAACTCAGCGATGTCATCAATGCTCCGGAAGGTCATGGCGAGCTGCTCGCTGGTGGCGCGGATGAGTACGACCGTTCGGTCACCGAATCCGAGGTAGTGATCGCTCACCGGGAGGCTGTGCTGTCGGGCGTACTCTGTCAGCCGCTCGTACTCTCTACCGTCGCCAACTCGGAGCCATAGCTCCCACCACCGAGACTGGGTGGGGTCGGTCGGGTACTCGTCGGCAGGGTCCGTCCACAACTCCCGGATCGTTGCACGGCGAATAGACGCAATTCCTTCGATGAGGGCCGCATGCTTTGGCTTACCCTCCACTACTTCAGCAGTCTCCACGTACTGCTCAAGCTTCTTGAGAAAGAACTCCTTCTGCCCATCCGGGATAAAAACCGTCGCGTTTACTACCTCACCAGCGGGCGTCATCTCCGCTTGGACCGCAACAAGCTCTGGCTGTGAACCGGGCCGGCGCGATTCCAAACTCTCAAACATCAAGTCGAGGCCGGGAAACGAAGTGAAGGTGAGGTAGGTCCCTGTGGTCTCCGGCTCATCTGTTGGGGGTTCCCAAGCAGCCTCGAACTCCTCGGTTAGGCGTTTCCCATGCTCGCTGCGGCTGCCGCTAAAACCACCGCCCCGACTTGGTACCGGCGTCGAAATGGGCGTGAACGACTCAGACGCGGGCGGCGTCGGCACAAAGATGTGCGGGCGGTCTCGTTCAGCCATCTCCGTTAGGTTGCCCTGTCCGTCCGACGGTGGGAACGAGGACGTTCTTCAAGCTAGCGCCGGGGTTGGGCAGTGCGTCAGAGGTCGATGCGCGGCGACGCGAGGGCGTGCAGAGCCCGGTCCAACTCGCGCGGGTGGGTGAGCAGCAGGATCGGGGCGCCGTCGGGCCTTGCGGCCCACGCTTTCATCGCGGCCTTCTTCTTCCGGAAGCTCTTGAAGTGCCACGCGATGATCGACTCCTTGGAGAAGATCGCGCGACAGTTCTCGGTGTTGCCGTTGCAGACCTCCTCCTGCGTGATGACGCACCTGAGCGTGCGGCGGAGGAGGCGGGCGAGGCTGAGCCAGCGCGGGTAGTCGAGGCCGACGATGACGTCGGCGCGCGGCTCGATGAGGTCGCGGGCGGAGGAGTAGGCGGTGTCGAAGACCCACTTGGGGCGTGCGGCCACTTCGGCGACCAGCCGCCGTTGCTCCTCGACGGGGCGGTTCACCCATCCGGGCAGCCAGCCGAACTCCTCGTCGTAGAGGTGCACGGGCAGGCCCAGCACCTTGCCCAGCGCTCCGGCGGTGGTGGACTTGCCCGCCCCCGTCACGCCGTGGACGAGCACGCGGCGGGCGGTGCGGAGGTCGTCGAGCGTGGCAAGGGGCATTGGTTCAGGATACGGCGCGGTGCTCAGGGTCGAGGGGTAGCGTCGGCCCCATGACATGGGGCGCAATGCTGGGCGAACAACTCGACTTCTACCGGAACGCGCACTTCTGGCCTCGGATCCAGGGGGTCACCGACGAGGAGTACCTCTGGGAGCCGGCGGCCGGGGCGTGGAGCCTGCGGCCCGGCCCCGACGGCCCGTGGGTGCTCGATCAGCTGCCTCTGGACCCGCCGGTCGCGCCGGTGACCACCATCGCGTGGCGCGTGGTGCACGTGGGTCGCGACGTGCTGGGCAAGCGGGCCCGGGCCTTCTTCGCGCCCGGGGAGGTGCCCGACGACGTCGTGATGTACGACGACGCCTACTGGCCCGAGCCGCCGCCCACCACGGCCGGCGCCGCCCTCGCCTTCCTCACGGAGGCCTACGAGCTGTGGCGCGACGGCGTCGCCTCCTCGACGACGAGGCACTGCTGCGGACACTTGGGTCGCGCGGCGGCCCCTACTCCGACGACACCATGGCCGCGTTGGTGCTGCACATCAACCGCGAGGTGATGGCGCACGGGGCCGAGATCTGCCTGCTGCGCGACCTGTACCGCGCACAGTTGGACGCCGAGGACCCGCTCGTCGTGGCGGCCCTCGTCGACGACGCCGATGCCGTCGGGCGGCTGCTCGCCGATGGCGCGTCCGTGCGGCCGAGCCTGTTGGCCGAGGCGGCCGGGCGGCAGCAGTGGGGCATCGTGCGGGCGCTCGTCGAGCACGGGGTGGACGTCAACGCCGGGTCGCCGTCCGCCCTCCACTTCGCCGCTGGGGCGGGGGATCGGGAGGCAGCCCGGTACCTCGTCGCGCACGGGGCCGACCTGACGGCCGTCGATCAGCAGTGGGGGATGCCGCCCTCGGGATGGGCCGGTTTCTTCGGCCACGCAGACCTCGCCGCCGAGCTGCAGTAGCCGCCGTCCTCCTAGGCTGGTCCCATGCAGGACCTGAGGATCGAGCCGGGACCGGGCGTCCCGCTCGGTCTGGTCATCCCGTCCGCTGAACTGGCCGAGCGCTTCGCGCGGGCCTCCGGTCCGGGCGGTCAGGGCGTCAACACCACCGACAGCAAGGTGCACTTGTCGTTCGACGTCGAGGCCTCCGCCACGCTCACCGATGCCCAGAAGCGCCGCGTCCTGCATCGGCTGCGGGCGCGGGTGGCCGGCACGACGGTGACGGTGGAATCGGCCGAGCAGCGCTCCCAGTTCCAGAATCGGGCGGCCGCGCGGGCTCGGCTGGCCGCCCTCCTGCGCGAGGCGCTGGCGCCGCCGCCCCCGAAGCGTCGGGCGACGCGCCCCACGCGGGGATCGGTGGAGCGGCGGTTGGCGTCGAAGCGGCACCGCGCGGAGACGAAGGAGGCCCGGCGTCGGCCGCAGGCGTGACGGCGGCTCAGGGGCGCAGCGGGAGGATCAGCGCCGCTGCTCCCGCGGCCAGCATGTAGCCGGGGGCCAGTTCGTCGAGGGCCTGGTCGGGCGCCGAGACATGGTGCAGCAGCATGCCGCTGACCAGCGCGAGCACCAGACCGGCGTTGGCGCGTGGGTCGGGCGTCGGGAACGACGCGGCCGTCGCCTCGATGAACCGATCGCGGCCGCGGCGGATCGCGTCCTGGAGCGAGGGGTTGCGCCCGGCGTGGAGGTAGAGCTCGAAGCGGGCGCGCACCAATTCTGGTCGCGACGTGATCTCCGCCCACGCCGCCTTCGCGGCTGCCCAGACCTCGGGCGGCATCTGCCCGGTGGCGGCCGCCGCTGCCTGCTGCTCGGGGGTCACCCGGAACACGGCGCCGATCTCGACGTCGGCCATGTGCTCCACGACCGCCGCGATGAGGCCATCGAGCGAACCGAAGTGGTACTTGACCAGCCCTTGGCTCGCCTCCGCGCGTTGTTCGACCCGACGGTGGGTGAGCCCGCGCATGCCCTCGTCGGCGAGCTGGGCGATGGCGGCGTCGACGAGTCTCGCGCGCATGGCCGCTGCGGCCTCGCGTCGGGTTCCGGTCATCGTCGCCTCCTGTGGGTCCAGTCTAGTTCATTCCACGACTGTGGAGTAAGATGGTTCCCATGGTGATTCGATACCCGCTCGCAGAATGGATCCTTCGGCGCTCGCGCAGGGTCGGTCCGTTCGCCCGCGGCTGGCTCGGCCAGCCCTACGTGTACCTGGTGGGCCCGGAGGCCAACGAGTTCGTGTTCGCCAACGATTCGCACTTCAGCCAGTACAAGGCGATGCGCGCGCTCGAGCCGGTCGACGGCCCGACGTCGGTGGTGCTGTCGGACCCGCCGGAACACGCCCGTCGTCGGGCCTTGGTGCGGTCGGGTCTCCATCGCGCGCAGGTGCAGAGCTACGTCGCCACGATGGCGCGCACGGCGGCCGAGGCCTTGGCCACTGTCCGGCCGGGGGAGCCCTTCGACGGCTACGACCTGTTCCGCGACGCCGTCCGTCGCTCCACGATGCGCTGCCTGTTCGGCGAGCGGATCGCCACGCATGCCGACGCCGTGGGCGACGCGCTGCAGCCGCTCATCGAGCTGACGTCGGTGCCGCCCCAGCTGCTGAGCGTGCACGAGCGACTCCGCACGAAGACGTGGCGTGAGGCCATGGCGGCGCGCGCCACCGTCGACGAGTTCGTCCTCCGGGAGATCGATCGGCTCGAGGCCGGCGACACCGAGGAGGACGAGCCGCAGGTGCTCTCCGTGCTGGTCCATGGTCGCGACGGGTCGGGCTCCGGGCTCTCACGCGCCGAGATCCGCGACCAGATGGTCACGCTCATCGCCGCGGGCTACGAGACGACGTCGGCCGCGATGGGGTGGATCCTCCACGGTCTCGGCGGCCAGCCGGACGTGCTGAGGAAGGCGCGAGCGCAGGTGCTGGAGGTGACCGCCGGCGAGCCGGTGACGGCCGACGACCTGCCGAAGCTCACGTGGGTGGAGGCCATCGTGAGCGAGGCGCTGCGGCTCTACCCGCCGGCCGCGATCGTGCCGAGGTACGTCGAGCGCGAACTCGCGTTCCGCGGCCACCGGATCAAGCCGGGCACGATGGTGATCTTCTCGCCCTATGCGACGCACCGGATGCCCGAGGTGTACGACCGCCCCGAGGAGTTCCGTCCCGAGCGGTGGTTGGAGGAGGGCTTCCAGCCGGGTCGCGGCGAGTTCGTCGCCTTCGGCGGCGGCGCGCACCGGTGTCTGGGCCACGTAATGGCGACGACGGAGCTGTCCGTCATGCTCGCCACACTGTTGGCGCGCGGGGAGTTCCGGTTGGAGCCGCAGAAGGTGCGCGCGGTCGGGATCACGTCGATGCGCCCGAAGGGCGGCGTGCGCATCACCCTCGGCCCCTGAGCCTGAGCGTCGCGCACGGCCGCCGCAGCCCTGTGGTCGCTTGAGCTGCACCTTCGCAGGGCATCCGTCGTCCTCGCAGCCCGTTGGTCGGCCAGAAGCCCTGCGACGAAGACCAAAGCCCTGCGAGGGTGTGCGGCGAGCGGACGGGCGGCCGAACGCGGGGCGCGGGAGGAGCGGGACGGCCAGGGGGCATGCAGACAAGGTCCGTGCGCAGAGACTGGCCTCCCCCGTAGGACCAACCCAGCCCAGGGGCCGTCACGCTCCGCACCGCCCAAGGCCAACCACGCCACGGGCGAAACCCTGGAGCCCGACTCTGAAGGACCAACCCGAGAAGGGGGTTGAGTCCACGGACCGGCTACGGAGGCCCTTCGTCCATCGCCGCTCGTCCCTCGCGGCTCAGGCTCAGGGACCTTCTAGGCGGAGGTGTCCGTCGTCCCCTCGTAGAGGCCCAGCACGTTGCCGTCGAGGTCCTCGAAGAAGGCGAACCAGCTCGTCTCGGAGATCGCGGTCTTGGGCATGATCACCGTGCCGCCGTTCGCCTCGACCTTGGCCAGGGTGTCGTGGATCGAGTCCACCTCGACGTACGAACGCGGCTGCGTGAAGGACCCGTCGCGCGGGGCCAGTCCGCCGCCGCTGATCTTGTTGGGCGCCTGCCACATGGGGTAGCCCTCGAAGCCGGGGTACTCGTTGAACTGCCAGCCGAAGAGCTCGCCGTAGAACTCGCGGGCCTTGACGTGGTCGCTGACCGGGATGTCGATGTGGGTGATGTCGCCGTGCATGGGGACCTCCTGGGGTCGGGAGTCCAACGCTACGTCTCGGGACCCTCCTTTGGAAGAGGCCGCGGGACCGCCGTCGGTGGGTAGTGTCGACGCATGACCGCCACCGGACGACCCGAGCCGTTCAGCGTCTACACCACGCCGGAGTTCTGGGCCGACCCGCACATCTCCGCGCGCATGCTCACCCACCACCTGGACCCCGACACCAACGCGTCGTCCCGTCGGCACGAGTTCATCGACCGCTCCGCCGAGTGGTTGTTCTCCGCGCTCCAACTGAGCGACGGCGCCCGCCTTCTGGACCTGGGCTCCGGCCCCGGCCTCTACGCGATTCGCCTCGCGCGTCGAGGCGTTGAGGTGCTCGCCGTCGATGTCGCCCCGCTCTCGCTCGAGCACCTGCGCGCCGCTGCCGCTGCCGAGGATCTGCCCGTGCGGACTCTCGAGGGCAGCTACCTCGAGGCCGACCTCGGGTCGGGCCACGACGCCGCCATCCTCATCTACGGGGACTACTGCGTCCTCAGCCCCTCTCAGCGGGCCGTGTTGCTGCGGCGCGTTCGGGAGGCACTCCGACCCGGAGGTCGCGTGGCGTTCGACGTCACCGCTGCCGCCCGCTTCGATCCCACCGAGTTCCGGCGCGAGGAGGCCGACCTGCAGC
>JBDIBB010000158.1:0-8435 GCA_039812685.1 Vicinamibacteraceae bacterium
GCCGGGTCTGCCGTCTCGCTCACGCCGATCGACGCTGGCCGCTCGCGGGCCACCAGCGCCCGCCAGGCCGCGGCCGCCGCGTGCCAGGTGAGCACCTCCTGCCGCTTGTGCAGGTAGAGCTCGGTGAACCACCACAGCGAGTCGCCGCGATAGGTGAACCGGTCGCGCAGCGTGGTCCCGTCGACGCGCGCGTGGCGCAGCGCTTTGATCCACGCGTTGGCCCCGGCGTGCGCCTGCTCGGTTGCCGTCGCGTCCAGCGCGTCGGCCAGCGTCATCGTCCGCTCGGCGCCGGCGCCGGCCCGCACGCTCACCGCGGTGGCCAGCGCCCTCATGCGCGCGATCCATCCCGGTGCGAGGCGACCGCCTCGTTCCAGAGGTCACGTGCCACCACGTACAGCGCGTCCTGCGGCAGGCCGTGGAGGCAGGCTGGCGTCACCCCGCGGCAGTGCGCCGGAGGCCGGCGGATCCTGTTGCACGGCGCGCACGGCAGGTCGCCGCGGCGGGCGACGATGCGGCGCGGGGTGACCAGGGGGGCATAGCGCCGTTCGTCCGAGGGGCCGAAGACAGCCGCCACCGGCGTGCCCACGGCTGCGGCCAGGTGCATCGGTCCGGTATCGCCGGTGACGTGGATGGCGCAGCGTGCCAGCCAGGCGGCGAGCGTCACCAGATCGGCCTCGCCCACGAGGTCGATCGCGGGAACACCTTCGGGCAGGGCGGCGCGTGCGGCGTCGGCCATCGGGCGATCGCCGTCGCTGCCGGTGATGACGACGGTCGCGCCCGTTTCGCGTGCCAGCCGGCCAACGGCGACGCCGAACCTGTCAGGGGGCCACTGTTTCACGGCCCGCCCGCCGCCCGGGTGCAGGCCGATGAGCCGTGTCGCGTCGAGGCTGCGCGCGCGGAGGTGCTCGCGCACGCGGGCCGCGGCCTCGGCGGGCACGTCGAGCGTCGGCCGCAGCGGCGGGTCCCGGGGCACCTCGATTGCCGATGCCTCGCCCGCCAGGTGCGGGGCGGCCGCCTCGGCCAGTCGCAGTGCGTTCCAGGCCGTGTGGCGTGTCGGATCGAACGGCACGCGATGCGTGAGCAGCGGACCGCCCCCGGCCATGTCGAACCCGACGCGCACCGGCGCGCGCGACCGTGCCATCAGCAGGTGCGACCTGATGTCGCCCTCGAAGTTGATGGCCACGTCGTATTCACGCGGCGCCCAGTCCCGCCCTGCGGCGGCCAGCAGGGTGGTGAACCGCGGCGCCTCGCCCTCGCGCGCCAGCCAGGGCGCGTCGAGCGGCAGCACGCGCGTCACGTGCGGAAGCAGGTGAGCGATCGGCAGGTTCCACGAGCCGACGACGAGATCGATCTCCGCCTCCGGCGCGAGCGCCCGCACCGCGGCGATGCCGTCGAGCGCCATCAGCAGGTCGCCGATGCGTTCGAGGCGCAGCAGTAGCACGCGCCGGGCCGGGACGCGCGCGCGACGCCACGGCCGTGCGAACGGGTCGACGCCGAGCAGGCGGCCGGCCGACGCGGTCGCCGACAGCGCCAGGTCGGCCGTGCCGACGATCAGGCGTTCACGCCGGTCGTAGATCTGGAGGTGCCGGAACACGTTCCCTTCAGCCTACCTCCGTCGCCATGTCCCAGAACTCGCCGGTGAGGCCGTGCCGCGCGAGGTTCGCGGCCACCGTCGCCGGGTTCTCCCGCGTCCAGCTCTCGTCGAAGCGCCCGATGAACCACACCCGTCCGAGGTCGTGCGCCGTCTGCACCGGCACCACCGCTCCCATCGTCCGGCCCTTCGCCTCGCACCACGTGCGCACCTCGCCTTCCGACCGGAAGGCGCGGATGTTGTTTCAGGTGTGGCCGATGTCCTGCCAGAACTGGCGTGCGGGCACGAGGAAGTGCACCACCCCCTCGCCCTCGACGATGCCGTCGCGCGTGGTGAAGCGCAGCGGTTCACCCGTGGCCGGCGATCGGGTCTCGAAGCAGCCATCGCCGAGCATCGCGAGGATGGCCAGCCCGTCCCATGCGCAGTTGGCGAACCACTGTCGCGGGCCGATGCCCACCACGTGGTCGGTCTCGACGGCCGAGAACGGGTGTGCCATCAGGACCTCCTCCTGGCTGCTGTCGAGGACGAGGCAATGCTGGCTGGCCAGCGAGCGCAGGGCGTCGATCACCTGCTCGCGCGGCACGTTGAGGCTCGTCGCCAGCGCCGCGCTCGACGGGGCCGCTGCGCGGTCTCGGAACGACACGAAGACGGCGGTGCGTACGCGCTTCTCGAAGTCGGTCATGATGGCGGTTCTCCTGTTCCCGTCCTGTGAGGCTGGCCCTGGTTCGCCGGTGTGGCGTGGCCGGCCGTCAGCGGACCTCGACCCGTGACAGCATAACGCCCAGGTCGCGATCGTCGGGGGCGCCGATGGCGGTGCGCGGGCGCCAGGTGTTCGTGCGCAGGCGCAGCCTCGCCGGATCCTCGCTCGCGGCGGCTTCGGTGGCCAGGCCGGGCGGCACGTCGAAGGCGAAGGCGGTCACGTCGGGCCCGACCGTGACGGTGCCCAGGACGTGCTCGTCGAGCGCCACCTCGACCGCGGCGTGCGGCAGCGAGGCCGGCCGCCGGCCGTCGGCCATCCACAGGGTGATGGTGCGCGTGGCGGGCGTGATGTTCAGCAGCGACACGTACGACACGTCGCGTGTCCAGCGGTAGGTCCGGCCGCTCTGCGGGTCCTTTTCCTTGGCGTGGAAGCGCACGACCTGCAGGTCGTCGCGGTCGCCCACTACCAGCACCGGCGCGCGTGCCAGCGCCGGCACGTCGACGAAGCGGTAGATGCCGAAGTCGAATTCCTTGCGGCGCACGCCCGATGGGTAGGCGTTGGCCGGCGACTCGTACTCGGGCATCTGGAAGCGGTCGGATCCCACCGGTTCCACGCCGATGCGGCGCGTCAGCAGGTCGGTGCCGCCGCTGCCGAGGAAGAACACCTCGCGATAGCGCTGCCGCGCGTCGGCGATGAAGGCTTCCATCATGGCGCGGTCGGGCCGCGGCGAGTTCAGCACGAGGACGGGCTTCGCGTAGATGTAGGCGAGCGGCAGCGCCAGCACGTGCAGGTCCGACGAGTTGCGCGACTCGACGATGACGAGGTCGTTGTCGCCGAAGCGCGCGGCGAGCGCCTCGAGGCGCGGGATGAGGCCCGCGTATTCGACGTGTCCGCGCACGGGCCGCGCCTGCCACCAGAAGCGCGCCGCCAGGGGGGCGAGCGCCGCCGCCATCAGCGCCACGGCGACGGCGCGGCGCCAGCGCGGCGTCGCGATCCGCAGCCGCGAGGCGATCCGCTCGGCGACGCGCCAGGCCAGGCCTGTCACCATCAGCAGCGCCATCGGGAGGATCACCGGCAGGAACCGCCGCGTCATCCAGAAGTGCTCGGGGACGATGCGGATCTTGTAGAAGAAGAACGACGAGAAGGCGGCGGCCGTGAGCGCGGCGGCGGGGTCGCGCCAGAAGATGCGGGGCAGGACGGCGAGGACGCCGGCTACGGCCGTCAGCAGTCCGAGCGGTCCGAGGTACCACGCGAAGGCGCGCAGCGCCGACGCGTCGTGGATGGCGGTGCGGCCAGCGGCTTCGCGGAAGAAGTAGGCGTAGGCTGCGGCCAGCGCGAGGCCCGTCGCCACCGTCCAGGGGATGCTCGCGCGCAGGCGCCGGGCGGTGGGTGCGTGCCGTGACAGCAGGAGAAAGCCGCCGAGCCCGGCCAGCGCGGCCGCGCCGATGGCGGCCACCGGCACCGTCTCGCGGACGAACAGCGCCGGCACGGCGAGGTAGCCCGTCATCAGGTGTGCATAGTAGACCGTCGCCAGTGCCGCCGAGCCTGCGGCGATCCACCAGGTCGCAGCGCCCAGCCGGTGTGGCGCCCCGCCGGGATCCGGTGGTCGGAGCCAGCCGAGGACCATCGCCGCACCGACCGCGGCCCACACCATCGCGGCGTCGATGCGCACGAACAGCAGCAGCCCCAGCAGCCAGGCTGCCACCGGCGCGAGGAACCGGTCGCCGTCCACGCGCGCCCGCGCCAGCGCGAGCAGTGCCGCGAAGGCGAGCGTCATCATCGCCATCTCGGCGTTCGGGTAGCGTGCGAACCACGTGTGGATCACGTTCAGCAGCAGCAGCGCCGCCGCTGCGGCGGCCGCGGCGCGTCCGATCCATCGCGCGCCGAGGAAGTAGACGGCCGCCATGCCCAGCAGGGCCCAGGCCGTCACGGCCTGCCGCGCGCCGGTGAGGCCGTGCACGCCGTACGCGATCGCGATCGATGCGGGGAACACGTGCGGGAACTGACCCACCACCGTGCCCGCCTGCGGATCGCGGATGAAGAACCCCATGAAGCGCACGCCGTAGTAGGCGGCGGTGCCGTGGGAGGGGAAGAAGAGATCGCGCGTGGCCGCGGGGACGGCCGCGACCGTCGGGTCGTGGATCACCAGCCCGCCGCGCTGGGCGATCTGGATGCCCTCGTTCATGTAGGTGCCGGGGTCCTTGCCGCCCATCACGTACTCGGCGGCCAGCGGGTGCAGCCAGGCGCCGAGGGCGAGCAGTCCTGCCACCGCCAGCGCCCCGGCCGTCGGGCGGCCGGTGGGTTCCGCGTATCGCAGGCGCGTGCGCCACGCCAGGACGAGGGCGCCGCAGAGGAGCGCGTTGATGCCGAGCAGCGTATGGAAGCCGTAACGGCCGGCGGCGGCGAGTGCGAGCGTGACCGTGAGCGTCCACGCGATGCTCAACATGACCGCCCAGAACGCGCGCTCCTCGGCTGCCAGCGCCGCGCGGCGGGCGCGTGCGGCCCGCGGCGCGCGGAACAGCAGCGCGCCCGGCAGGTAGAAGAGGAGGATCGACTGGAGGAGTGCGGTCGTCACGAAAACGAAAATGGGGTCGGGTCTATTTTCCGCGGTCAGGCGACGAAAATGGGGTCGACGAAAATGGGGTCGGGTCTATTTTCCGCGGAGCCTCGCGGCCGCAAAATAGACCCGACCCCATTTTCGTCGGCCGGAACGCGTCTGGCCAACGGGTCCGGAAAATAGACCCGACCCCATTTTCTGCCTCAGGCCTCGAACTGCCTCACCGCCCCCGCCACCTCCCGCGCCGCCTCGAGCGTGAGCGCCGGGTACATCGGCAGCGACAGCAGCTCGTCGCACACGCGATCGGCGACCGGACACTGGGCCGGCGTCTCGCCGGAGAGCGCCGCCTGGCGCGGGATCGGGATGGGATAGTGCACCAGCGTCTCGATGCCCCGCGCGAGCAGGTGACGCTGCAGCGCGTCGCGCTGCGGGCTGCGCACGGGGAACAGGTGGTAGACGTGGCCCGCGTCGAGTTCCGGCGGCACGGTCACGGGCGCCGCGGTGAGCCGCTCCCTGTAGACGCCGGCAAGAATCCGCCGGCGCTCGGTCCACGCCGGCAACAGCGGCAGCCGCGCACGTAGGATCGCCGCCTGCACCTCGTCGAGCCGCGAGTTCACGCCGAACTCGTCGTGGCGGTAGCGCCGGCTCTGCCCGCCGTTGCGCAGCCGGGCCACGCGCGCCGCCAGCGCGGCATCGCCGGTGATCACCGCGCCGCCGTCGCCCAGCGCGCCGAGGTTCTTGGTCGGGTAGAAGCTGAAGGCGCCGGCCGCGCCCATGGTGCCCACGGGTCGCCCCCTGCAGGTGGCGAGGTGCGCCTGGGCACAGTCCTCGACCACCGCCAGGTGATGGCGAGCCGCAATCGCCAGCAACGGATCCATGTCGGCGGCCTGCCCGTAGAGGTGCACCGGCAGGATGGCCGCCGTGCGGGGCGTGACGGCCGCCTCCACCGCCGCCGGATCCAGCGTGAGCCGCGCCGGGTCGAGGTCGGCGAACACGGGTCGCGCGCCCGCCATCATGATGGCCAGCGCCGAGTAGGCCGCCGAGAGCGGCGAGGTGATCACCTCGTCGCCACGGCCGATCCCGAGCGCCATCAGCGCCAGGGCGATGGCGTCGGTGCCGGTGCCCACGCCGACGGCGGCCGTCGCCTGACAGGCGACAGCGAACTCACGCTCGAACGCCTCCACCTCGGGGCCGAGCACGTACCAGCCGCTGGCCACCACGCGTTCGATCGCCTCGCGCACGGCCACCGCATCGTCGGCGGGCGTCAGGCTGTTGAAGGGAACGTGGATAGGCATGGGTAGGCCTGTGGCTGGAGCCGGCGGCTAGGGCGAGGCCCCGGCGCTCTCGTGCGCGACGTAGCGCGCGAAATGCTCGCGGAAATAGCCCACGGTGCGGGCCAGGCCCTCACGCAGCCCGATCCGCGGCGCCCAGCCGGTGACCGCACGGAAGCGCCGCGAGTCGGAGTAGAAGCTGCCGATGTCGATCGCCTTCTTCTCTGGCGGCCACTCGCGGTAGGTGACGCGCCCGCTGCCAGCCACCTCGAGCAGCAGCGCCACGAGATCGCGGTGGCTGACCGGCTCATCGCCGCCCACGTTGAAGACCTCGCCGTTGCACGCATCGGCAGCGCCCGCCCGCAGGAACGCGTCGGCCGCGTCGTCCACGTAGACGAAGTCGCGCACCTGCGCACCGTCGCCGAAGATCTGGATCTCGCCGCCTTCCACCGCGAGGCGGACGAACCAGCCGATGAAGCCCTGCCGGTTGTGCCGGATCAGCTGGCGCGGGCCGTAGACGTTCGTCAGGCGCAGGGAGCACGCGCGCACGCCGAACACGTTGTTGTAGACGAGATGGTAGTACTCGCCGGCCACCTTGTTGATGCCGTTCACGTCGGTCGGGCGCACGAGGTGCCGCTCGTCCACCGGCAGGTAGTCGGGCCGGCCGTACACCTGGCGGGTGCTCGCGTAGACCACCTTCGCGCCAGGGTTGTTGCGGCGACACGCCTCGAGGATCGTCAACTGGCTGCGGCAGTTGATCTCGAGGTCGGTGAACGGATCGCGCATGCTGTCGATGTGGCTCACCTGGCCGGCGAGGCTGAAGATCACCTCGCGGTCGCCGACCAGGTAGTTCATCGTCGACTGCTGCCGCACGTCGGCGACGTTCACGCGCACGCGATCCTCGATGCCGGCGATGTTGAAGAGGTTGCCGCCGTAGTCGGGGATCAGCGAGTCGACCAGCAGCACGTCGGCGCCCAGTTCGGCGAGGGCACGGGCGAGGTTGCTGCCGATGAACCCCAGGCCGCCGGTGATCATCACCCGGCGGCTGCGGTAGAACTCCCGGTGGGCGTCGGTCACGACCCCCTCCCGTTGCGGTCCTCGCGCCCGCGCGCCGCCGGGGCGAGGTGGGTGCGGCGGATCACCAGGTCGACCCACAGCCGCATGACGTCGACCGCGGTGCGGAAGATGCGGCCGAAGTTGAAGAACTGCGATTTCCCGTACGCGCGATGGTAGTGGTGCACCGGCACCTCGGCGATGCCGAAGCCCGCGTCGGTGATCTTCTTCATCAGCTCGAGGCAGATGACGCCGCTGTCCTTGGTCAGCGTCACCCGATCGAAGATCGTGCGCCGCATCAAACGGAAGTCGCAGTCGACGTCGCGCACCTTCAGGCCGAACAGCGTCTTCACCATGTGGTGGTACAGCCGGCCGATGACGATGCGGTGCATCGGGTCGGAGCGGCTGATCTTGTAGCCGTTGACCAGGTCCACGCCCTCGGCCATGCGCTCCCAGAGCAGGGCCATCTCGCTCGGATCGTACTGGGCGTCGCCGTCGGTGTAGAAGACGAAATCCTTGGTGGCGTTCGCGAAGCCAGACCGCAGCGCGCCGCCGTAGCCGCGGTTCTGCGGGTGGTGCACGATGCGCACCTCGCCGGGGTACTTGCGGGCCAGTTCGTCGAGGATCTGCGGTGTCGAGTCCCTGCTGCCGTCGTTGACGACGATCACCTCGTGATCGGGCGTCAGCGTCCGCGCCGTCAGCAACGCGCTCACCACCATGCTGGCGATGGTGCCGCTGTCGTTGTAGGCGGGGAAGAAGATGCTCAGGCCGGCAGGATTCGATGCTGGGGATGGCGGCGGCATGGACGAACGCGACACCCTACCACGGGCCTGTTCCGGCGGCAAGGTGACGGGGGGGCGCTACGGCCGCGGCACGCCCACGGCGCGCAGCACCACGTCGAATCGCGGATCGCCGCGCAGCGGATCGAACAGCGGGTCCACGCCGAGGTAGACCAGTTCCGTCTCGTGGCGGGCGAGCGCGGTCTGGAGCTCGGTGAAGGCCCGCTCGCGCTCGCTGAGCGCCGCAAGCAGGAACGCGAGTTCGTAACGTGAGGGCGGGCGCGGCGAGCCGGGCGCCTCGAGTTCGGCCAGCAGCGCCCGCGCCTCGTCGGCGCGGCCCGCCCTGGCCAGCGCGCGCCCGAGACTCGCCGTCGCGTCCGGCTCGCGCGGCTGCACCTCGAGCGCCTCGCGGTAGGCCGCGATGCCGTCCGCCACTCGTCCCTGCTCGACCAGCGTCGATCCGAGGATGAGGTGGGCCAGGTAG
>JBDIBB010000159.1:0-8399 GCA_039812685.1 Vicinamibacteraceae bacterium
AGGCGGCCATGACCGGCGGTCGCCCCTGCGGGGCTGCGGCGGCGCAGACCGGCCGGCACACGGTTGGCGCTTCGGCGGAGCACGCCTGCCTGCCTTGCCTCCTCCTGCTGGTCGCGGGGCTGGGCCTGGCGGCCCGGCCCGCGGCCGACGGTGGCGATCGGACGTGGCTTCGCGCAACCTGCGTGAACGTGCGTGTCGCGCGCGGGTTGCTCCGCGAAGCCGTCAACGCGCAGGTTGCTCATGTTGATCCGAGCAACCCGCGCTCTACGAGAAGGGGAGGGTGCAACCCGCGCTCTACGGGTGTTCGGACAATGGGCGTGTGCTGCGTGGGGTTCTCCTGTCACGCGACAGGCCGGCCGGCCCGGTGCACCGTACGCGACGGCGATGTCAACCAGCCCGCGTCGACGTCGCGCGCGGGTTGCTCCCCGAAGCCGTCACGCGCAGGTTGCTCATGTTGATCCGAGCAACCCGCGCTCTACGAGAAGGGGAGGGTGCAACCCGCGCTCTACGGGTGTTCCGACAATGGGCGTGTGCCGCGTGGGGTTCTCCTGCCACGCGACGACCGGCCGGCCCGGTGCATCGTACGCGACGGCGACGTCAACCAGCCCGTGCCGGCGTAGCGCGCAGGTTGCGCCGCGAAGCCTCCGGCAACCTGCGCGTCCGGCCTGTTGATCCGCGCAACCCGCATGAACGTGCGTAGCGCGCGGGTTGCTGTGCGAAGCCTCCGGCAACCTGCGCGTTTCGACACCTTCACCGTCGGCCAGGACGGGGTAGCCATTCGCCGACCCGGCTACGGCGACTGGCGGTTCCTACCTCGTCTCGAGTCCCGGGGCGACGCCGACGGTCACCTTCTGCGTCTCGGTCGCACCGCCGACCGTCAACGTCATCGTGTACTCGCCCGGACGCACGAACAGCCTGCCCTCGCCGCCGACGTCGAGCAACAGCTCCTTCGACGGCTTCAGGTCCCACACCAGCCGCACGAGGCCGGGGATGGCCGGCGCCGTCAGCTTCGCCACCGGTTGTCCCTGCGCGTTGGCAACCGAGATGGTCACCGGGTCGGCGCCCGGCTCCTTCACCCACGCCGTGATGATCGCGCCGTTGGGCGGATTGGCGCCGTGGAATTGCCCCGTCCCGCCCCAGTCGCCCCAGCCGGGCAGCAGCTCGAACGCCTCCACCGGACGGATGGGGAACAGGTGCGCCGCCTTGTCCAGCACCGCCGGCGTCAGCTCCTGCAGCGGCCGGATGTCGTCGCTGATGTAGAGGCTGCGGCCATGTGTGGCGATCACCAGGTCGCGCTCGCGCGGGTGTACCACCAGGTCGTCGACCGGGACGGTGGGCAGGCCGCCGAACGGCGTCCAGCTCCGGCCCGCGTCGAGGCTCACGAACAGCCCTTCCTGGGTGCCGGCGTAGAGCAACGACGCGTTGAACGGGTCTTCCCGGATCACGCGCACCGGCACGCCGGCCGGCAGGTTCGCCGCAATCGCCTGCCAGCTCCGGCCGAGATCGGTGGTGCGGTAAACGAGCGGCGCGTAGTTGCCAGACCGGAACGCGCTCACCGCCAGGTAGGCCGTGCGCGCGTCGTGGTGGCTGGCCTCCAGCCGCGCGATCCACTGCCCCCGGGCCGCCGCCGGCAGGTTCGCCGTGAGGTCGGTCCACTCGGCGCCCTGGTTCTCGGTCACCCACACCTTGCCGTCGTCTGTGCCGGCCCAGAGCGTGCCAGCCTTCACCGGCGACTCCGAGAACGCGAACACCACGCCGTAGGTCTCGGCGCCACTGCCGACGGTGAGGATCTTCCGCACGTCCTGCGTGGAGAGGTCGGGGCTGATCGCCTTCCACAGCTCACCCCGCGCGGTCATCTCGAACACCCGGTTGCCGGCGAGGTAGAACAGGCCGCGCTGGTGGACGCTCGGCACCAGCGGCGAGTTCCAGTGGAAGCGGAACGCCTGCTGGCCCTCCGACGGCTCGGGGCGCAGCGGCTTCATGGCGCCGCTCTTCAGGTGGATGCGGTACGCCGACCCGCTCTGCGCCTCCGCATAGACGATGTCCGGATCGTCGGGGTCGAACGCGCAGGAGAAGCCGTCGCCGCCATAGATGTGGACCCAGTCGGCGTTGACGATGCCGTCCTTGGTGCGGGTGCGGCTGGGCCCTACCCAGTTCACGTTGTCCTGCAGCCCGCCGCAGATGCGGTAGGGCACCGACTGATCGACCGCAATCCGGTAGAACTCGCCCATCGGGACGGTGGACAGGTGCGTCCACGACTCGCCGCCGTTCCAGCTCTGGTAGACGCCACCATCGGTGCCGAGCACCAGGCGGCGGCCGTTGGCCGGATCGATCACCAGCTCGTGCAGATCGGGGTGGACCGACTTGAAGCGATCCTCACGGAACGTCTCGCCGCCGTCCTCCGAGACGTGCAGCGAGAAGCCCAGCACGTAGACCTTCCGGTCGTCGTTGGGATCGACGCGGATCTTGCTGAAGTAGAACGGCCGCGGGTTGAGCGGGCTCCGGCGGACCCACGTCTGGCCGCCATCGTCGCTGCGGAACACGCCGCCGCGGCGGCTGCGGACCGTGTCGATGTCGCTCACGCCGCCCTCGGCGCTCTGCACGATGGCGTAGACCACCTTCGGGTTCTTCGCGTAGACCGACAGGCCGATGCGGCCGGTCAGGCCGGGCAGGCCGTTGGCGAGCTTCGTCCACGTCTTCCCGCCATCCGTGGTGCGGAAGATGCCGCCGACGTCCTGGCCGTCGGTCACCTCGGCGCCGAAGGCGAACGACCACGGGGTGCGGCGGCGTGCGTACAGCGCCGCGTAGACCGTGTCGGGGTTCTGCGGATCCAGCGCGACATCGCCGGCGCCGACGCGGCCGGCAAACGGCGCGGGCGCCTGCAATACGGCGGCCCACGTCCGGCCGCCGTCGGTGGTCTTGTAGAGCCCGCGCTGGCCGCCGTCGGTCCAGAGGTCGCCCACGGCCGCCACGTAGGCCGTCTCCGGATCGCGCGGGTGCACGGCGATCTTCGCGATCGCGCGCGAGGTCTCCAGACCCGCGTGGGTCCACGTCTGGCCGCCGTCGACCGACCGGTAGACGCCCGAGCCCCAGCCCGAGCTGTTGCGATCGTTGGCCTCGCCGGTGCCGATCCAGATCACCGACGGATCGGAGGCTGCCACCGCCACCGCGCCAACCGACCCGATCGGTTCCTTGTCGGTGACGCCGCTGAAGCTGCCGCCGCTGTCGGTGGTCTTGAACAGGCCGCCGTGGGCGTGAGCCACGTAGAACACGCCGGGATTCGTCGGATCGAGGGCGATCGAGGGCGTGCGTCCGCCCATCACCGCCGGGCCGATGCTGCGTGCGTCGAGGGCCTTGAGCTGGCGTGCGGTGACGGGTGGAGCGACAGGCGCGGGCGGCGCCTCGGCGGCGGGCCGCGCCGCATCGCGAGACCGGGCCGGGCGCGGCTGCGCCATGGCGGTCGTGGATGGGAGCGGGAGCAGCAGGAGCGCGAAGAGGACGGAGGTGCGCATACGCGTGAGTATAGACACGCCAGGCTCAGGCTCGCGCCCGCGTCGTGGCCGTCGTCCGGGATCGACGCTCCCGGCACGCCTGCTCTTCAGGGGCGACGACCGGGTCACGGTTGCCGTGCCGGCCACGTCCGTCTCGCATAAGATGCCCCGGTGGACTTTTCATTCGACACCGACGGCAACGGGTACCTGCTCTGCCGGCTGTCGGCCGGCGGGAGCGAGACGCTGATCTCGGCGGCGACCGTGGCCGATGCGGCGGCCGACCTGTTGTCGGCGGCCGAGGCCGCGGTCGATCCGGTGGGCTACGGCGAATGCGACTGGTGGGGCCCCAATGGCAGCTACCGCTGGATGCTCAGGCGGCGCGGCCACACGCTCACGGTGGTCGTGATGTGGAACGCAGGCGCGATTACCGGCTACCAGCACGTGTTCCGCGAGGAATGCGACGCCGCCTGGTTCGCCGAGCGCGTGTCGGCCGAGGCCGGCCGGGTGGCCGTGAGAGACGAACGCCCCGGGGGCTGAGGCGCCCGGCCGCCTCCGCTCCGGGGGCCGCGCCGGCTGTCGCGTCGCCAGGCAGGCGGCGCCGCGCAAGGAGTATCCCGATGCCAGACCCAGCCCCGCGACCGCCCCGGATCTCGCGCGAGATGCGGTTGCTGCTGCTGACCATTGTCGTCTCCGGCGCCGTCCTGCTCCTGCTCGCCCGCATCCGGTTTCCGGCACCGCCGCCGGCCGTGGATGCGCTCTCGCAACCGCTGCAGCGGCTGGCGGCCCGCGCGCCGTTCGAGGAACTGGCCCAGCAGGTGTCGAGGGTGGAAGCCGAGGTGCTCTCCAGTCTCGTGGTCCTTCGCCTCGATCCGGCGTCGGATGCCGGCCCCGTGAGGTTCGCCGATCTCGGCCCGGGACGCCTGGCCGTCCGGTCCAACGGCAGCCATGTGGCCGCGCTGCGCACCAGCCCGACGATGGCGGTCGCGGTGATCCCGCCCGATCTCGCCGTGGCCGGTGTCGTCGGACAGGCCGGCCCGTCGGCGGCCTCCCTGGTGGCCACCGATCAGGTGCGGCGCGTGTCCCGGATTCGCGTGCCGGAAGGGCCCGCGCGTCCGTTGCCGCAGATCGCGTTGTCGGCGCTGCGGACGCCGGCCTATGTCATCGCCGTTGAGGGCACGCGTGCCGGGCTCACCCTGCGGCCGGTGTTCCTCGGGCGATCCGAGCGGTTCCGCTCCTCGCGCTGGCAGCAGCCGCTGCTGCCGCTGGGGGCGGCGTCGGTGGCGGCCGGGGCGCTCATGTTCACGCTCGACGGCGAGTTCCTCGGATGCGCGGTCCTCGACGAAGGCACCTCGGCGATCGCCGACGCGGCCGACTTCCTGCGCGCCGGGGCGGCCGTGGAAGCTGGCGGCCGCGTGGAGGATCCCGGACTGGCGCTCCAGGCGCTGACGCCCGCGCTCGCGCTGGCGCTCGGCGTCGATCGGGGTGTGGTCGTCGCCGAGGTGGACGACGGGGGCCCGGCCGCGTCGCGGCTCCGGCCGGGCGACGTGATCGAGCGCGTCGGGGCCCGGGAAGCCGACGCACCCGACGCGGTCCTGCTGGATCTTGCCGAGCGCCTGACGGCGGGCCCGGTTCGGGTGGAACTCGTGCGTTCGGGCCGCCCCCAGACCGTGACGCTCGAACGGGTGGTTCGGCCGCCAGCGGCAGGCGTGACGCCACGCGCCGCCCTCCCTGTGCTCCGGGCGGTGCCGGGGACGGGCACGCGGATCGTCTCCCTGGCCGACATCTCGCCGCTGGCGCGCGCGGGCCTGCGCGCCGGCGACATCGTCGTGGCCGTCGACGCGATCGACGCGCCGTCGCCGGCGCAGGTGCGCGCCATCGCCGGCGAACTCCAGGACGCCGCGCACGTGCTCGTGGTGCGGCGCGGCACGCGTCAATACCTGGCAGCCCTCGGGATCCCCGGCCTCCATGGCGACGCCAGACCGTAACGAGGCGCCCGAGTTCGGGCGCGATCCGCTCGATCCCGTTTCCGCGCCGGGCCTGTGGGCGCAGTGGTTTCCCACGCGTCACGTGATGCTGGGCATCGCGCCGACGGCCGCTCCGGCCGTGTCCTTCATCCTCATCGGGGTGCTCGTCGGGCCCGAGGGGCTCGGGCTGCTCAGCGGCGAAGTGGTGGCGCGGCTCTCGCCGGCGGTCTCGGTCGGGCTGGCGGCCCTTGGCGTCTTCGTCGGCCTCGCGCTCGGCACCTCCCTCAGGCGCGGCCACGGCGGGCTGCTCGGCGCCGCGCTGATCGAAGTGCTGACGACGCTGATCGTGGTGGCGCCGATCCTCTTCCTGCTGCTCACGCTCTGGGCGGTGCCCATCGCGGAGTCGACCGCACTGTTCGCGCTGGCGGCCGGCGTGTGCTCGAGCGCGTCGGCAGCCACCGGCGAGCGGCCGGGACCGCTGACCCGCCTGGCCCGCATCGTCGACCTCGACGATGGGCCCGTCGTGCTCGTGGGCGCCATCGTCGTCGCCGTCGCCGCGGGCCGCGACCCGGTGGAGGGCCTGGGCCTCACGGCCGCCGCCGGAGTCTCCATCGGTCTCGCCGGCTGGCTGCTGTTCGAACGCGCCCGCGGCATCGCCGAGCGCGGCGTGTTCGTCGTCGGCGTCGTGGCGCTGCTCGGCGGGGCGGCCGCCTACCTGTCGATGTCGCCCCTGCTCAGCGGCGCCATCGCCGCGCTGGTGTGGGTCTGGAGCCCGGGCGGCGCCGACCGGCTCATCGCCGACGACCTGCGCAAGCTGCAGCACCCGCTCATCGCGCTCCTGCTGATCGTCGCCGGGGCGTCGATCCAGTGGACGCTCGGCCTGCTCTGGATCGTCGGTCCGCTCGTGCTCCTGCGCCTGATGAGCAAGCTGACGGCGAGCCTGGTGGTGTCTCGGATCGTGGGCGTGCCGCCCGGCCGGCTCGCCACGATCCTGCTGCCGCCCGGCGTGATCGGCATCGCGCTGGCGCTCAACGTGCACCAGGTCGGGCCGGGAACCGACACGCTGCTGCTGTCGGCGGTGACCGTGTCCACCGGTCTCGCGGAGGTGCTGGCCGTGCTGCTCGCCTCGGGGCCGCCGGGAGGACATGCGTGATCGCGCGCGTCGCATCGCTGCTGATCGTGCTCGCCACCGTGGCCCTGCTGCGCGAGTCGTCGGCCGGCGGCGATGCGGCATCGCCGTCGGTGGCCCTTGCGCTGGGCTTCGCCCTGGTGGCGGCCTCGCTGCTTGGCGACGTCGCCGACCGGCTGCGCCTGCCGCGGCTGAGCGGCTACCTCGTCTTCGGGCTGCTGTGCGGCCCCTACCTCTTCAACCTGATCACGGCAACCATGGCGCGGGAACTCCAACTGATCAACGGTCTGGCGATCGCGCTCATCGCGCTGATAGCGGGCACCGAGGTCAACGTGAGCCGCCTGCGCGCGCGCCTGCGGGCGATTGCCACCATAGGCGCGGTGACCCTGGGAACGATGTACGCGGGGCTCGCGACCCTGTTCTTCCTGGCGTGGCCGTGGCTGCCGATCGCGCCGGAGGCCACCGGACTGGAACGCATCGCCATGGTGCTGGTGCTGACTGCCGTGGTGGTCAGCTTCTCCCCGACGGTCACCATCGCTGTCGTCACCGAGACCCGGTCGCGCGGCCCGCTCAGCGAGCTCGTGATTGCGGTGGTGGTGCTCGCCGACCTCGCCCTGATCCTCGCCTTCACGCTGGTGATGCAGTTCGCCCGCTCGGTGATGGGTGGTGCGGGCGAGGGCGTCGGGCTGATGGCGCACCTGCTCTGGGAGGTGGTGGGATCGGCCGCGTTCGGCGCGCTGGTGGGCGCGCTGTTTGCCGTCTACCTGCGCCTGATCGGCCGCGAACTCACGCTGGCCGTGCTCGTGGTGTGCGTCGTGCTCAGCGGCGCCGGCGGCGCCTGGAACCTCGAGCCGCTCGTGGCGGCGATGACGGCCGGGCTGGTGATCGAGAACATCGCAACCGCCCGCGCCGATGCCCTGCGCGACGCCATCGAGCGCAGCGCGACGCCCGTGCTCGTGATCTTCTTCGCCGCGGTCGGCGCCAGCATCCACCTCGATGCGCTCGCCACGATTGGCGCGGCGGCGGCCGCCGTGGCGATCGCACGGCTGGTCGCGATCCGCCTGGCGACCCACATGGCCCTCGGGGCGGCCGGCCTTGGCGGCGACGAGGCCAGCCAGGGGCTCTGGATGGGGCTGGTGTCCCAGGCGGGCGTCACGCTCGGGCTCACGATCCTCGTCGGGGCCGAGTTCCAGGGGTGGGGACCGTCCGTGCAGACGCTCATGGTGGCGATGATCGCGCTGCACGAGCTGATCGGCCCCATCCTGTTCAAGGCGGCGCTGGTCAGGGCCGGGGAGGTGGGCGGGCAGGACCTGGCTTCGTCAGAGCTCGCCCCGGGCGAGGCCTGAGGATCGGCGGCCGGCGTCGCGTGGCCGGCCTGCCGCGGATCTACCGTGAGGCCGTCGCCACCCAGCGTGGCGGCGTGGCGCCGGGCGGCGTCTGCGGCGCCGCGCCGTCGCCGAAGTAGACCGCGTCGGTGGCGCGGTCGATGCGAATCGTGGCCGACCGATCCTTCACCGACACCACGATCGCCTCGCCGATCGTGCGCGTGGCGCGGCCGTCCCGGGCGCCGCGGCGGAACAGCGTGAGGCGCTGCCCGGCCCGCACGCCGTGATCCCGGCCGCGGTCGATCACCATCAGTCGGCGCGGTGCGCCCATCAGCTGGCCTTCGTCGGCAAAGAGCACGCGTGCCGCCTGGCGGTAGTCTGGCATCCCCAGCGGATCGGCTTCGCGCAGCGGCTCGGGTTCGAATCCCGCCACGTAGTCGCCCTTCACGAACTCGTCGCAGGCGTAGACGACCACGGCGAAGGCGGCCGA
>JBDIBB010000160.1:0-8330 GCA_039812685.1 Vicinamibacteraceae bacterium
TCCCAACTGCGCTACAGGCCCACCCCGAACGGACTTCAGATAGTAGCCTCAAACGCGCCACGCGTCAAAGAGCGCGCCGGGGAGCGCGAGGCCCCGGCGTTGGCTGCCACGGGGGGGCCGGCGGCGGGCGTCCCGCGCACGCCACACCCGCAGGTCAACGGGTCATAATTGGCAGGCGACCCGGTGCCCCGCCACGAGGTGACCCATGCGCGTCGAGGCCTTCACCGTCATCCCCGCCCTGCCGGCCGAGCTCGAAGGCCTGCGCGAGATGGCCTACAACCTGCTCTGGACCTGGGACGATGACCTGCGCGGGCTGTTTCAACGGCTCGACCGCCGGTTGTGGGACGACACCTACCAGAACCCCGTGCGCATGCTCGGAATCATCCCGCAGGAGCGCCTCCGGGAACGTGCGGCCGACGACAGCTTCATGGCCTACTACGCGCGGACCTACGCGCGCTACAGGGACTACCTCGCCGAACGCACGTGGTGGGACCAGCGGCAGGCCGATCGGCCGCTGATCGCGTATTTTTCCGCCGAATTCGGCCTCGCGGAGTGTCTCCCCATCTACTCGGGCGGCCTCGGTGTGCTCTCGGGCCACCACCTCAAGAGCGCCAGCGACCTCGGCGTCCCGCTGGTCGGCGTGGGGCTGCTGTATCAGCAGGGCTACTTCCGGCAGTACCTGACGGGCGACGGCTGGCAGCAGGAGTCGTACCCGATCAACGACTTCTCCGATCTCCCGATTCGCCCCGTGGCCGGTGATGGCGGCGGCCCGCTGCGCGTGGAGCTGGAACTGGACGGCCATCGGCTGCTCGTGCAGGTCTGGCGCGCGGAGGTGGGACGGCTGCCGCTCTTCCTGCTCGACACGAACCTGCCGGAGAACCCCGCCGGCCTGCGCGACATCACGGACCAGCTCTACGGCGGCGACACGGAGAACCGCATCCGGCAGGAACTCGTGCTCGGCGTCGGCGGCCTGCGCGCGCTGCACGCGATGAACCTGCGGCCCGTGGTCTGCCACATGAACGAGGGGCATTCGGCCTTCCTCAGCCTCGAGCGCATCCGGCTGCTGATGAAGGACCAGGGCCTGGGGTACGCCGCCGCGCGAGAGGCGGCGCGCGCCGGCAACGTGTTCACGTCGCACACGCCGGTACCGGCGGGCATCGACGTGTTCACCGCCGCCCTCGTCGATAAATACCTCGGCCCGCACCAGCGCGAACTGGGCATCTCGCGCGACGACCTGCTCGCGCTGGGCGCCGAGAACCACAACGGGCCGACGGCCGGCTTCAACATGGCCGGCCTCGCGTTGCGCAACGCCGCCTTCGTCAACGGCGTGAGCCGCCTGCACGGCGAGGTTTCGCGCGGGCTGCTGCGGAAGTACCTGCCCGATGTCCCGGTCGACGAGATGCCGGTGGGCCACGTGACCAACGGCGCCCACACGCGCAGCTGCGTATCGCGCGAGATGGCCGGCCTCTTCGACCGCTACCTGGGCCCCGACTGGTGGCGCCAGCCCGCCCGCGCCGAGACGTGGGAGGGGATCGACGCGATCCCCGACGAGGAGTTGTGGGCCACCCACGAGCGCCGGCGCGAGCGGCTGGTCGCCTTCGCCCGGCGGCGCCTGGTGCGGCAACTCACGGCGCGCGGCGCCGCCCAGCGCGACATCGAACGGGCGCGCGGCGTGCTCGCCACCGGCGCGCTCACCATCGGCTTCGCGCGCCGCTTCGCCACCTACAAGCGCGCGAACCTGATCCTGGCCAGCGTGGAGCGGTTGAAGCACATCCTGTTCAACGCCGATCGCCCCGTGCAGATCATCTTCGCGGGCAAGGCGCACCCGCGCGACAACGAGGGCAAGGAGGTGCTGAAGGCGATCGTGCAGTTCTGTCTCGGCGACGAGATGCGCCGCAGCGCGGTGTTCATCGAGGACTACGATCTCGTCGTGGCGCGCTACCTGGTGCAGGGCGTCGACCTCTGGCTCAACACCCCGCTGCGTGGCCTCGAGGCCAGCGGGACCTCCGGCATGAAGGTGGTTCCCAACGGGGGGCTCAACCTCAGCGTCCTCGACGGCTGGTGGCCCGAAGGCTACACGCCGGAGACCGGATGGTCGATCGGCAAGGGCGAGGACTATCAGGACCGGGCCTATCAGGACCACGTCGAATCGGAGGCGCTGTACGATCTGCTCGAGAAGGACGTGGTGCCGCTGTTCTACGATCGCGACGTGGACCGGCTCCCACGACGCTGGCTGGCCCGCATGAAGGCGTCGATGAAGCGCCTGGCGCCGCAGTTCAGTGCCAACCGGATGCTGTGGGAGTACGGCGAGCACTACTACCTGCCGGCGGCACGCTACCACGCCGAACTGGTGGCCGACGGCGGCGCGCGCGCGCAGCGCCTGGCCGACTGGAAAACCAGGGTGTTCCGGCAATGGGCGCGCGTGGCGGTCGAGCGGGTCGATGCCAGGTCGTCGGGCACGCACCTGGTCGGCGAGTCGCTGCCGGTGGCGGCCATCGTCAACCTCGGCGGGCTCACGCCAGACGAGGTGTGCGTGGAGGCGTGCCACGGCCGCCTCGACGACAAGCAGCAGATCGTCACCGCCAGGGCCGTGCGCCTGAAGCTCGACGGCTCGCCAGGCGATGGCCGGCATCGCTTCACCGGCGAGATCCCGTGCGACCACAGCGGTACCAACGGTTTCACGGTGCGCGTGCGCCCGTGTCATCCGGATGCCAACAACCTGCTGGCCACGGGCCTGATGCGGTGGTGGTGAGCCGCGGCGCGGCCCCGCGGGGTTGCGCCGATGGCGCCTGGTGCGCGGCGATCCGGCCCCAGGCCAGCGGCCCGAAGAAGACTCAGCCCGTCGTTCGTCTGGTCCGAGGGAGTGTCCATCCATGAAGCCGTCCCGTTGCGTCGTGTTCGCCGCGCTCGTGCTGCTGCCCGTTGTCGCCCGCGCCGAGGAGGGCATGTGGATGCCCCGGCAGATCCCCGCCCTCGCCGCGCAACTGCGCGCCATGGGCTTCACCGGCGACCCCGAGTCCTTCGCCGACCTCACGGGCCAGCCGATGGGCGCCGTGGTCTCGCTCGGCGGCTGCACCGCGTCGTTCGTCTCGCCCGACGGCCTGATCGTCACCAACCACCACTGCGTGGTGGGTGGCCTGCAGTTCAACTCGACCCCCGAGCGGAACCTGCTGCGCGATGGGTTCCTGGCGCCCACGCGCGAGGCCGAGCTGTCGGACGGGCCGGGTTCGCGCGTGTTCGTCACCACGGCGGTGACCGACGTGACGAAGGCCATCACCGGCGGCATCGATGCGAAGGTCTCCGACCGCGAGCGCTACGACATCATCGACCGGCGCGTGAAGGAGCGGGTGGCCGCCTGCGAGGCCGACGGGTCGCGCTGCCGGGTGGCCTCGTTCTTCGAGGGGCGGGAGTACTTCGAGATCAGGCAGCTCGAGATCCGGGACGTCCGCCTGGTCTACGCGCCGGCCGAGGGCATCGGCCTCTTCGGCGGTGACACCGACAACTGGCGCTGGCCACGGCACACCGGCGACTGGAGCTTCCTGCGCGCCTACGTCGGCCGCGACGGCCGCCCGGCCTCCTACTCGAAGGACAACGTTCCCTACCGTCCGGCGCACTGGCTGAAGGTGTCGGCCGCGGGCGTGAGGCCCGACGACCTGGTGTTCGTCGTCGGGTATCCGGGACGCACGGCGCGGCACCAGACCTACGCCGAGACGAAAGAGACGATGGAGTGGGGGCTGCCGCGCATGATCCAGAGCTTCGAGCAGCAACTGGCGATCATCGAGGCGGTCACCAAGGGGGATCAGGCGCTGGCGCTGAAGGCGGCCGGCCGGGTGCAGGGCCTCTCCAACAGCCTCATCAACAGCCGGGGCGTGCTGGAGGGGATGATCAAGGGCGGCGCGCTCGCGCAGAAGCAGCGGCGCGAGCAGGAGCTGCTCGACTGGATTGCGGCCAGCCCCGCCCGCCAGCAGCGCTACGGCGCCACGCTGAACGAACTGCGTGCGCTGCAGGCGCAGAGCGAAGCGACGCGCGAGCGTGATGCCACGCTCAACGGCCTCGGCACGAGTTCCAGCTACCTCGGCGCCGCGCAGACGATCTACCGCCTGTCGGTGGAGCGCCCGAAGTCCGACGTGGCGCGGGAGCAGGGGTACCAGGAGCGCGACTGGCCGCGGATCCGCGAGGGGCAGGAGCGGCTGCAGCGGACGATCGACCCGAAGCTGGATCGCCCCCTGCTGCGCTGGGCGCTCGGCAGGGCCGCGGCGCTGCCAGACGGCCAGCGCATCGCGCCGATCGACCGGGCGATTGGCCTCTCACCCACGATGGACGCTTCCGCGGCGGCCGCCGCCATCGACAGGTACCTCGACACGCTCTACGCCAACACGACGCTCGCCGATCGGGACGCTCGCCTGGCACTGCTCGATCGCAGCACCGCCGAGCTCGAGGCCGGCGGCGACGCGTTCATCACGCTGGCCGCGGCGCTCGAGCCGATGGCGCTGGCCAACCGCGAGGCGGCGAAGGCGCGCGCCGGCGCGGCCGCCCGCCTGCGCCCGGTCCTCATGGACGCCATGCTCGAGAAGGCCGGCGGCCTGCTCGCGCCCGACGCCAACAGCACGCTGCGCGTCACCTTCGGGCAGGTGAAGGGCGTGGATGCGGCCGACGGCCTCTACTACAAGCCCCTGACCACGCTGCGCGGCATCGTGGAGAAGCACACGGGCGAGGGCGAGTTCGACGCGCCGAAGGCGGAGCTCGACGCCATCGCGGCGCTGCGCGCGGGAAAGGCGACGCCGTTCCTCGACAAGGCCCTGGGGGACGTGCCGGTGAACTTCCTCTCGACGGTGGACACGACCGGCGGCAACTCGGGTTCGCCCACGCTCAACGCGCGCGGCGAGCTCGTGGGCCTGCTCTTCGACGGCACCTACGAATCGGTGTCCTCCGACTACCTCTTCGACGCCGTGAAGACGCGGTCGATTCACGTCGACGCGCGCTACATGCTGTGGACGATGGCGGAGGTGGACGGCGCCGGGCGGCTGCTGGAGGAAATGGGCGTGTCGCTGACGGCGCCAGCGGCGGTGGCCGTCGGGGCCGCGGCGGGAGCGCGTTGAGTCGAGGCAGCCTCGCCTCGGCGTTCTCGGGGCCAGCGGCCGCGCCTCCAGGGCCGGCCGCCAGGAGCTGTCGCACCTGCCGGCAGCGGCGGCCGGACGCGTGAGGCGCGTGCCGTCCCGCACGGCGCTGTCGGGCGCGCCCGGCTTCGGCGTTTCGTCCCACTCGATCCGTCCCGCCGGCCGGTCTCGCCGCGGGGCCTGTGCTACCGTGTACGCCTCGATCAGTCGACATCCCCCCGCCGCGCTGCCTCGTGACCCGGGGACGCTCCGCTGGTTGGCGAGCCTGGCACCCGCACGATTCTCGTGTGATGGCGCACGGGCGCACCATGGAAGCTGAGGCCATCGATGCAGGGTATCTTCGGCGCCTGGGGCCGGATCCTCCGTGGGTACACCCCCGCGCTGTCGATCGAGATCACCCGCGAATGCCCGCTGCGCTGCCCCGGGTGCTATGCCTACGGCGATCAGCACCTGGGCGGGGCCGCCACGCTGCGGCAGTTGAGCGATTTCAGGGGCGCCGACCTCGTCGGCCGCGTCCTTGGCGTCGTGGACGAACACCGGCCACTGCACGTGTCGATCATCGGCGGCGAGCCGCTGGTCCGGTTTCGCGAGCTCGACGAGATTCTGCCGGCCATCGCCGCGCGAGGCATCCACACGCAACTGGTGACGAGCGCCGTCCGGCCGATCCCGGCCCACTGGGGCGACATTCCGCGCCTGAAGCTGGTGGTGTCGATCGACGGGCTGCAGCCCGAGCACGACGCGCGGCGCGCGCCGGCCACGTACGCGCGCATCCTGAAGCACGTCGAGGGCGTGCCCATCACGGTGCACTGCACGGTGACGCGCCAGCAGGCGAGCCGCGACGGCTACCTGCGCGAGTTCGTGGGCTCGTGGTCGGCGGTGCCCTCCACGCGCCAGATCTGGATCAGCCTCTACACGCCGCAGGCGGGCGAGGTGTCGGACGAGCGCCTCACGCCCGATCTGCGATCGCGCGTGGTGACCGAGTTGCTGGCGCTGCGCGGCGAGTTCCCGAAGCTCGACATGGCCAAGGGGATGATCGAGTCGTACGCGCATCCGCCGGAGTCGCCCGACACGTGCGTCTTCGCGCGGACGACCACGTGCCTGTCGGCCGACCTCGCGACGAAGGTCGCGCCCTGCCAGTTCGGCGGTACGCCGGACTGCGCCGAGTGTGGTTGCATCGCGTCGGCCGGGCTCGCCGCCGTCGGGCGCCATCGCCTGCCCGGCGGCATCCGCGTCGGCG
The DNA here is from genome assembly GCA_039812685.1 of Vicinamibacteraceae bacterium. GTDB lineage: Bacteria > Acidobacteriota > Vicinamibacteria > Vicinamibacterales > JAFNAJ01 > JBDIBB01. Next base: position 6,355 of record JBDIBB010000160.1, read on the forward strand.
CCGTGTTCGATGCGTCACTCTGGGTTGGTGATCGGGTGCGCGGCTGGCGCGTGCGCCAGACTGGGCGGGCGCCCGGGCCAGCGCCGGTGCCGGCGCTGCGGGTGTCCGGCGCGGTGCCGCCCGACGCCTCGATCGCGCCGGGAAGTCGCTGATCCCCTCGAGAACGCTCGTCGGCCCCGCCGGGCCGATCCGTCGTCACCGTGCCTGGCGGCGCGAGCCCCCTCCGTTGGGCGCGGGCCGAAGCGGCGGATCGAATCACACGGGCATGCCGGTCCGGCCGGCTGTCACGCCAGGCTGTTCTGCCGGCTGACGCGCGCCTCGCCCCTATCCAATCGCCCGGATGCCCGCGCCGGATTCGTGGATCGCGCCGGCGGGTCCGCCAGGGGCGGCGGCGCCGTCGCTCGATTCCATGGGGCCGCGACCCGCTGCCCGGGTTCGCATCGCACTTGCAGTCGCTTCAATGCCCCGGCGCTGAACCGCTGGAACCAGCTTCCAGCCGAGCCCCCGACATCGTGAGCCGCCGCGACACGCGGCGGGAGGAGGCGACCATGGCGTCACGTTCGTACAGGTGGATCGCGCTCGTCGTGCTGCTGGCCGGGACCGCCGCGGCACAGACCACGACCGCCACCTTGCAGGGCCTGGTCCGCGACACCAGCGGCGCGGTGCTGCCGGGTGTCACCGTCACGGTACGCAGCCCGGAGACGGGCTTCACGCGCACGGTCACGACCGACGGCAAGGGTGAGTACTACGTCACCTTCATCCCGGTGGGCCGCTACGACGTGAGCGTCGACCTCGCGGGCTTCCAGACGCAGGTCCGCGAGGGCCTCCGCTTCGAGCTGGGTCAGGAGGCGACGCTCGACTTCGCGATGCCCGTCGCCGCCGTGGCCGAGGCTGTCACGGTGACCGGCGAGACGGGCCTGGTCGCCACGACCAAGAGCACGGTCGACAACGTGATCAAGCGCGACCAGCTCGACCTGCTGCCGGTCGCCGGCCGCAACGCCGCCAACCTGGCGATGCTCGCGCCGGGTGTGGTCCCTCGGGGGAGCACCGAGGAGCCGGTCACCTCGGAGGGCCAGCCGCGCGGCAGCACGGAGGCGCTGCTCGACGGCGTCAGCAACAAGCTGGTGCTGATCAACTCGATCCGGTCCAAATCGACTACCAGACGACCGATTACGCCTACGTCGGCACCCTGACGAGCATCCTGAGCGACCGCGCGCTCAACGAGTTCCGCTTCCAGTACTCCGACGCGGGCATCGACATCCAGGTGGACGATCCCGAGGGCTTCACCATCAACCGTCCGGGCTCGAACATCGGCAAGCCGGCCAACCAGCCGCAGGCCATCCCGGAGGTGCGGTACCAGTTCGTCGACAACTTCTCCTACGAACTCGGCGCGCACCGCCTGAAGTTCGGCACCGACATCAGCCACATCACGAGCGACGGCTACCTCTACCAGAACAACCCCGGCGTCTTCACGTTCACGACCGACCGGCCGTTCGATCCCGCCGATCTGTCCACGTACCCGGTATCGTTCCTCAAGAACGAAGGCGACGTCACCTTCAAGTTCACCAACACGAACGTCTCGCTCTTCGCGCAGGACGCGTGGCGCGTGCACCAGACGCTGACGCTCAACGTGGGCGTGCGCTACGACATGTACCGGATCACGGGCGCCGACATGGACGCCTTCAACCTGGCGCCGCGGCTGGGCGTGGCCTGGGATCCGTTCGGCACCGGCAAGACGACGGTCCGTGGCGGCTTCGGCGTCTTCTACAACTCGATCATGTTCAACGTGCCGATCTTCACGGCGTTCTTCGCTAACCAGCGCAGCATCCTGATCAACAACCCCGGGTTCCCGGATCCCTACAGCCGGCCCGGCACGCCCGGAACGGTGCCCATCAGCACGTATCGTGCCGAGGGCGACGACCAGGCGGTGCCGCGCACCTACAGCGTGACCATCGGCATGCAGCGCGAGCTGGCGC
>JBDIBB010000161.1:0-8325 GCA_039812685.1 Vicinamibacteraceae bacterium
CCGGCGTCTCGCCCGAGTCCATCTCCACCGGCTCGCTGACGGCACCCGCCTCATTCGGCGACCCGCGCCGACCGCTCGCTTCGTCGAACGACTGATGGTGCTGGACGCAGTGCTCGACAGCCCGGAGTAGACCTGGCTCGCCAGCGAGCGTGAGAAGACTCGCCACTTCCAGTCACGCCTTGCGGACTACCGTCTCGAACCCAACGACCTCCCGCACCTTGCGTTCCGCGCTGGCTCCCGGGAGACGCTGCGGTTCTTCCCGGACAAGCTCCCAATCGGCGTAGATGGACTCGACGACGAGCACGTGTTCATCTACCTCGCGACGCGGCCGTCGCCGGTGGACTTCCGCGCCTTCATGCAGCGGCACGCGATCGTGTGGCGCCTCCTCCGACGTCTGACCATTCGGGTGCTCGTGCCGCCGCAGTTCGAGGCCGCGATCCCGGCGTACCGTCAGGCCGCTCGCGAGGAGTTGTTGTCACCCTTGTGCCGGTCCGATGTTTCGGAACTGCACTGGTACTTCGACCAGCGGAAGCTCGCCGCGGGCAGTGGCTCGACCCCGCCAGAGCCGCGGTTCGTCGAGGCGGCCAGACGGTTCCGGGCGCCGCGCTTCCACGCGCTCTACCGGACGTGGGAGCAGGGCAACACGAACGCGCTGTGGAACGCCGGCACGTCGGGGCTCGTGGACGCGTTCGAGCGGGGAGACGCGACGCTGGAGTTCGTCGCCCTCATTCGGCCGTATCTGTACCTCACCCATCTGGTCGGCACGGCATAGCCGGACATCAGCCGTTCTTGCGAAATCCACATTCGAGATTCTAGAATATGGAATGCCTCAAGGGCTGCTGCCGCAGGACGTGGTCGTGCTCGCGAAGCTGGTTACCTATGGCGGCGCCCGGCCTCCGATCGCGCAGGTTGGCGCCGACCTGTCCCTCAGCCCCTCCCAGGTCTTCCAGTCCCTGAAGCGCCTCGAGCGCTCTCGCCTCGTCGATGCGGAGACCGGCCGGCCGTTGCTGAAGGCCGTCGAGGAGTTTCTGCTCCACGGGGTGAAGTACGCCTTCCCGGCGCGCAGAGGCGAGGCCACCAGGGGGAGGCCGACGGCCTATGCGGCCCCGCCGCTCAATGCCACGATTGCGGCCGGCGAAGACCTGCCTCCGGTCTGGCCCGACCCCGCCGGCGAGGTCCGCGGCGTCACCTTCGAGCCGCTGCACAAGTCGGCCTCGAAAGCTGCCGAGAGAGACCCCTCGCTCTACGAGTTGCTGGCACTCCTGGACGCGTTGCGGGACGGCCGAGCCCGTGAACGCACCCTCGCCGAGCGAGAGCTCAGCGCGCGCTTGCGGAGGCTACTCCGTGACTGATCCCAACCGAGCCCTGTTCGAGTCCGTCGTGCGGCTGCTGACGCCGGTGCTCGAAGAACTGGTCTTCGTCGGCGGCTGCACCACGGGTCTGTTCCTCACCGACCCTGCCGCCGGCGGCGTTCGACCCACCAAGGACGTGGACGCCATCGTCGACGTGGCCTCGTATGGTGCTTACGCGTCACTCGCAGAACGCCTCCGCGGCCTCGGTCTCGCGGAGGACACACGGCCCGGCGCGCCGCTCTGCCGCTGGCGTCAGCACGAGCTGGTTCTCGACGTGATGCCGACCGACGAGCAGGTGCTCGGGTTCAGCAATCGCTGGTATCCCGCCGCCCTTGCGACCGCGGACCTTCGACGTGTCGCCGGTCTCGACGTGCGGCTGGTGACTCCGGTGTACTTCCTGGCCACCAAGCTGGAGGCCTTCCGAGGCCGGGGCGCCGGTGACGTGTCCGCCAGCCACGACCTCGAAGACATCGTCACGGTCGTGGACGGGCGACCGCAGATCGTGGAGGAAGTCGCAGCCGCGGCAGCCGACGTGCGCGGCTACATCGTCAGCCAGATTGAGGCGCTGATGGACAACCCGGACTTCATCGACGCCTTGCCGGGGTTCCTCCTTCCGGACGCCGCGAGCCAGGCGCGACGAGGCCTCCTGGAGAGCCGGCTGCGAGCGCTCTTCAATCGCTCCTGACTCATTGCCCGCGAGTCGGGATGGACGACCTGGCCCAACCTCGACGCACCTGCTCTCCCTAGCGCAGTCTGCTTCTCCGCATTCCCCGTAGGTGCCCCGCAGGGGAGAGCGGAGGGCGGGTCAAGGGCGGCGGAGCCGCCGAGCGGCGCGAGGGCACCCTTGACGCGCTCGAGCACTCCCCCAGTCTCACCTGGAGGGGAATGCGGTGCTCCTCTTGCCGTGTCTCTGCTGCCGATTGCCTGATTGGCGGGAGACCGCCGGTGGGACAACCTCAGTTCGGAGGGTTGTCCCACTCGACCACTGGCGCTCGTGGGCCTTGGGCTCGATGAGGAGAAGGACACACATCGCAGCTAGTGCGCCGATGTCCCTGTGCCCGTTGCAGTTGTCGCAGCGGTCGGTGCTCAGGTCGGACGGCGGTCTCTGCCGTCCGTGAGGGCGCGCGAGGTCAGGGTGGCGGAAAGAGAGGGCGTGAGCGACCCAGGGGTCGCTCACGCCCCGGTGTCAGCGTCGGACGAAGTGTGCGCGCGCCGGAGCCGGTTCGTCCGGACAACAAGGTCCCAATCCGTGTCGCGTTGAGGGTCTGGCGAGCGGCCATCACGTTGCCATTCTGCGCGCCGGTCCGCGGCGCCGATCAAGGTTCTCCGCTGCGCTCCGACCGCGTGCAGACACGCGGCTCGCGCTCAATCACCGGCCCGCAACCACCGCGCGACGTCTCCTGCGCGCGAGACCTTGACTGCGCCGGCACCCGGCGCGTGTCCTAGCACTTGCGTGATAGCCGGACCGAAGGCCGCGTGGCTTCATGGTTCTTTAGCAAGCGCTCGCGACTCCGGCCAGTGAAGTCGCGAGAACGCGACGTTATGAACACCCGCATGTGCGCACTGCTGACACTGGGCTTGGTCGTCGCTCCGGGTCTATCGACGCCCAGCTACAGCCAGGACGCGCCGGGAGCCTCCGGGAGTTCCGTGCGCGTGCTCACGATCTCTACCGGCGAGGTCCTGCAAGGCGTTGTGCTCGAGAACACCGACGGCCGACCGAGCCTGCGCATTGGCAAGCGCCGTGTTGATGTTCCGGTGGAGGATGCCCGACGACTCGATCTCGAGGTGCGCGACTCCCTCATCGAGGGCGCGGTGATCGGCGCCGCCACACTCGGTCTACTGTGCGCCCTGGTCTGCGGCCAGGGATCGGGCAGTTCCGGTGACCTGTCGCAGGCCGTCATGACGAACGCTGTAGTGGGCGCGGCGATCGGTGCCTTCCTGGACTCCAGGATGAACGCGCGCCAAGCCGTCCACGAGCGATCAAGAAGTGCGAGCCAATCCCGGAGGGCCTCGGCCGTCCCGCTGCTCACGATGCGGTTCTGACGTGACGCCATTCAGCGCTGGACTCGTTACCCCGCGTGTCTGGAGCGCTCCTAGCGGAGCCGGAGCAACTCGGGTCCGGCCTTTGAGCGCCGGCCTTGGGCACCTGCAACCGGGAGCCATGGAGACGCTGATGGCCGTGGCTGCCATGGCGCGGCGGCGGGAAGCGGCTCAGAGCGGCGGGAGCGGCTGCGCTCGGTCACCGTCAGCCTTCCTCGCAAGAGTCCTGTATGTTTCCGCCCCGATCCTGCGTCTACATAGGTAGGTCCTCTTTCACGTCCCTCACTGCTGACCGGCCGACAAACCCGCCGGTCCCGCCGATTCCCTCACCTCAGGACCTCCGTCGCAACGCCAACGCCTGTCTGGCCTACGAGCGCCAGGTGGGCAGGCGTCGTAACCCTGGAATCGGATTCGGAGGAGTGCGACTATGAAGCTCTGGTTGAACGTGAAGGACGCCGCCGAGTACGCGGGTGTCTGTGCAGACACGATCTACACGGCGTGCGAACGCCGAGAGCTGCACCACATCCGCATCGGCGGACGCCGGGCAATCCGGATGAAGCGGGAGTGGATCGATGCGTGGTTCGAGCGGTACGCCTGCGGCACTCGCGATGCCCGGGCCGCTGGCGCGGCCGGATTGGGCGCCTGACAATCGCCGCACCGAGTGCGGAGATTCGCGCCGTAATCGCCGCGGTCTCTTCGGCGGCGAATACGACGGCCCGCTCCGCTGACATACCGGACACGGCGGGTGTCGAAGACCAAATGGCGCCGGCCGACGCGGATGGCGGCGCCGATTCTCAGAGAAGCGAGCAGAGGGGTTCATGACTGCGTTTGATTCAGACACCGGCGTGTTCCTGAGCCGTCGCGTGGTGCCCTACCCGTCAGAGGCCATCTTCCAGGCGTTTGCGCGGCCGGAGCTGCTGGCGCGATGGTGGGGCCCGAGCGGATTCACCAACACGTTCGAGGTGTTCGAGTTCAGGCCGGGCGGGCGCTGGAAGTTCGTGATGCACGGACCCGACGGGGCCAACTTCCCGAACGAGAGCACATTCGTCGAGCTCGCCCCGTCCAGGGTGGTCATCCAGCACGCCTCGAAGCCTCACTACCTGCTGACCGTGACGATCGCTGCCCACGACTCCGGGGCCGAGATCACCTGGCACCAGCAGTTCGACGACGTTGGCGTCGCCTCGCGGATCAGGCACATCGTCGAGCCCGCCAACGAGCAGAACCTCGATCGACTCGTCGCCGTCCTCGCCAGCGAACCCGTCCTTCCGGAGACTGATGCGAAGGGCTGACCCATGGGCCTGTACAAGCTCTGCTCCCACAAGGGCCGCCTCCGCGATCGCTGCGACCACGTCTGGTGGGGCAGCTTCCGCGGCGTGCGCGTGCGCTTGTCGAAGTGGGCCAACCGGGACGTCACGCTGAAGACCGACGCCCAAGCCGTGCTCGAGGACGTGCGCGCGGCGATTCGATCGGGGACGTTCGACCCACGCGGACAGGTCGTCCGCGAGATCGCGCCGATGACGTTCCGCGAGTTCGCGGAGATCTACAAGGAACGTCACGCGATCGCGAAGGGGCTGTCGCTCGCGCGGACGATCGACTGGCGCCTGCGTCCGCTGCTCGAGCGCTTCGGCGACCGTGCGCTCGCCGACATCAAGACCGCCGACGTCGAGGACTTCATCGCCGACCTCCGCAAGCCCCGCATCGTCGGACGCGAGCCGGTGCCGCGGTCGATCACAGCAGCATCCGTGAACCGCACCGTCGAACTGCTGCGGCACATGATCAACTGGGCGGTCGGGCGCGAGTACATCGACCGCACGCCGTTCCGCCGCGGCAGCGAGACGCTGATCAAGAAGCTGCTCGAGGACAACAAGCGGCGCCGGCGCCTGTCGGAAGAGGAAGAAGCGAAACTGCTCGCCGCAGCCCCACTGCACCTGCGCGCGATGATCATTGCGGCGCTCGACACGGGCATGCGGCGCGGCGAGATGCTCGCCCTGCGCTTCGCCGACATCGACTGGACACGCGAGCTATTCGTCCTCCGCGGCGAGACGACGAAGAGCCGCAAGACGCGCATGGTGCCGATCTCGACCGAGCGGCTGCGTGCCGTTCTCGCGTGGCTGCGACTCGACGCCGAAGGGGAACCGAAGCCGGCTGACACGCCGATCTTCAGCAACGAGATCGGCGAACCGCTGCCCCACTTCCACGATGTGTGGCTGCGGACGGTGCTGAGAGCACATGGCGTTCGTCCGCGTTGGGCCGCCGGCCACGACTACAAGAGCCTGTCCACCGAGTGCAAGGCGGCGTATCGGCGCATCGATCTTCGCTGGCACGACCTGCGCCACGAGTACGCCTCGCGCCTGGTTGAACGGGGCGTGCCGCTCGCCCAGGTGCGCGACCTGCTCGGCCACGCCTCCATCACCACCACTGAGCGCTACGACACGCAGAAGCTCGAGAACCTGCGGGTGGCCGTCATTAGGCTGGAGCGCGGGCTGACGTTCTCGGCCGACGCCGCCTCGTGGACGCCAGCTCCCGAGTCGACCCCGCGCCCCGACCCAGACACCGACACCCGACCGCGGGTGGCCCCGGGCCGGATGCCCGGGACGCGTGAGCCCCGTGGCGATCGGGCTGGGCGCAGGCCGGTTACGCCCTTCGACAAAGCTCAGGGCGCGGTGAGCGACAGCCGAACCGCGAGCGGCCGCAGCGGGCCCGGCGCCGGTCAGGGGACAGGACCCGCGGTCGCCCCCGGTGAATCACCCGGCGCACAAATCACCGGTGACAATCTTTCAAGTTTCTTTCAAGAGTTGGGGTCACAAGCCCCGAACCAGCCCTCGGACGAGGCTCTCGCCACCCAAGCTAACGAACTGTCTGAATTGAACTTAGGAGTTTGGCTGGGAGGCAGGGATTCGAACTCGGAACCACGCGATTCTGCAAGTGGCGGATGGCGCTGGACTTCTGGTTCTAACCGCTTGAGGTGCAGGCGGTTACGGCGCTCCGGTTCGAGCTCCGCCGTCCTCCCCAATCCTCCCGTTTCCCCCTCTGTTTTGGAGACAATCTGGAGACGGCTTCTCGCCTCACGAACGGGCCGAAATAGAGGCGCCACCTAGCAGTCCGTGGTGGAAGTGCCGCGTCGCGCCGAGACGGGCGCGGCGCCCGGATGGCCAGGCGCGACGACCGAGAATACGGCCAGTATTTGAGGGAGGAGCAACGCCGCCAGCCGGGATGCCCCGCCCGTCGGACGCAGCGCCACTTTCGCCACGGGCTGCTAGAGTCGCAGGAATGTGATGCAGTGATGCGCCTGCGGTATGATCTAGCATCATGCGCACCACCATCACCCTGGACGAACGCCTGATGGCTCAGTTGAAGCGTCGAGCGGCCGAGCAGGGCACCTCCGTGAGCAAGCTCGTGGAGCAGGCCATCCGGCTTTTCGTCCGTACGCCGCGAGCGCCCGCCGCGTCGCCAACGTTCGAACTGGTGACTTTCGGAAAGGGCGGGCGCTTCACCCGGCACAACATCGACAAGACGTCCACCTTGATCGAAGCCGACGACATCGAGCGCTTCGCCGCCGGCAAGTAGCCCATGCAACTCCCGGACGTGAATGTGCTCATCTACGCCCATCGCGAGGACGCGCCCGAGCACGAGCGCTATGCGGAGTGGGTCCGGAATCTGACCGCCGCTGACGCGCCGTTTGCGCTGTCGGACGTCGTGCTCTCCGGCTTCCTGCGCATCGTCACGAATCCACGCATCTTCGATCCTCCCACGCCGATGGATGCGGCGCTCGCGTTCTGCCAGCGCCTGGTGGATTGGCCGCGCGCCTCGCTCGTCACACCCGGCCGCCGACACTGGGAGATCTTCACGGTCCTGTGCCGGGACATCAAGGGGCCGCTCGTGACGGATGCGTACATCGCCGCGCTCGCCATCGAGCACGGGTGCGAGCTCGTCACGACCGACGGCGACTTCGCACGTTTCCCGGGCCTCCGGTGGCGCCATCCCCTGGCTGCGACGTAGTGAGACCGCGCGCAGATGGATGGGCGGTCGAATCGCTGCTTGGCGAGGGGCGACACCCCGGAAACTCACTGTAGACTTGCCCGGACACGACGCGTTGAGTCGCCGGGTCACGATACCTGGCTCACAGTCTGATGGCCGATCACACGTACTTCTCGAACCTGATTTGGAGCATCGCCGACCTGCTGCGCGGCCCGTATCGGCCGCCACAGTACGAGCGCGTGATGCTGCCGATGACCGTGCTGCGCCGCTTCGACTGCGTGCTGGCGCCGACGAAGGCGAAGGTAGTTGCGGAGCACGAGCGCAATAGGGGTGGCAAGGTCTCCGGCGACGCGCTCGACATACGGTTGAACAAGGTCGCGGGGCAGCGCTTCCACAACCATTCCCCGCTCGACTTTGCGCGGCTCAAGGGCGACCCGGACAACATCAACAAGCACCTGGTCAGCTACATCAAGGGCTTCTCGGCGAACGTTCGGCGCATCTTCGAGTACTTCGAGTTCGACGCCGAGATCGAGAAGATGCACGAGGCGAACATCCTGTACCTCGTGGTCAGCAAGTTCGCGGACGTCGACCTGCACCCGTCGAACGTCCCGAACGAGCAGATGGGTCTCATCTTCGAGAACCTCATTCGCCGCTTCAACGAACTCGCGAACGAGACGGCCGGCGACCACTTCACACCTCGTGAAGTGATCCGCCTCATGGTCAACCTCCTGTTCATCCACGACGACGAGCTGCTCGCCACCGCGGGCACCGTGCGAAAGCTACTCGACCCGGCATGCGGAACCGGCGGCATGCTCGCCGAGGCGCAGCGCTACCTTCGAGAGCATCACGCGGACGCCAGACTCTACGTCTACGGGCAGGACGTAAGCGTTCGACCAACCCCGTGTTGACGGCGCAGCGGGGACGTGGCCCGCGCGCCAAGGCGAGGGTCAGCGGG
>JBDIBB010000162.1:0-8300 GCA_039812685.1 Vicinamibacteraceae bacterium
AACATCGACTGCGCGCCGTCGCTCAGGGCCTTGTCGGGATCGCAGTGCACCTCGATGATGAGGCCATCGGCGCCGGCGGCCACCGCCGCGCGCGCCATCGGCGCCACCTTGTCGCGGCGGCCGGTGCCGTGGCTCGGATCGACGAACACCGGCAGGTGGCTCAGTTGCTTCACCACCGGGATGGCGGAGATGTCGAGCGTGTTCCGCGTGTAGCTCTCGAAGGTGCGGATGCCGCGCTCGCACAGGATGACCTCGCCGTTGCCGCCGGCGAGCACGTATTCGGCCGACAGCAGCCATTCCTCGATGGTGGCCGAGATCCCGCGCTTGAGCAGCACCGGCTTGCGCACGTGGCCCAGTTCGCGCAGCAGCGTGAAGTTCTGCATGTTGCGCGCGCCCACCTGGAGGATGTCGGCGTAGCGGCTCACGAGCTCGATCTGGCTGATGTCCATCACCTCCGACACCAGCTTCATGTCGTACTGCACGCAGGCGTCGTGGAGCAGCTTCAGGCCTTCCTCGCCCAGCCCCTGGAAGCTGTAGGGCGAGCTGCGCGGCTTGAACGCGCCGCCGCGGAACACCTTGGCGCCGGCGCGCTTGACGGCCGCGGCCGTGGTCATCACCTGCGCCTCGCTCTCGGCCGAGCACGGGCCGGCCATGATGATCACCTCGTCGCCGCCGATGCGCACGTCGCCGATGGTGATGGTGGTGTCCTCGGGCTTGAAGGTGCGGCTCGCCAGCTTGTAGGGCTCGGTGATGCGCAGCACCTCCTGCACGCCCTCGAGCAGTTCCACCAGGCGCGGATCGCCCTTCCGGCTGCCGCCGACGGCGCCGATCACGGTGCGAATCGCCCCGGTGGACCGGTGGACGTCGAACCCCATCTCCACGAGCTGCGCGACGACCTTCTGGATCTGATCCTCGGTGGCGCGCTCCTGCATGACCACGACCATGACGGCTTCCCTTCCCTATGTGTGCCGGCTGCCTGCCGGCCGATCGTCCGCGTGATGCCCGGCCTTGGCGACGCGCTCGAGCCGCCGGGCCTCATCGATGATGCGCTCGAACAGGCGCGCGATGGCGTCGCCATCGAGCGGGCCCGTGTTCACCCGCCGCACGTGCGCCAGCACGTCCCGCTCGCGGTCGGGCTGGTAGATGGCCAGCCCCAACTCCTCCTTCAGGTGGCCGATGCGCAGGGCGCACGACGCCCGCGCGTTGAGCAGTTCGACGATGCGCTCGTCGAGATCGTCGATGCGCTGCCGCAGGTCGTCGATCGTCACGGCCCCTCCGGCGCCGGCCCGTTTCCAGCCAGCCAGCGCGTGAAGGCCTCGACGCGCGCGTCGAGATCGGGCGCGTCGGCCCACGCCGCGATCCGGTCGACGAGGACGCTGCCCACGACGGCGGCGTCGGCGAAGGCGCCGACCTCCCGCACGTGCTCCGGCCGCGACAGGCCGAAGCCGATCGCGACCGGCAGCGTGGCGTGCGCGCGGATGCGGGCCGCGAGCTCGGCCGCGCCTTCCGCCACCTGCGCGCGGACCCCGGTCACCCCCAGCCGCGAGATCGCGTACAGGAACCCGCTGCCCAGCCGGCTTGCCAGCGCGATGCGCTCGGGTGTGGTCGTCGGGCTCAGGAGGAAGATCGTATCAAGGCCGACGCCCGACAGCGCGCGCCGCAGCGGTTCGGCCTCCTCGAGCGGCAGGTCGAGCGTCAGCACGCCGTCGACGCCGGCTTCGGCGGCGCGCGCGACGAAGGCCTCCACGCCGAGGCGCAGCACGGGGTTCGCGTAAGTGAACAGGACGATGCCGGCTTGCAGGTGCGGGCGCACGGCGGCGATGGTGTCGAGCACGCCGGCCAGGGTCGTCCCCGCCGCGAGCGCGCGTTCGGCGGCCCGCTGGATGACCGGTCCGTCGGCAAGCGGGTCGGAGAACGGGACGCCGACCTCGATGACGTCGGCGCCCCCGCGGTCCAGCGCCCGCAGCACGCGGGCCGTGCGCGCCAGGTCGGGGTCACCGGCCGTGACGTAGGTGACCAGGCCCGTGCGCCGGTCGCGGCGCATGGCGGCGAAGCGCTCGTCGAGCCGCGACATCACGCCTCCTCCGTTGCGGCGTGGCGCCCGCGCGCCACGAGTTCACGGGCGGCCGAGTGCACGTCCTTGTCGCCGCGGCCGGAGAGCCCGACGAGCACCGTGGCGCCGGCCGGCAACGCCGCGGCCAGCGGCCGCAGGTGCGCGATGGCGTGCGCCGACTCGAGCGCTGGCAGGATGCCCTCGGCGCGTCCGAGCCACTCGAAGGCCTCCAGCGCCCGCTCGTCGTCCACGTGAACGTACTCGGCGCGCCCCTGCGCCTGCAGCCACGCGTGCTCGGGGCCGATGGCGGCGTAGTCGAGCCCGGCCGAGATGGAGTGCGTGGGCAGGATGTTGCCCGCCGCGTCCTGCAGCACCCAGGTGCGCGTGCCGTGCAGCACGCCGGGCCGCCCGCCGGCGAAGCGCGCCGCGTGCCGTCCCGCGACGATCGCTTCCCCGCCGGCCTCCACGCCGATCAGCCGCACGCCGCGATCCTCGACGAAGGCATCGAACACTCCCATCGCGTTGCTGCCGCCGCCCACCGATGCCATCACCACGTCGGGCAGGCGCCGGTCACGCGCGAGGCACTGTGCGCGCGCCTCGGCGCCGATCACCGACTGGAACTCGCGCACCATCAGCGGATAGGGGTGCGGTCCGAGCACCGATCCGAGCAGGTAGTGTGTGTCGCCGACGCTGGCCACCCAGTCGCGCATCGCCTCGTTGATGGCGTCCTTCAGCGTCCGGCTTCCCGCATCGACGCCGATCACGCGGGCCCCCAGCAGGCGCATGCGGAACACGTTGAGCGCCTGCCGTGCCATGTCCTCGGTGCCCATGTAGACGTCACAGGCCAGGCCCAGCAGCGCGCACACCGTGGCCGTGGCCACGCCGTGCTGGCCGGCGCCGGTCTCGGCGACGATGCGACGCTTGCCCATGCGGCGGGCGAGCAGGGCCTGACCGAGCGCGTTGTTGATCTTGTGGGCGCCGGTGTGCGCGAGATCCTCTCTCTTGAGCAGCACGCGCAGGCCGGTCTCCGCCGAGAGGCGCCGCGCCTCGAAGAGGGGCGTGGGGCGGCCCACGTATTCCCGCAGCAGGTCGAGGAACTCCACCTGGAAATCGGGATCCTGCCGCACGGCGAGATACGCACGTTCGAGGGCGGCCACCGGCTCCACGAGCGTCTCGGGCACGAACCGGCCGCCGAACTCGCCGAAGTATCCCCGCGCGTCGGGGTCGCGCAGGCCGAACCGCGGCCGCGCCGCATCGATCGTCATCTGGTCGGTCATGGTCGCTTGCCGGGCCCTCCCGCCCGTTCGCCTGCCAGCGCGTCGAAGAACGCCCGCAGTCGCGCTTCGTCCTTCACGCCGGGCGCCGTCTCGACGCCGCTCGACACGTCCACCGCGTAGGGACGCACCGCACGCACGGCCTCGGCGACATTGCCGGCGTGCAGGCCGCCGGCCAGCACCAGCGGCCGGAGCGTCGCGATTTCCGCCGCGGCTGTCCAGTCGGCCCGTTCGCCCGTTCCGCCGCGGCGCTCACGGCACGTGGCGTCGACGAGCAGCGTCGCGTGCTCAGGCGCCGACGCCAGCCACGGCGCCTGTCCCGGATCGGCGGGGTCCACGGCCTTCAGCACGGGCCGGCCGAATGCGTCCACCCACTCGTACGGCTCGTCACCGTGCAGTTGCACGACGTCGAGCGGCACCCGCGCGACGTAGTGCCGCACCACGTGCGGCAGCGCGTTCACGAACACGCCCACCCGCAGGACCTGGCGCGGCACGGCCGCGGCGATGGCGGCGGCCGCCTCGAGCGTGACGGCGCGCGGACTGCGATCCCAGAACACGAACCCGATGGCCGAGGCGCCGCACCCGGCCGCCAGACACCCGTCTCCGGCGCGCGTGATGCCGCACACCTTCACGTGCGGCCGGCCGTGCCGCTCTCCGACCGCCGCGTCGAAGGCGCCGGGCAGGCGGGGGCCCGTCACCCGATCAACTCCGCCAGCGCCAGGCCGGGATCCGGCGCGATCATGCAGCGCTCGCCGATCAGGAACGCGTCGTAGCCGGCTTCCGCCAGCCGCCGCACGTCGTCGATCGACCGCAGGCCGCTCTCGGCCACGGCGACGCAGTCGTCGGCGATGGCGGCTGCGAGCGCGGCCGCCGTGTCGAGGTTCACCGACAGCGTGCGCAGATCGCGGCTGTTCACACCGATGATGCGCGCGCCCGCCCCTTGCGCGCGCGCGAGTTCCTCGCTGTCGTGCGCCTCCACGAGCACGGCCAGGCCCAGCGCCTCGGCCCGTTCCAGCAGGCCCGCCAGCTGCCGATCGTCGAGCGACGAGACAATCAGCAGCACGGCATCGGCGCCGGCGGCGCGCGCCTCCCACAACTGGTATTCGTCGACGATGAAGTCCTTGCGCAGCACGGGCAGGGTGACGGCGTCGCGCACGGCCGAGAGGTGCGCGAGCGCCCCGTCGAAGAACGCCGGCTCGGTGATCACCGAGACCGCGACGGCGCCGGCCGCCTCGTAGGCGCGGGCGATCGCCACCGGATCGTAGTCGGCCCGCAGCACGCCGCGCGAGGGCGAGCGGCGCTTGCACTCGGCGATCGCACGGAACCGCGTCGCGCCGATGGCGCCCTCCCCCGTGAGCGCGCGCTCGAACGCGGCGCCGCGCGGCTGTCGCGATCCGGCGCGGGCTGCCAGCGCATCGAACGGCACCTGTTCGCGCGAGCTGGCCACGCGACGCCGCGTGGCGGCGACGATCGTCTCGAGCACGTCGAAGGTTGCCCGCTTCACGACTGCGCCTCCGGTGCGTGCGACTCGCGCACGAGCCGTTCGAGCGCGGCCGCTGCGGCCCCGGAGTCCAGGGCCTGCGCCGCCAGCGCCATGCCTTCGCGCACCGTGGCCGCACGGCCCGCGATCGCGAAGGCGACGCCGGCGTTCAGGAGGACGATGTCGCGCCGCGGGGAGCGTTCGCCGGCCAGGATCCGGCGCGCGATGGCCGCGTTGGCCGCCGCGTCGCCGCCCGCGAGATCGCTGCCGTCCGTCTTCGCGACGCCCACGTCGGACGGGTGCACGTAGAAGGTGCGGACGAAGCCGTCGCGGCATTCCGACACCTTGGTGTAGCCGCTCGTGGAGATCTCGTCGATGCCATCGGCGCCGTGCACCACCCAGGCCCGCTCGCTGCCGAGGGCCGCCAGCGCGCGCGCGACCAGCTCGGTGAGCTCGGGACGGGGGACACCGACGAGCTGACGCTTCACGCCAGCCGGGTTCGTGAGCGGGCCGAGCAGGTTGAAGGCGGTGCGGATGCCGAGATCGCGCCTCGGCTCGGCGGCGTGGCGCATCGACGGGTGGAAGGTGGGCGCGTAGAGAAACGCGATGCCCGCGCGATCGAGGCAGCGCTCCACCACGGCGGGCGGGGCCGTCACGTTCACACCGAGCGCCGCGAGCACGTCGGCGCTGCCGCAGCGGCTCGACACCGAGCGGTTGCCGTGCTTGGCCACCGTGACGCCCGCGGCGGCCAGCACCAGCGCGACGATCGTCGAGACATTGAAGGTGCCGCCGCCGTCGCCGCCGGTGCCGCAGGTGTCGAACGCGTCGGGGAACTGCCGCGACAGGCGCACGCTGCGCTCGCGCATCGCGCGTGCGAAGCCCACCACTTCGGCCGGGCACTCGCCCTTCATGCGCAGGCCCACGAGCAGGCCCGCAATCTGCGCCGGCGCGGCCAGCCCGTCCATCACGGCGCCCATCGCGGCGGCCGCCTGTTCACTCGTGAGATCCTCGCGCCGCTGGAGGCGCTCGAGCAGGGCTGGGAACATCACAGATCCAGGAAGTTGCGGAGGATGCGGCGCCCATCCACCGTGAGGACCGACTCCGGATGGAACTGCACGCCGTGCATGGGCCACTGGCGGTGGCGGACGCCCATGATGAGGTCGCGGCCCGCCACCCTTGCCGACACCTCCAGGATCTCCGGGCACGTGGCCGCTTCAATCACGAGCGAGTGGTAGCGCGCCGCCTCGAACGGCGAGGCCACCCCGGCGAACACGCCGCGGCCATCGTGCTCGACCAGCGCGATCTTGCCGTGCACCGGCGCGTCGGCGCGCACCACGCGGCCGCCGAGCGCGAGGCCCATCGCCTGGTGACCGAGGCAGACGCCGAGGATCGGCACCACCGGGCCGAAGCGGCGGATCACCTCGATCGTGATGCCGGCCTGCTCCGGCCGCCCCGGGCCTGGCGAGATGACGATGTGCGAGGGCCGCAGCGCGGCCACATCGCCGGCCTGCAGCTCGTCATTGCGGCGGACGACGACCTCCGCGCCCAGTTCCCCGAGGTACTGGGCGAGGTTGTAGGTGAACGAGTCGTAGTTGTCGAGCAGGAGGACCATGCGCGTCACCGCAGCCCCGCCTGCGCCAGCTCGAGCGCCTGCAACAGCGCGCGCGCCTTGGCGTGCGACTCCTCGTACTCCGCCGCCGGGTTCGAGTCGGCGACGATGCCGGCGCCAGCCTGCACGCTGGCGACGCCGTCGCGCATCGTGATGGTGCGGATCGCGATGCAGCAGTCCAGGTTGCCAGCGAAGTCGAGGTAGCCGACCGCGCCCGCGTACAGTTGCCGTCGCTCGCGCTCGAGTTCCGCGATGATCTGCATCGCCCGCACCTTCGGCGCGCCCGACACCGTCCCCGCCGGGAAGCACGACACCAGCACGTCGAGCCGATCGCGATCCTCGGCGAGCCGGCCCTCCACCCGCGACACCAGGTGCATCACGTGGGAATAGCGCTCGAGCGTCATGAACTGCGGCACGCGGACGCTGCCGTACTCGGCGACGCGCCCGATGTCGTTGCGGCCGAGGTCGACGAGCATGACGTGCTCGGCGCGCTCCTTCTCGTCGCGCTTCAGTTCCTCGCCGAGCCGCAGGTCCTCCTCCTCGCTGCCGCCCCTGGATCGCGTGCCGGCGATCGGGTGCGTCTCGATGCGCCGTCCCTCGGCGCGCACCAGCATCTCGGGCGACGAGCCGACGACCGAGAGTCCGCCCAGCCTGAGGAAATACATGTAGGGGGACGGGTTCACGTGCCGCAGCGCGCGGTAGACGGTGAAGGGGTCGGCCTCCACCTTCGCGTCGAAGCG
The DNA here is from genome assembly GCA_039812685.1 of Vicinamibacteraceae bacterium. Lineage (GTDB taxonomy): Bacteria > Acidobacteriota > Vicinamibacteria > Vicinamibacterales > JAFNAJ01 > JBDIBB01. Next base: position 7,157 of record JBDIBB010000162.1, read on the forward strand.
CTGCGAGAGCACCACCTGGTAGACGTCGCCGGCGGCGATGTGCTCCTTCGCCCTGCGCACGGCCGCCTCGAAGTCGGCGCGCGTGGTGTTGGCGCGCACCTCGAGCGCGCCGCGCGCCGCCGGCGCGCTCTGCGACAGGCTGCGCTCCAGCTCGCGTTCGAGGAAGCCGATGCGCGCGCAGGCGAACTGGTAGAGCGCCTCGAGATCCTCCTCCGGCGTGATGCGCGCGTTGGCGATCAGCAGGATGCGGTGCCTGACGTGGTCGAAGGCCAGGATGGTGTCGAACACCATGAAGGCCGCCGCATCCTCGACGAACCCGGTCGAGGCCTGTCCCGTCCACGCCTCGCGCAGGACCGGCTCGAACCAGGGCGAGGCGTCGTAGCCGAGGTAGCCGACGGCCCCGCCGGTGAATCGCGGCAGCCCCGGCACGTAGGGTGCGCGCAGCCCCGACATGACCCGGCGCAGGACGCTCACGAACGGCTCGTCGTGCTCCTCGATCACGCCGGCCCGCTCCGTGATGGCGCGGCCATCGCGCGCGCGCAGCACCAGGAACGGGTCCTTGCCGAGGAAGGAATACCGCGCGACGCGCTCGCCGCCCTCCACGCTCTCGAGCAGGAACGCGTAGTCGGAGTGTTCGGCCACCTTGAGAAACGCCGACACGGGCGTCAGCAGGTCGGCGACGACCTCCTTGCACACCGGCACGAACGTGCCGCGCAGCGCGAGCTGCTTGAACTCCTCGAACGTGGTCAGGGGCATCGTGACGGCCTCGACGAGTGCGACGGGACGGCGCCGGCGGCCGCAGGGGGCCCGGCCAGTCGGCGCAGGGCGCGGTGCGCCGCCTCGCGCATCGCGTCGACGGGGGCCTCGCGGCCCATCCACCAGGTGAACTGCGCGGCAGCCTGCGCCACCAGCATCTCGAGCCCGCCGATGGTGCGGCAGCCGCGGTCGGCCGCCTCGCGCAGCAGCCGGGTCCGCGGCGGGTTGTAGACGAGGTCGTACACCAGGTCGCCGTCCAGGCAGGCGGCAGGCAGCGGCGTCGCCTCGCTGTCAGGCCAGGTGCCGGCCGACGTCGCGTTCACCAGCACGTCCCACGATCCCGGCGGCGGGGGAAGGCTGGCGGCGTCCGCGCCGAGGGCGGCGCCCA
>JBDIBB010000163.1:0-8207 GCA_039812685.1 Vicinamibacteraceae bacterium
GGGCTACGACGACCGCGGCGACGTGGTGGCGCAGGCGCCCGAGCACGTGATCGAGAACCTGAAGCTGAGCGAGAAGGCGGCGCGCGACGGCAAGAAGGTCACCCGGCGGAAGCCGCCCGAGCACAACTTCGCCAACTGGGACCTGAACACGTTCAAGCGGCTCATGAACGCGCAGCCTGAGCAGCTGGCGTCGCGCTTCGAGGTGTCGCACGGCATGCTGCTGAACGTGTTGAGCCGGCGCGGCGACGGCTGTGGCGCCATGCGGCGGCTGATCCGCGACAGCCACGAGCCGGAGGCGGCGAAGGCCGGCCACCGCCGGCGGGCGTGGCAGCTGTTCCGCGCCCTGCTCGCGCGCCACATCGTGGAGTTCGTCCCGCCCGACGAGCACGGGACCACGCTGCGCGTGAACGTCGACCTGCAGGACGACTTCTCGATGGACCAGGCGCTGTCGCTCTACCTGCTGGAGACGATCCCGCTGCTCGATCCGGACTCTCCCACCTATGCGCTGGACCTGATCACCCTGGTGGAGTCGATCCTGGAGAACCCCGAGGTGATCCTGCGGCGGCAGCTCGATCGGCTGAAGGGCGAGGCGGTGGCGAGGATGAAGGCCGAAGGCCTCGACTACGACCAGCGGATGGAGGAGCTCGAGAAGATCGAGTACCCGAAGCCGTTGGCCGACTTCGTCTACCAGACCTTCAACCACTTCTCCGAGAAGCACCCCTGGGTGGGCGAGGAGGCCATCCGGCCCAAGTCGATCGCGCGCGAGATGTTCGAGCAGTTCCGGTCGTTCACGGAGTACGTGCTCGACTACGAGCTGCAGCGCTCAGAGGGCCTGCTGCTGCGGCACCTGAACAGCGTCTACAAGGTGCTGAGCCAGACGGTGCCCGACGGCGACAAGACCGACGAGGTGCTCGACATGGAGCAGTACCTGCGCACGATGCTGCGCCAGGTGGACTCCAGCCTCGAGGACGAGTGGGAGCGGATGCGCGACCCGGACTACCGGCCGCTGGGGACGGCGGCGGCTCGCGCCGCGGAGTCGCGGCCGCCCGGGGCCGAGGCCGCGGCGGCCGACGTCACGCGCGACACGCGCCGCTTCACGGCGGCCATCCGGGCGCAGATCTTCCTGTTCCTGCGGGCCTGGGCCCGTGGCGACCAGGCCGCCGCGCTGGCCACGCTCACCGCTGACGACGACCGATCGCGCGACGAGCCCGCCGGGGCGATCGCGGCGGCATCGGCCGACACGGGGTGGTCCGAGGCGAGGCTCCAGGATGCGGCCGACGCCTACCGCACCGAACGGGGCGCGCTGCGCTTCGATCCGGAGGCCCGCAACCAGCGGCACACCTACGTCACGACGGGCGACGACGGCCGCGCCTGGAGGGTCCAGCAGGTGCTGGTCGACGACGAGATGGCCAACGACTGGGTAGCCGAGTTCGATGTCGTGCTGGAGGCGTCGCGCGCGGCGGGCCAGCCCGTGCTTCGTCTCGATCGCATCGGGCCGTTGGCGTGAGCCTCGGTCATCGATGACGCGGGCCGCGCCCCGGCGCGGGCCGCGGCGCCGGCCCGATGCCCGCCGGCCGTATACTGCGGCCATGCGCCGCGCCATCGCTCTTCTCCTCGCCCTCGCCGCAGCCACGTTCGCCCCGGGCGCCCGTCCCGCTGCCGCGCAGCCGCCAGCAGCACGCCACGTCCCGACCATCGACGACCTGCTCGCGCTCACGCCGATCGGTGGCGCCGTCATCTCGCCCGACGGCGCGCGGGTGGCCTACAGCCAGACCACCAGCGACTTCGAGCAGGACGCGTTCGTCACGCAGATCTGGATCGCCCCGGCCGGCGGCGGGGAGCCGTTCCAGTTGACGCGCGGGCCGAAGTCGGCGGGCACGCCGCGCTGGTCGCCAGATGGCCGCTGGCTCGCCTTCACGAGCGCGCGCGCGGGCGACAGGAACCAGGTGTTCGTCATCCGGCCCGACGGCGGCGAGGCGCGGCAGCTGACGAAGGCCGAGGAAGGCGTCACCGACTTCCAGTGGTCGGAGGACGGCGCGCAGATCGCCTTCACGGCCGTCGAGCCCGAGGCCAGGTCGCGCAGGAACCGGAAGGCGCACCTGGGCGACTTCGAGGTGGTGCGCGGCGACTACCGGCACGCCCACCTGTGGACGCTGTCGGTGGCCGAGGCGCTGCAGTCGCCCGTGGCCGGCCGCCAGCGCACCTCGGGCACGGCGTTCCACGTCGGCCGGTTCGCCTGGTCGCCCGACGGCACGCGCATCGCGTTCAGCGCGACGGCCAATCCCGATCTGGTCCAGAACGGCACGGCCGACCTCTACGTGCTGGATCTCTCCGGCGATGCGGTGCGAACGCTGGTCTCGCAGCCCGGCCCCGACACGAACCCGCAGTGGTCGCCCGACGGCTCGCAGATTGCCTTCAGCTCCGCGATGGGGCGGCGCGACGACTACCACGCGAACTCCCGCCTCGCCATCGTCGACGCGCGCGGCGGCGCACCGCGCGTGGTGACCGGCGCCTTCGACGAGAACCCGTCGATCGTCGCGTGGGCGGGCGACGGCACCATCTACTTCAGCGCGTCGCAGAGGACGGCGGCCCACCTGTTCCGCCTCGATCCGGCAACCGGGGGCATCACGCGCGTGAGCGGTCCGGACGCGCTCGCCGGCAGCTCGTTCACGCTCTCGCGTGATGCGCGGCAGGTGGCCTGGGTCGCGGCCTCGCCCACCTCGATGCCTGAAGTGTTCGTCTCGGCGCCGGCGCCCTTCACGCCACGCCAGCTGACGACGTCGACGAAGCAGATCGAGCCGTTGACGATCGGGACCCGTGAAGTGATCTCGTGGAAGAGCCGGGACGGCGAACCGATCGAGGGCGTCCTGGTGAAGCCCGCCGACTTCGATCCGTCGCGCACGTACCCGCTGCTGCTCGTCATCCACGGAGGTCCCACCGGGGTCGACCGGCCCACCCTGCCCGACACCCGCTACTATCCGGTCGACGCGTGGGTCGGCCGCGGCGCGCTGCTGCTGAAGGTGAACTACCGTGGCAGCGCCGGCTACGGCGAGCGCTTCCGGCAGCTCAACGTCCGCAACCTCGGCGTGGGGGACGCATGGGACGTGCTCTCGGGCGTCGACGCGCTGGTCGCGAAGGGCTGGGTCGACCCGGCGCGCATCGGCTGCATGGGCTGGAGCCAGGGCGGCTACATCTCGGCGTTCCTGACGACCACCAGCGATCGCTTCGCCGCGATCTCGGTCGGCGCGGGGATCTCCAACTGGGCGACCTACTACTACAACACCGACATCACGCCGTTCACGATTCAGTACCTGGGCGACGATCCGGCCGACGATCCGGCCATCTACGCGAAGACCTCGCCGATGACCACCATCACGCAGGCGAAGACGCCGACGCTCATCCAGCACGGCGAGAACGACCGCCGGGTGCCCATCGCCAACGCCTACGAGCTGCGGCAGGGCCTCGAGGACCGCGGCGTGCCGGTGCGGATGGTGGTCTACACGGGCTTCGGCCACGGCATCACCAAGCCGAAGGCGATGCGGGCGGTGATGCGCCACAACCTCGAGTGGTTCAACCATTACCTCTGGGGTGACGCGCTGCCCGACTTCGCGGCGCCGGCCGTCCCCGACGCCCCAGAGAAGCCCGGGAAGTAGGCACCAGGCATCGCCGCTGGCGGCCGTGCGCCCGGCCTGCCGGCCCGTGATAGCCTGCGGGCCGTCACGGAGCGCGCATGCCGCCACCAGTCACCACGGCCACATCCGGACCCGACGCCTTCCTGCGGGACGCCACCGAGTTCCGCCTCGGCAGCCTCCTCACCGAGGCTTCCCATCCTCGATCGGCGCACCTGAGCGAGGTCGCGCGTCGCGACGCCGCCCAGGGGCTGGCCGTGCTCTTCGACGTGGACCGCGACGTCGTGGACACCTTCGGGCGGTGGTCGGCCGGCCGCGAACCGCAGGACCTGTGCGGCCTGGTCGTGCGCACGCTGCGCGGCGGCGGGCGCCTGTTCTTCACCGGCTGCGGCGCCACGGGTCGTCTCAGCATCCAGCTCAATGCGATCTGGCGCGCCTTCTGGCAGCAGCGCCGCGAACGCGGAGAGATGGCGCCGCCGCCCGACGACTTCGAGCATCGCACGCTGAGCGTGATGGCCGGCGGCGACTACGCGCTCATCAAGGCCGTGGAGGGATTCGAGGACTTCGCGCCGTTCGGCCGCCGCCAGGTGGCCGGGCTCGGCCTGGCGCCAGGCGACCTGCTGTTTGCGATCACCGAGGGCGGCGAGACGTCGTTCGTCATCGGCACGGCCTGGGAGGCGGTGGATCGCGGCGCGCGCGCGGTGTTCGTCTACAACAACCCAGACGACCTGCTGCGGGCGCACGTCACGCGCAGCCGCGAGGTCCTCGACGATCCGCGGATCCGGAAGGTGAACCTCACGACCGGCCCGATGGCCATCACCGGATCGACACGCATGCAGGCCACCAGCATCCAGTTGCTGGCGATGACCACGGTGCTCGAGATGGCCGCGCGCGAACTGGTGGGCCTCGACGCCGCGGTGGTCCCCGCGCTGGTGCGCGACGGGCTGGCCGGCCTGCACGCCACGCTGACGAGCCCGCCGGTCCTGGCGGCGCTGGCGCGGCTGGTGCAGGCCGAGGAGGCGATCTACCGGCGGCACGGCCGCACGTCCTACTTCGCCGACACGCTCGCCGTGGACGTGCTCACCGACACCACCGAACGCAGCCCGACGTTCTGCACGCCGTCCTTCCGGAAATGGGATGACGCCGGCGCGGCCGAGTCGTGGGCGTTCCTCTTCACGCCGGCCGCCACCACGCCCGGCGCGTGGACCCGGCTGCTGCGCCGTCGGCCGCTGACGATCCAGTGGAGCGACGACGACCTCAGGGAACTGCTCGACCCGGAGCCAGCGCTCCGGCAGTCGCAGGTGCTGCGCGAGATCGGCCTGCGCGAGCTGTTCCGGTTCCGGATCGGCCTCGACGGACGCGCCGATCGCCCGCCCCGCATCGGCGACGGCGCGACGGCGGTCGTCACCGCCGGCGACGCGCCGCTGCTCGCCGCGAGCGGCATCTTCACCGCCGACCTGCGCGCGGCCGGGATCGCCGGCGCGCACGCGGCGCTGATCGCGGTGGGCCGCCCGGCCGACGTGCAGGCCCTGCTCGCGTCGGAAGCGGCCCGCGCCTGCGATGCGCTGGTCGCGGGGCTGCCAGTCCCCGATGCGCCCCTGCTGCTCGACTCCCTGACGCGAATCGGCGTCAAGCTGCTGCTCAACGCGCTCTCCACCTGCGTGATGGTGCGGCTCGGCCGCGTGCTGGGCAACCGGATGATCTGGGTGGTGCCGAGCAACCTGAAGCTGATCGATCGCTCGGTGCGCTACATCCGGGATCTCGCCGGCGTGCCGTACGAGGACGCGTGCCGCGCGCTGTTCGAGGTGATCGACTACGTCGAGCCGAGACGTCGATCCGGCCAGGCCTATCCGGCGCCGGTGGGCGTGGCCACGATGCGCCTGCGGCACGGCCTCGGCCTGGGGGCGGCCGAGGCGCGGCTCTACGAGGAGCTGGGCTGATCGCGCCCGGCGCGCAGGCACGCGGGCGCGCCGCCGGCCTCAGAACGCGAACATGTGCGTGTACTTGACGATGAACCCGCGGCCCGGCGTGGGGGCCGTCGCGTCGGTGAACCGCTCCTCGTTCCAGACGACGTAGATGTCGCTCAGGGGACGATGGATGAGGTTGAAGCGGACGTTCGCGTTGAAGAGCCGGCGATCCGCGAGGTACTGCACCAGCGAGTCGACGAACATGTTGGTGGAGAACGAATAGTTCGCGCGGGCCGTCCAGACCGAGGTGACGAAATCGCCGACCGGCGCGCCGAGCGAGGCGTCGGTCCGCTGGAGGCCGAGGCTGAACCGCAGGCGGTAGGACGGCTTGACGGCGACCGACGTGTTCACCGACGTCTGCGTGCCGCTCCAGAGGCCGCCGCGGATGAGCGTGATCCCGAAGCTCACCGGACGGCTCGCGTCGCTCTCGAAGCGCACCTGCTTCTCGTACCACCCGTAGGCGCCCGGCGGGAGCGCCGGCCTGCCCGGCGCGAGCGTGAGCGGACGCGTCGTCAGCTCGAACTTCGGGTTGACGCTCACCTCCGAGTAGCCGCCGTTGTTGAAGAAGAACGTGTAGCCGGTGTGCAGGTTCTTCCCGGTCATCCGGCCATCGAGATCGGTGTAGTAGCTCCACACGATGTGCGGGTGCATCTCGCGCACCCCGCGCGCCTTGAGCGCCGCGGGCCGCGGGCGCACGCCGGTGTCGATGAAGTACTTCCGCGTCGCCGTCCGGCGGTAGTAGGACAGGTCGCTCTGGAACCCCTCGCCGATCGACATCATCCCCGACCGGTAGTGGAAGAAGTTGCCCTCCCAGTTCACCGACGATCGCCAGGCGTACTGGCCGTCACCCCTGCCCGGCGTGTCGGTGCGGACGGCGTACGAACTCCAGTCCAGGTTGCCGAAGAACCTGAAGTTCCAGTCGGCGCCGTAGACACGGTTGTAGTTCCCGCCATGTTCGGTCGACTGGCGCTGCATGAAGAGGCCGCCGATGTCGTTGGCCCGGCCGAAGTTCCGGCGCACGCGCGCGACCGTGTAGTTGTTGGCATCGATGCCGTTCTTGGTTCCGGTCTGGACGTTCAGCAGGCCGAGCGTCAGCCCTGCGGCGCGGCCGGTCATGCGGGCGCCGGCGTGGATGGGGATCGGCTGTCCCCCGGCCGTGAGCCCGATGCGGCGGCTGAAGAACAGCAGCAGATCCTCGTCGGGGGTCGGCGCCGGGTTGACACGATTGTTGCGCGCGGCGTCGCCGACGTAGAAGATCCCCGAGTTCTCGAGGAAGAAGTCGCGTTTTTCGGGGAAGAACTGACTGAACTGCGTCAGGTTGACCTGCTGCTCGTCGGCCTCGGCCTGCGCGAAGTCGGGGTTGGCCGCCACGTCGAGCGTGAGCGCCGGCGTGAGGCCGTACTTCAGGTCGAGTCCGATCTGCGGATCCGACGCGAAGCCGCTGCCGCCCGACGGCCGCACGGCGTTGGCCAGCGCATAGGGCTTGATGCGCAGGTTCCGGCTGCGCGCCAGGTCGTTGAGACCGACGAGGTTGCCCGCCAGCGAGACCCGCCCCAGCGAGTAGGCACGCGGCACCGGCGACCAGTAGACGACCTCGTTGCGCCGCCGGATCCGGCGGCTGAAGTTGATGCCCCACGTCGACGTCCGTTCCGGCTCGAAGCGCAGCGACTTGAACGGAATCACGATCTCCGCGGTCCATCCCTCCGCCGAACGGCGCGTCTTGACGCTCCACACGGCGTCCCAGCTCACGTTGTTCTCGCGGCCTTCGCTGGCCACCTGCTGGTCGGACTTCGCGCCCTCGGGGTTGGTGACGAACATGTACCCGTTCCGGCGATCCGCGAACGTGTCGATGATGATCTCGAAGCTGTCCTGATCGCCGGTCTTGAAGTCCTTCCGGATGTCGTTGACGACGATCCCGTCCGGCCGGGAATCGAAGCAGGAGGCGGCGACGTAGATGTTGCCGCTGTCGAAGGCGACGCGCACCTCGGTGCGCTCGCTCGCCGGCTGTCCTTCCTCCGGCTCGCTCTGCACGAACTCGCCGACCGGCTGCGCCCGGGTCCAGACCTCATCGTCGAGGACGCCGTCGAGGCGGATGGGCGTGGTGGCGCGCACCGCGCCGATCTGGAGCCGGCCGTCGGCCGAGCGGATGTTCAGCGTGGCCCCGGCCGGCGCGGGCGCGATCGCGGACGCCGGCTGCGCGCCGGCGGCCGGCGGCATCGCCAGCAGGATCGCGCCGGTGGCCCCGATTGCGCGGATCCCGCAGCGCAGAACGTCGATGGGAGAAACGCAGCGGTGAACCTGATGCAGGACAGACAATGGACCCAATCCTCGCTCCGCCGACGAAATGGTTTCGGGGCGGGACAAGAGAATCCGATCTCCGGACCTGCGTCAAGGAGAATCTGGCGCTGAATCGCGACGGCGTCGGTTCGACATCGACCGCTGAGCTGGCCATCGGCCATCGCGTTCCCAGTGGCGGCGTCCGCACGTGACTGCGGTCCCCCGACCAGTGCCCCAACGCACGACGGGGCGGCTCCGCACCAGGCGGAACCGCCCCGTGACGTCAATCTGCCCGGTGCCCCTGCCGTCGCCTATCCCGGGCGGCGGGCCGTCG
>JBDIBB010000164.1:0-8197 GCA_039812685.1 Vicinamibacteraceae bacterium
AGCCCGGGCGCGCGGGCAGCCCGCCCGCGCCCATCGCTCACCGTGACGCGCAGGCGCCCCGCGGCACGGCCGCGCGCCGCCTGCGGCCGCCGGGACGCATCGGCGCTCACGACGGACGCCCCGTGAGGTCGAGATCGAGTTGGCCGGTGTCGGCGCGCGGCGCCCCGCCGAACTCGGCGTAGGCCTTCACGATCTGCTGCACCAGCCGGTGACGCACCACGTCGCGGTCGTCGAAGAACACGAAGCCGATGCCCTCGACCGCCTTCACCACGCGCAACGCCTCCACGAGGCCCGACACCCGGCCCGGCGGCAGGTCGATCTGCGTGATGTCGCCGGTGATCACCGCCTTGGAGCCGAATCCCAGGCGCGTGAGGAACATCTTCATCTGCTCGGACGTGGTGTTCTGCGCCTCGTCCAGGATCACGAAGGCGTCGTTGAGCGTGCGCCCGCGCATGAAGGCGATCGGCGCCACCTCGATGACACCGCGTTCGAGGAAGCGCTCCACGCGTTCGGCGTCGAGCATGTCGTACAACGCGTCGTAGAGCGGCCGCAGGTAGGGGTTCACCTTCTCCTGCAGGTCGCCGGGCAGGAAGCCGAGCTTCTCGCCCGCCTCGACCGCGGGCCGCGCGAGGATGATCCGCGTCACGCGCTTGGCCACCAGGAACGACACCGCCTGCGCCATCGCCAGGTAGGTCTTGCCCGTGCCGGCCGGCCCCACGCCGAAGACGATGTCGGACGCCTCGATGGCGTCGAGGTAGGCGCGCTGGTTCGCGCTCTTGGGCGCCACCTGCCGCTTGCTGGAGGGCCGCAGTGTCCGCTTGAGGAAGAACTCGCGCAGGTCGACGGCGGGATCCTGTGCCACGAGCTGGCTCGCCGACTTCACCTCGCCCCGGCCGAACCGGTACCCCTCGCGCAGCAGCGAGGCGAACTGTCCCACGACCGATTCCACCCGATCGAGGTTGACAGGCTCGCCCTCCACCACCAGTTCGTGGCCATCGGTGCGGATCCGCACCCTGAACAGCGCTTCCAGGTTGCGCAGGTTCTCGTCGTAGGAGCCGAAGAACGTCTCGATGCCGTCCTCGGGAACGGCGATCTTGCGCGTCGCGGGCAGTATCGGCGTATCTCCTTGATTATCCGCCGGTTAGCGCGGAGGTTACTACGTGCCAGGCCGTGGCGTCAACGCGTCGGCCTTCGGCGTGTCGGTCCGCAGCGAGAGCTCCCGGAGCTGGCGCGCGTCGACGGTGGAGGGCGCCCCGGTCATCAGGTCGGTGGCGGCCGCTGTCTTCGGGAACGCGATCACCTCGCGAATCGACGTCTCGCCGGCGAGAATCGCGACGATGCGGTCCAGGCCGAGCGCGATGCCCCCATGGGGAGGCGTGCCGTATTGCAGCGCCTCGAGGAAGAAGCCGAAGCGATCGCGCGCCTCCTCGTCGCTGAGCTTCAGCAACTGGAAGATCTTCGCCTGCAGCCGCGTGTCGTGGATGCGGATGCTGCCGCCGCCGATCTCGCTGCCGTTCAACACCAGGTCGTAGGCCTTGGCCCGCACCTCGCCCGGGGCGGCGTCCAGCCTGTCGAGGTCCTCGTCCACCGGCGAGGTGAACGGATGGTGCATCGAGACGTGACGCTGTTGGTCGGGATCCCACTCGAGCAGGGGGAACCCGACGACCCAGGTGAAGGCGAACGCGTCGGGTTTCATCAACCCGAGCCGCCGGCCGAAGCCGAGGCGCATCTGGCCCAGCCACTTCGACGTCGCCTCGGGCCGTCCCGCCCCGATGATCAGCAGGTCGTGCGGGCCCGCCCCGGCCGCCGCAAGCAGCGCCGCGGCCACGTCCTCGCCCACGGCCTTGAGCGCCGACGACTGCAGCGCGCCCTCGGCGCCGCGCCGGATCCACACCAGCCCCGCCGCGCCCAGTTGCCTGGCCTGCTCACCCAGTTCGTCCACCTCGCGGCGCGACCACGCGGCGCCATCCGGCACCACGAGGCCACGCACCACGCCCTGGCTGTCGAGCGCCGCCCTGAACGGGGTGAACGCCGACGCGCGGGCGACCTCCGACAGGTCGACGATGGGCAGGCCGAACCGCAGATCGGGCTTGTCGGATCCGTAGCGCGCCATCGCCTCGGCATAGGACATGCGCGGGAACCGGCGCGGCACCTCGATGCCGGCCTCCGCGAAGATCGCGGCGATGCAGGGCTCGATCAGCTCGAAGACCTGGTCCTCGGTGGCGAACGAGATCTCCACGTCCACCTGGGTGAACTCCAGCTGGCGGTCGGCGCGCTGATCCTCGTCGCGGAAGCACTTCACGATCTGGAAGTAGCGGTCGAGGCCCGAGATCATCAGGATCTGCTTGAAGATCTGCGGCGACTGCGGCAGCGCGTAGAACTCGCCCGGGTGCACGCGGCTCGGCACGAGGAAGTCGCGGGCGCCCTCCGGCGTGCTCTTGCCGAGGATGGGCGTCTCGATCTCGAGGAAACCCTGGCTGTCGAAGTAGCGGCGCACGGCGAGCGCCACGCGGTGCCGCAGCACGAGGTTGCGCTGCATCCGCTCCTTCCGCAGGTCCAGGTAGCGGTATCGCAGCCGCATCTCCTCGTTCACGGGCGCATCGTCGGCGATCTGGAACGGCGGGCGCCTGGCTTCGCTGAGCAGGCGGAACTCCCGCGCCCGCACCTCCACCTCGCCGGTGTCGATCTTCGGGTTGACGGTGTCGGCCGCGCGCGGCTCCACCAGGCCGAGCACGGCCACCACGTGCTCGGTGCGCAGGGCACGGGCACGCGCCAGCAGGTCCGCGTTGTCGCGCACGACCACCTGCGTGACGCCGTAGCGATCGCGCAGGTCGATGAAGACCAGCGAGCCGAGGTCGCGCACGCGGTGCACCCACCCGAGCAGCAGGGCCTCACGGCCGTTGTCCACCGGACGCAGCGCGCCGCAGGTGTGGGTGCGTCGAAGATCGCCGAGCAGTTCAGCCACGAAGGTTCCTCGTCGAGAAGCGATGCTGCCCCAGATGGTCCAGCGGCACGCGGCAGCGCACGCGCCGTGGAGTACCGGCCCGCCGCGCGCCCGCGCGAGGAGCCACGCCGGTGCCGGTCAACCGCCCAGCCGCTGGCTGGCGTACCCGGCGACCTCGGCTCGCGCCAGCGTCACCTGCTCGCCGGTACGCAGGTCCTTGACGGTGACGGTACCGGCCGCCGCCTCATCCTCACCCATGACGGCCACCAGCGGCACGCCGACACTCGCGGCGTACTTGAACTGCCGGCCCAGCTTGTCGGCTTCCGGGTAGACGTCCACCCGCAGCCCGGCTGCCCGCAGATCCCGCGCGAGCGACAGTGCGCCGGCCGCACCGGCCGCGTTCCAGAGGGTCACCATCACGTCGGCGCCGGCACCGGCGAGCGAGGCGGGGAACATCCCACGCTCGCCCATCACGACGATGATGCGCTCCAGGCCGAGCGAGAAGCCCACGGCCGGCACGTCGTGTCCGAGGAACATGCCGACGAGGTTGTCGTAGCGGCCACCGCCGCCGAGGCTGCCCGCCAGGTCCGGCACCGCGATCTCCATGATCGCGCCGGTGTAGTAGGACAGCCCGCGCGCCAGGCTCGGATCGACGCGCAGGCGGCCGGCCGCGGCCGTGGCACCCGAGAGCGCGAGGATGTCGGCAAGCCCCGTCAGCCCGTGCGTCGCCGGCCCGTGACCGGTGACCAACGCGCCCAGGCGCGCGATCACCTCGGCGTTGTGGCGTCCGGGATCGTCACGGTGGACCTCGGCCAGGCCGGCGATCCCGGTGAAGAAGTCGAGCACGCGCTCGCCGGCCGCGGGCGGGATGTCACGCGAGGCGAACTCGCGGCCCACGCCCTCGCGGCCGATCTTGTCGAGTTTGTCGAGGGCGACGAGCGCATCGCCGTGCAGCGTCCCGGGCACACCGGCGACGTCGAGCAGGCCGGCCAGCAGGCGGCGGTCGTTGATGCGAACGGTGAACTCGGCGAACCCGAGCGTCCGCAGCGCCTCGGCCGCGGCGCCGCACACCTCGGCCTCCACCAGCGGCGAGGTGGAGCCGACGACGTCGACGTCGCACTGGTAGAACTCGCGGAAGCGGCCGCGTGCGGGACGATCCGCACGCCAGACGGGCTGGATCTGGTAGCGCTTGAAGAAGCGCGGCAACCGCGCGCGGTGCTCGGCCACCACCCGCGCCAGCGGCACGGTGAGGTCGTAGCGGAGGGCGAGATCGGCCTGCCCGCTGGCCTCGTGCTCTCCCCGCTTGAGGATCTTGAAGATGAGCTGGTTGCCCTCTTCGCCGTACTTGCCGAGCAGCGTGCCGATGTTCTCGACGGCGGGCGTCTCGAGCGGCTCGAAGCCATAGCGCCGGTAGACGCTCTCTATCGCGCCGATCACGTGCTGGCGGCGCCGGATGTCTTCGGGGAGGAAGTCGCGCATGCCGCGCGCGGGTTGGGTGGAAGGGGGCACTGTGATGTCGGGTCTCGAGCCTGGAACCTTGCGGCCTGCGCCTCACGCCTTGCGCCGTCGTGCGGGGCCTTGCAGGGTTGTCCCGGTTGATGCGTGCAGCCCTCGCGCGGGCCGGCTCGGGCGAACCGTGCAGCCCGAGCGCTACCGGATGAACCTGCGCCTCATGACTACGCGTCTCCTGGCACCTGATCCATGTAGTCGAGCCGGTACTTGACGTACCGGGCCGCGTAATCACGAATGGAGGCCTTCTCTTCGTCGGTGAGGGGCCGGCGGACCTTCGCCGGGCTGCCCATGACGAGCGATCCCGGGGGAACCTGCGCACCCTCGACCACCAGCGCCCCGGCCGCCACGATCGAGTCGCTGCCGACGTGCGCGCCGTTGAGCACGATGGCGCCCATGCCCACCAGCACCCGATCGCCGATCGTGCAGCCGTGGATGGTGGCGGAGTGGCCGATGGTGACGTCCTCGCCAACGAGGGTCGGATGGGTGTCGCGCATCACGTGGACGATGGTGCCGTCCTGGATGTTGCTGCGGGCGCCGATCCGGATGATGTTCACGTCGCCACGGACGACGACGTTCATCCACACGCTGGACGCCTCGCCGAGGACGACGTCCCCGATGACCTGGGCCGACGGGTCCACGTAGGCGTTGGGCGCCACCGTGGGCACGACGCCCTTGTAGGGGCGAATCATAAGCGGACGATTATATCGTGGGTTGCGCCCTGCCCTGCGCCTGGCGTGTGGCGCCCCGGGACCGGGGCGCCTGGCCGCGAGGGTTGCGCCATCCAGGCCCAGGGCGCAAGGCGCAGGGCTTAGAATGTCCGCCATGCGAATCGCGTATCAGGGAGAACCGGGGGCGTTCAGCGAGGCGGCGGCCTTGAAGTTCCGGCCCGACGCCGAGGCGGTGTCGTGCCCGCAGTTCGAGGATGTGTTCGAGGCGGTCGAGCGGGGCCGCGCCACACTGGGCATCCTGCCGGTCGAGAACTCGATCGGCGGCACCATCCATCGCAACTACGACCTGCTGATCCGCCACGAACTGCGGATCGTCGGCGAGGTGGAGTTGCCGGTGGCCCACGCGCTGCTGGCGCTGCCGGGGACGACGCTGGAGCAGGTGAAGACGATCTACTCGCACCCGCAGGCGCTCGCCCAGTGCGATCGCTTCCTCCGCAGCATGAAGGGCGTGGAGGTGGTGGCCACCTACGACACGGCGGGCAGCGCGAAACTGCTGAAGGAGCGCGCGCTCGCCCAGGCGGCGGCCATCGCGTCGGCCCGCGCCGCCGAGGTGTTCGAACTCGATGTCCTCAGGCACGGCATCCAGGACTATGCCGACAACGTGACGCGCTTCGTCGTCCTGGGCCGCCTGTCGACGGCCGAGGACGCGCGCGTGCACGACGCCGACAAGACGACGATCGTCTTCGCGCTGCCCAACGAGCCGGGCGCGCTGTTCAAGGCGCTGTCGGTGTTCGCCCTGCGGGGCATCGACCTCACCAAGCTGGAATCGCGCCCGATCCCGGGCCGGCCGTGGGAGTACCTGTTCTACGCCGACCTGACCATCGGCAGCCACGAACTGAAGTGCGGCCGGGCGCTCACGCACCTGGCGGAGTTCGCGACCTCGCTGCGGACGCTGGGCAGTTACAAGGGCGTGGTGCGGGCGGCGAAATAGGCCCGCGCCCGCGCCGCCGGACCCCGCGGCGCGCCGCTTCGCGGCGATGACGCGGACGGGGCCGGCCGGAAGGAGGGGGCTCGACACGCACGCACCGGCCCGCCTACGTCACGTCCAGCTTCACCCCGTGGCGCGGCTCGCGCGGGCGGCCATCGTCTGGACCGAGCGAGGACAGGCGCATCTCGATCAGGGTCCGCAGCAGGCGCAGCGCCTCGCGCTCGGTGTCGTGCAGCGACTGCTTCACCTCGTCGGGCACCGACAGCGTGCGCAGCGCCGCGGTGAGCATCGGCCCGAGGCCGGCGCAGAGACAGACGGATCGATCGACGTGCGGCGGGCCGGCGGGCGCCGCTCCCCCCTCCGCCTCGCGTGCGCCTGAGGTGGCCGGTCCGCCCGCGGCCGCCGGGCCCGCACCGGCCTCCGCCTGGGCTGCCTGCGCTGCCGACTCGGGCCCGGACGACGACGGCGGCGGCACCGGGTCGGCGACCGGATCCGCCTCCCGCCTGCCGTGCCGGCCGGCACGACGCCGCCCGCCGGCCCCGCTCACGACACGGCCTCCAGCCGCACGCTCAGCGTGCCGGCCTCCAGCGTCGCACGCGTCGGCACCAGGCCTGCCATCGACGTCGGCAGGCCGATGTGCCGGCGCAGCGTCCCGATCTCGACGATCAGCTCGTCCCCCTTCTTGAACACGCCGATGTCCTGCTTGGCCGCAAAGGGCATCGAGAGGCGCACGACGTGGCCGCCATGACGATCCTTCTCGAATCGGAACGCCCGCTCGCGGCGCGTCACCGCGGCCGGATCCTCGCTCTCGCCGTACAGTTGCCGTGCGAGCCATCCCAGGCGTTCCATGCCGATCACCTCATCGTCGAACAGCGGCACGCGCGACACCGGCACCGGCGCGAAGTAGGCGTCGATCTCGTGCAGCACGGTCTCGGCCGTCCGCCGCCAGGCGACGAAGAACTCGTCGCGCACCCGGTCGGGCAGCACGCGATTGACGATGATGCGATCCACCGTCAGGCCGTGCAGCAGGAAGTAGACGTAGGCGCGCTGCGTCTCGCGCAGCACGACCCGCTCGGCGTTGGTCACCAGGCGCACGCTGGTGAGGTCGGGGTCGGCGAGCAGGGCTCCCACGCCCTCGAGGCGGCGCGACAGCGACTGGATGTTGGCGAACGTCGCGTCGGGCGGCAGCTCGACCGGGCTCACGCGGTTCACCACGGGCCGCACGGTCTTCACCAGCAGCCGGTGCGCCGGGAAGATGTGGCGCATGTACCAGTCGAGGGTGTCGGGCATGCTGATGAAGCGCAGGGATTCGGCGGTGGGCGCGCAGTCGAGCACCACGACGTCGAACCGGCCGTCGCGCTGGTACTGGTTGACGTACATCATCGCGCTCAGCTCTTCCATGCCCGGCAGGATCGCGAGTTCCTCCGCCTCGACCTCGCCGAGCCCGGTGGTCCGCAGCACGGCGCTGAGATAGCCCGCGACGTCGCCCCAGTGCCGCTTCACCTCGGCCTGGATGTTCACCTCCTGCACCCACAGGCGATCGGCCACCGCGACCGGATCGGCCGTGGCCCTGGAGAACAGGTCGCCCTCGAGCGCGAACGCGTCCGAGAGCGAGTGCGCGGGATCGACGCTCATCACCAGCGTGCGGCGGCCGGTGGCCGCCAGCCGGATGGCCGTGGCGGCCGCGAGGCTGGTCTTGCCCACGCCACCCTTGCCGCTGAACAGGAGGATGCGCACCTGGGCGATTGTATCGCGCGCCCGGCCCGCCGCCAGTCGCCAGCCGCCGGCCGGCAGTCTAGAATGATGGGTCATGCACTCGCGCGCGGTCCGATCCGGGTTCCTGAAGTTCTTCGAGTCGCAGCGGCATCGCATCGTGCCCAGCTCCTCGCTGGTGCCGCACGACGATCCCACGCTGCTGTTCACCAACGCCGGGATGAACCAGTTCAAGGACCTGTTCCTCGGCCGGGAGAAGCGTGACTACGCCCGCGCGGTCTCGTCGCAGAAGTGCATGCGGGTCAGCGGCAAGCACAACGATCTCGACAACGTCGGGCCGTCGCTGCGCCACCACACGTTCTTCGAGATGCT
>JBDIBB010000165.1:0-8182 GCA_039812685.1 Vicinamibacteraceae bacterium
TTCAGTCCACGGGCCCCGCCTCGCCGGCCCGCCGCCTCGGCGTCACAGGGATCCCCGGCGTCGGTGATCGAGTTCTATCGCGAGGAGTTCCTGAAGCTGCACCAGTGCCTCGAGGCGCAGCGCGAGTACTTCTCCGAGGGCGCGATCAGCGAAATCGAGCGCGTGCTGCTCGACGTGCTCTCGTCGCTCGATCAGGTGTGCTGCCGTCACGACGCCGAGTGCGTGGTGAGCGAACTCCTGAAGCGATTCGACGTGCTCGCGCGCCTCGCCACGTGGAGCGATCCCCGTCAAGTCCATTGAACCGGTGTCCCGGCCGGTGACCTCGTCGCTGCGCGAGGCGGCACTGGCCATCGGACGCGCCGGTGTCCGGGCGGCCGATCCGGCCGAACGCGTCGCCACCGCTCTGGCCGATCGTGAGATCCGCGCGTGGATCGAACGTGCCGGCCAGCTCAGCGTGATCGCGGCCGGCAAGGCGTCGGTCGCCATGTGGACCGCGGCGTCGGTGCGGGTGCCGCGTGTTCGCGACGCGCTGGTCATCGCGCCGGCATCGCGCCCGATGACCGTGGCCGCGCCGGCGCGCGTCGTGATCGGCGGTCATCCAATTCCCACGGCGGGCAGCCAGGCCGCGGCGAGGGCCGCGCTCGACGTGGCGGCGCGGGTCGGCGAGGACGAAGCGCTGGTGCTGCTCGTCTCGGGCGGCGCGTCGGCGTTGATGGCCGCGCCCGCCCGCGGCGTGTCGCTCGACGACAAGGCGGCGGTCACGCGCGTCCTGCTCGGCAGCGGCGCCGACATCGCCGCGATCAACACGGTACGGAAGCATCTGTCGGCGGTGAAGGGCGGCTGGCTGGCGCGCGCCGCGCGCGGGCGCTGCCTGACGCTTGCGCTGTCGGACGTGATCGGTGATCACGAGGACGACCTGTCGATCATCGGATCGGGGCCGGGCGTTCCCGACAGGTCCACCTTCGACGAGGCCTGCCGGATCGTCGCGTCGCGAGGACTGCGGGAGGCGCTGCCGGCCAGCGTGCTGCGTCGGTTGAACGCCGAGGCGCGGGGCGGAGTCCGCGAGACGCCGAAGCCCGGCGACGAGGACATGCAGCGCGTCGTGGCACGCGTGATCGGCGGCCGGCGCGACGCGATGCGCGGTGCGGCGGCCGAGGCCAGGCGGCGTGGCTTCGCCGTGGAGGTCGTCGACGCGCCGCTCGTCGGTGAAGCGCGCGAGACGGCGGCGCGCTTCGTGGCGGGCGCTCTCCGGCGCGTCTCCGGCATGCGGGGCGCACGGCCGGCGTGCGTCATCGCCTCCGGCGAGACGACCGTCACTGTGACAGGCGGCGGTCGCGGCGGCCGCAACCAGGAGTTCGCGCTGGCGGCGGCCGGCGCCCTCGCTGTGCTGGATCATCCCGCCGTACTGCTCAGCCTGGCTACTGACGGCATCGACGGGCCGACGGATGCCGCCGGCGGGCTCGTGGATGAGGCGACGCTCGCGCGCGCCGCAGGTCTCGGCCTGTCGATCGATGGCGCGCTGGCCGACAACGACAGCTACACGTGCCTCCAGCGACTCGGCGACCTCGTCGTCACGGGGCCGACGGGGACCAACGTCGGGGATCTGGTGGTGCTCAATTCGGCACCGTCGCCTTCGCCTCCACCGGGAAATCGGGGTCGGGTGTAATTTCCGCTGGTCGCGGAAATCGGGGTCGAAGAAATTGGAGAAATTGGGGTCGGGTGCATTTTCCGCTGTGCCTCCCGGAAAATACACCCGACCCCAATTTCTTCCGGCTCCGGGACGCTACACTTCAGCATGCCTGCTACGCTGCTGGCCCGCATCCGCACGCATGTGAACCATCCGGCAACGTCCGACGAACTGGCTCGTCTGCTGCGCGTCCCGCGCGATCACCGCGCGGCGTTCCGCCGCCAGTTGCGACAACTGGTGGCGCAGGGCGACCTGGTCGAGACGCGCTTCGGACACTACGGCCTGGCCGAGCACATGGACGTCGTGACGGGGAGGCTGTCGATGTCGTCGGCCGGCTACGGGTTCGTGGAACCCGAGCGCGTCACGCCAGGCCGGACCAGCGACATCTACGTGGCCGGCCCCGACCTGAACGAGGCGATGCACGGCGACCGCGTCCTGGCGCGCGTCGAGCGCGAGGGTGCCGGCGGCCGGCCGGCGGGCCGGATCCTCCGCGTCATCGAGCGCGCGCAGCGCACGGTCGTCGGACGCTTCGACGTGGACGCCAGCGGCCTGCGCTTCGTGGTCCCCTTCGACCGCCGCCTCACCATGGACATCGTCGTGCCGGCAGGCGATCAGCACGGGGCCGCCCCGGGCGAGATGGTCGTGGTGGAGATCACACGCTGGCCGACTGCCGCCCGCGGTCCGGTCGGCCGGGTGGTCGAAGTGCTCGGCAGCCTCGACACGCCGGGCGTCGATGTCCGGATCATCCTGCGGAAGCACGACATCCCCGACGCGCACGGCGACGCGGCGCTCGCCGAGGCCCGACGGCTCGGCAGAGAGGTGCGGCCGCGGGACCTGGCCGGGCGCATCGACTTCCGCGATCGCATCGTCGTCACGATCGACGGCGAGCACGCTCGCGACTTCGACGATGCGGTGTCGATCGAACGGCTGCCGAATGGCCATTGCCGGCTCGGGGTCCACATCGCCGACGTGGCGCACTACGTCGCCGAGGAGAGCGCGCTGGATCGGGAGGCGCGCGAGCGAGGCACCTCGGTCTACTTTCCCGACCGCGCCGTGCACATGTTCCCGGAAGATCTAGCGACCGGACTGTGCAGCCTGCGCCCGCACGTCGACCGGCTGGTGCAGTCGTGCCTGATGGAGGTGGACGCACGCGGCGAGGTGGTGCACTACGAACTGCACGACGGCGTGATCAACAGCAGCGCACGCCTCACCTACACGGAGGTGAACGCCATTCTCGCCGGCCGCGACGAGGCGACGCGGGCCAGCCACGCGGCGCTGGTGCCCGCCCTCGATCTGATGCACGAACTCTACGAGGCGCTCCACGCACGCCGGCATCGCCGTGGCGCGGTGGACTTCGATCTCCCCGAGCCCGAGATCGTGCTCGACGCCGCCGGGCTCGTGTCCGACATCGTCGCGTCGGAGCGCAACGTGGCCCACCGGCTCGTCGAGGAGTTCATGCTGCTGGCCAACGAGACGGTGGCGGCGCACCTCGAGGCGCGCGGGTGGCCCGCCGTCTACCGCGTGCACGAGCGGCCCGATCCACTGAAGGTCGCCGAACTGGAGTCGTTCATCGGCACACTCGGCTACAGCCTTGGCGCCGAGCCCGACGCCGTGCGCCCGAGGCACTTCCAACGGCTCGTCGAGCGCATCGCCGGCGCACCCGAAGAGCGACCCATCGCGTTCCTGATTCTGCGGACGATGCAGAAGGCCCGCTATGACGTGGTCAATCTCGGGCACTTCGGACTGGCCGCCGGTTGCTACACCCACTTCACGTCGCCCATCAGACGCTATCCCGACCTGCTGGTGCACCGCGCGCTGCGCGCGGAGCGGCAGCGCCCCCGGGCGCTGGACGAAGATGCGCGAGAGCAGCGCACCGGCGTGCTGCGAGACTGGGCGCGAATCGCCTCCGAGCGCGAACGCCGGGCCGACGAGGCCGAGCGCGAACTCCTCCAGTGGAAGAAGGTCCGCTTCATGAGCGGCAAGGTGGGCGAGACCTTCGACGGCTACGTGACGGGCGTGGCGGCCTTCGGGCTGTTCGTGACGCTGGCCGATCACTTCGTCGAGGGGATGGTGCACGTCTCGACGATGACCGATGATTACTACCGGTTCGCCGAACGGGCGCATGTGCTGATCGGCGAGAACACCGGACGGCGCTACCGGCTGGGAGATCGCGTGAGCGTGCGGGTGGCGCGCGTCGACTTCGAGCGGCGCCAGGTGGAGCTCGCCCTGGAAGACGTACTGCAGCGCCTGGGGCGCCGGCGCAGCGGCGGGCGTGAGGAGACGGTGCCTCACGCCCCGAAGGCTGCGCGGCGGCCCGACACGCGCGGCCACAAGGCGTCGTCGAAGGCCGCGGGCGGGCGGGCGAAGAAGTCGAGCTCGAGCCGGCCCGGCAAGCGCGAGCGCGCCGCGATGAAGCCGAAGGGCAGGAAGGGGTAGGAACCGGGCATGCCCGGCCCATCTCCGACCGCCCCAGGCCCCAGGCCCCAGGCCCCAGGCCCCAGGCCCCAAGCCCCAAGCCCCAAGCCCCAAGCCCCAAGCCCCAAGCCCCAAGCCTATAGTCATTCCATGCCCCACCTCGTCATCGGCACGGCCGGCCACATCGATCACGGGAAGAGCGCGCTCGTGCGGGCGCTCACCAACTCCGATCCCGATCGGCTGAAGGAGGAGAAGGCCCGGGGCATCACCATCGACCTCGGCTTCGCGCACACCTCGGTGGACGGAATGGACCTCGCGTTGGTCGATGTGCCCGGCCACGAACGGTTCGTCAAGAACATGCTGGCGGGCGTCACCGGCATCGATGCGGTGATGCTCGTCGTGTCGGCCGAGGAGTCGGTCATGCCGCAGACGCGCGAGCACTTCGACATCTGCCGGCTGCTCGCGCTGCGAGAGGGGATCGTCGTGCTCACGAAGGCCGACCTCGTGGACCGCGACACGATCGAACTCGTGTCGCTCGAGGTGCGCGACCTGGTGGCCGGCACGTTCCTCGAGCGCGCGCCCATCATCGCGGCCTCGTCGCTGACGGGCCAGGGGCTCGACGAGGTGCGCGCCGCGCTGACGGACATCGCACGCCGGTTGCCCCCGCGCCGTGCGGGCGGCGTCACGCGCCTGCCGGTCGATCGCGTCTTCTCGGCCCGCGGCTTCGGCACGGTCGTCACCGGCACGCTCACCGGCGGCCACATCGGCGTGGACGATGAGCTGGTGCTGCTGCCGGGCGGACGCACGGTGAAGGTGCGAGGGCTGCAGGGGCACGGCGTCGCGCTCGTGTCGGCCGAGGCGTCGCAGCGCCTGGCGGTCAACCTCTCGGGGATCGACGCGGCCGAGATTGCGCGGGGCGCGACGCTGGCCGCGCCCGGGGCCTTCGTGCCCACGCGGATCCTCGATGCGTCGATCGACGTGCTGGAATCGGCCCGGCCGCTGAAGCACGGCGCGCGGGTGCGGTTCCACTTCGGCACGAGCGAGCTGCTCGGACGGGTGGCCTTGTCGGGGGTGACACGGAGCGCGACGGCGACCGCCGGCGACCCGGCGGCCCCCGAGGTTCCGCCGGGCGGTCGCGCCGACGTGCGCGTGCGACTCGAGGCGCCCGCGGTGGTCACGCGCGGCGACCACTTCATCCTGCGCGCCTACTCGCCGCCGTTGACGATTGCGGGTGGCGTGGTGCTGGATCCCGCTCCGCCGCGTGGCGCCATCCGCACGCCCGCCGGCCGGAAGCGGTTCGCCGCGATTGCCGCCGGCGATCCCGGGGCCTTCCTCCGGCAACTGCTCGCGGAGCGCGCCGGGCTTGGGCTGTCGATCGCCGGCCTGGTGCATCGCGCGGGGCTTGCGCCGGCCGCCGCGTCCGCGGCGCTCGACGCCCTGGTCCAACACGGTGAGGCGCGCCGCACGGGAACGCTCGTCGCCTCGGCGGCGGCGCTCGACGTCCTCGGCGCCGCATTGCTCGAGGCCGTCGCCGAGCACCACCGGCAGCAGCCGCTGTCGGATGGGCTGCCGCGCGAGGAAGCCCGCACCCGCGTCTTCGCGCGCGCCGATCCGGCGGTGTTCGAGACGGTCGTCGACGACCTCGTCAGCCGGCGGAGGCTCTCGGGACGCGAGCGGCTGGCCCTGCCGGGCGTGCGGCCCGCGCTGTCCGAGGCCGAGCTCCGCGCGAGCCAGGCCATCGCCGATGGCCTCCAGCGGGCGGGACTGCTGCCGCCCGACGCCGTGTCGCTGGGCATCGAAGCTGGCGCCACGCGGGACGCCGCCGAGCGCAGCCTGGCGCTGCTCCTGCGGCAGAAGGTGCTGGTGAAGATCGATGCGCTCGTGTTCCACGCCTCGGCGCTCGAACGTCTCAAGGCCGAGGTGCGCGCCCTGAAGGGCACCCCCGAGGGCGCGGCGCTCGATGTCGCGGCCTTCAAGCAACGCTACGGGATGACCCGGAAGTATGCGATCCCGCTGCTGGAGTACCTGGATCGGGAACGCGTGACCCGACGGGCAGGAGAGAAGCGCGTGGTGATCTGAGGAGGCGTTCCACGCGCCGGCAGGACGACGGCGCTATGGATCCTGGTGGTCGTCGTTCTTCGACGCGTCACGGAAGTTGCGGATGCCCCGGCCGATGCCGCGGCCGATGTCAGGCAACCGGTTCGCCCCGAAGATCAGGATGATGATGAAGACGATCAGGACGAGTTCCGGCAAGCCGATCGGGCCCAGCAACGAGTACATCAGGCGACTCCCTTTGACCAGCCGGATTCTAGCACCTTCGCGCCGGCGCGGGACGCGACCCGGCCCGTCCTCGCGCGCGAACCCGAACGGCCGGTCTGCCGGAGTCTGCGGGGATCGTCCCGGCGGCGGTGCCTCGTGACGATGCCGCGCGCCACGGTCCTGGCCATGGCGGCCATCACCATCGCCTCGTGGAGCCGCATCGCGGCGCCCGCGCAGTTCCGCGCGTCGGTCACGCTGGTCGAGGTCTACGCGACGGTGACCGACGGCGCGGGGCGTCCGGTGATCGATCTCGGCCGCGACGCCTTCGTCGTGCGCGAAGACGGGGAGCGCCGCGACATCGAGACCTTCGCCGCCGGCGACTTCCCGTTGTCGGTGGCGCTGGCGATCGACCACAGCTGGAGCATGGCGGGCGCGCCGCTCGAACGGGCGCGACTGGCCGCACGGCACTTTCTCGACGCACTGCGGCCGGCCGACGAGGCGATGATCGTCGGCGTCTCGAGCGAGGTGGAGACGCTGGCGCCGCTCTCGCGCGATCGCGAGGCGCAGCAGGCGGCTGTCGCCGCGATTGCGCCGTGGGGATCGACGAAGCTGCACGATGCCATCCTGGACGCGTTCGCGCGCATCGCCGCGGGACGCGGCCGCAGGGCCTTGATCGTCTTCACCGACGGGCACGACCGCGGCAGCGCCGCGGGGGCGGCCGAGGTGGTCGCCAGAGTGCGTCGCGGTGACGTCATCGTCTATCCCGTGGTGCTGGGGCCGGAGCACTCGTCGCTGATGGCGCAACTGGCCGCGTTCACCGGCGGCCGGGCGTTCTGGATCCGTCGCGCCGCCGACGCCGAACGCGCCTTCTCCGACGTCGCACGGGAGCTCCGGCACCAGTACCTGATCGGCTACCAGCCCGGCGCCTCCGCCGGCCGCGGGGACGGCTGGCGCCGGATTACGCTGGAGGCGCCGGGACACGACGTCCGCGTGCGCGCCCGCCCGGGGTATTTCGAGTAGGCGCAACGCCCAAGGCGCAGCGCGCAACGCCCCTACCGTCCCCGCATCTCCAGCATCAGCAACCGCCACGCGAGCCGCACCTCGAAGGTGCGCAGCAGGCGGCGCTTCAGGGTTGCGTACGGCTGGCACCCGGCGACGAGGTCGGCCATCACCCGGGCGACCGGCGGGCTGCTGGAGAGGGCCTCGACCATCAGCCGGGTGAAACCGCTGCGGAAGAACGCCCGCTTCAGGCGCGCCGCGCGCCGCAGTTCGGGAACGATTTCGCGGCCGAGGTGCGCGACGTAGCGCGTTCCCGCGGTGGCCAGGCCGTCGCCGAGCGCCGAGGCGAGCATCTCGGCCGACCGGAGCGCGAAGAAGATGCCTTCGCGCGTGACCGGATCCACGAGTCCGGCCGCGTCGCCCACCAGCGCCCAACGGTCGCCCGCCGGATGCTCGGTGTCCCAGGCCTCGGCCGTCAGCGAGGGGATGGGCCAGGCGTAAGGTTCGAGGCGGGCCCCCCGCGCGGGCGCGAACCCGCTCACCCAGGTTCGGATGCGCTCGTTGAGTCGCGCCACCGGCGCGTCGCCGGCCTGCGCGCAGATGCCGATGGCCAGGTGATCTCGGCGCGGGAACGACCAGATGTAGCCCTGGGGATCGGCCACGAACTCGACCACGATGTCGCTCGAGGTCACGCCGTGCGCGTAGAGGCCCGTGGCGACCGAGATCTGCGCGAGCGGGAACGCGCGGCCCGTGCGCCGGCGCACGAGGCTGTTTGCGCCGTCGGCGCCCACCACGAAGCGCGGCGTCCACGAGTGGCGGGGG
>JBDIBB010000166.1:0-7994 GCA_039812685.1 Vicinamibacteraceae bacterium
ACGAACGAATTGAGGATGGGCGGCAGGGCGGAGACTTTTGGTCCTCTCCAAGGTTGACTTGTTTGAAGGCCACGCGACGCCTCGTGTCGACAAGAGCTCGTTCCCTTGGGAATTCCGTGCGTATCTTCCGAGCCCGACGTGGCACCGAAATTGATATCTTCAAAGCCCTGATCGCCTGCCGATCGAAATGGCTGTGTCGCCGGAAGTCGACCTCCGGAACGGTGAGGATGAGAAACGAGAGGACGTGATGAAGAAGGTTCTTCTGGCTGCGGGCCTGGTATTGGCCGTTGGCGTGGCACAGGCCAGCGCCGCTCCCTATGTGATCAGCAGCCTCGTCGGCGGAGCGCCGACCGGGGTGACCCTGGACAACCTCGACTGGCTCAGCACCGGCAGCGGTGGTGGAACCAGCGCCTCCTCAGGCATCGTGGTTTCGTTCACGCCGAATGCCCAGGCCGTTATCGGGTCGCTGTCCGGCCAGTACGCGGCCCCGTACCTCTCCGGCGGCAACGGCACGGGCTTCGGGCCCGGCGGAACGAATCAGGCCGACGGCCAGGACGCCACCGTCTACATCACGTCCGGTTCTACCGGCAGCACCGCCGGTGCGCAGGCGACGATCGTGCTGCCGGCGGTCCAGAAGTACTTCGGGTTGCTGTGGGGCTCGGTCGACGCCTACAACACGCTCTCCTTCTACAGGGGCGGCGTGCTGGTCGGCGCGATCACGGGCAGCCACGTGGCCGCGGTGCCGGACGGGAACCAGGGCGTGGATGGCACCCGGTACGTGAACATCGGTGACGATGGCGACGGGTTCGATACGGTGGTGGCCACCAGCACGAACTTCGCCTTCGAGTTCGACAACATCGCCTTCAATCGGTCGGTGCCCGTGCCCGAGCCGGCATCGATGACGTTGTTCGGCGCCGGCCTGGTGGGCCTGGCCGCCGCCATCCGTCGCCGCCGCTAGCGCGCGCGATCGTCGCGGGATTTCGTTCACGCCCGGTCCGGCCCGTGCCGGACCGGGCGTTCGTGTCATGTCGCATCGTCGCACCGGGCGTTGCGTCGCACGTGAACGCGACAACACCCGACGGTGTCAACGCGTGCGTGCGTAGCGCGCGGGTTGCTGTGCGACGCCTCTGGCAACCTGCGCGGCGCATGGGTGTCGCGACGCGAAGGTGTCAACGCGCAGGTTGCTCATGTTGATCCGGGCAACCCGCGCTCTACGAGAGGGGGAGGGGGCAACCCGCGCTCTGCGAGAGGGGGGCAACCCGCGGTGAACGGGTTACGAGCAGGTGGTCTGCAGCACGCTGGCGATGCGTTCCGCGGCGTGGCCGTCCCAGAATTCGGGCACGCCGCCCCGCCGCCCGCCGGACCGCACCCGCTCCCAGCCCGCGGCAATCCGCTCCGGGCTGGTGCCGACCAACTGGTTCGTCCCCTGCTCCACGGTCACCGGCCGCTCGGTGTTCTCGCGCAACGTCAGGCACGGCACGCCGAGCACGGTGGTCTCCTCCTGGATGCCGCCGGAGTCGGTGAGCACCACGGCGGCCGCGTTCATCAGCCCCAGGAACTCCAGGTAGCCCAGCGGGTCGGCGAGCACCAGCCGCCCGCGCTCGACGAGCCCGCTGGCAATGGGCGAGCGCGCGACGGCCGGACGCGTGCGCGGGTGCACGGGGAAGAACACGGGCAGGTCGCCGGCCACGCGCGCGATGCCCTGCATCAGCCGCTCGAAGTCGTCGGCGCGGTCCACGTTGCTGGGCCGATGGAGCGTGAGCAGGGCGTAGCCGTGCGGGTCGAGGCCGTTGCGGGACGCGTCGAAGGCCGCCACCGCCCGATCGCGGTGCGCGAGCAGCGTGTCGATCATCACGTTGCCGACGAAGTGCACCTTCGCGCGCGCGATGCCCTCGCGCGCGAGGTTCTCCTCGGCCGCGCGCTCGGTGATGAACAGCAGGTCGGAGATCTGATCCGTGAGCACCCGGTTGATCTCCTCGGGCATCGTCCGGTCGAAGGAGCGCAGCCCCGCCTCCACGTGCGCCACCGCGATGCCGAGCTTGCTCGCCACGAGCGCGCAGGCCACCGTGGAGTTGACGTCGCCGACCACCATCACGAGGTCGGGCCTCGCGTCGAGCACCACCGGCTCGAAGCGCGCGATGACCGCCGCCGTCTGCTGCGCATGGCTGCCGGAGCCGACGTTCAGGTCGATGTCGGGCTCTGGGATGCCGAGTTGCCTGAAGAAGATCTCGGACATCGCCGCGTCGTAGTGCTGGCCGGTGTGGCAGATGACCGGGGTGAACCGATCGGGCTGGCGCCGCAGCTGCCCGACGATGGGCGCGATCTTCATGAAGTTGGGGCGCGCGCCGGCGACGAGGAGGATCTTCATGGCGCGCGCATTCTACCGGAGGGCGGGATGCCGCGCCGCGGCGCCGGCGGGGCCGGCCCGTCCCGCGCGTCGCGGGCCGGAACCGCACGCGGGCCAGGGTGCTGCGAGCAGCGGGCAGTCCGGCTATGCTAGCAACCCTGCTCGTGCGTGAGGGCCTCAGGGCCGGTCGGTGGGATGGGAGCGGCGGGAACCGCACGCCCCGGTCCCACGATGGCAGGCAAGTCGAGATGCGGCGCGCGGGAAGGGAACCGACGTGGACGAGATCCAGGCTCCGGGCGGAAACCGCTGGCATCCGGCGTGGCTGATCGCCCTGGGTGCCGGCCTGGCCGTCCTCTACGCGCCCACCGCGGCCTGGCTGTGGAACGGCTGGATGTCGAGCCTGCGCGACAACGCACACGGGGTCTTCATCCCGCTGCTGTCCGGCTATTTCGCCTGGGAGGCGCTGAAGCCCCTGGGCACCCGCCCGCGCGAGTCGAGCGCCTGGGGCCTCGCCTTCGTCGTGCCGGCGCTGGCAGTGCATGCCGTCGCCACCGGCCTGGGCGCGCCGCTCGCCTCGGCCGCCTCCATCGTGCTGCTGCTGCCGGGGCTCTCGCTGCTGCTGCTCGGACCGGCGCGCACGCGCGCGATCGCCTTCCCGCTGGCCTTCCTGATCTTCATGCTGCCGATCCCGCCCGAGGCCACCGCGCACCTGCACCTCGTGCTGCGCCGTGTGACGACGGTCGCGAGCGCCGCCATCGTGCCGCTGCTCGGCATCCAGGTGTTCGCCGAGGGCACGACGCTGCACCTCGCCAACGCCACGCTGGAAGTGGCCGACGCCTGTTCCGGCTACTCCACGCTCTACGCCTCGATCGTGCTGGCGCTGCTCACCTCCTACTTCTGCCGCACCTGGCGGCGCCGGGCGCTGGTGCTGCTGGCGTCGGTGCCGATTGCGATCTGCGTGAACATCCTGCGCGTGGTGGCGCTCGTCCTCCTCGTGCACTGGCAGGGGAGCGACGTGCTGGCGACGTCGCTGCACGAGACCTCGGGGCTGGTGATCTTCGGCCTCGCCCTGCTGATCATCTACCGGCTGGGCGACGAGCGCGAGGCCAGCGGGAGGACTGCATGACCGCGACCGCGCCGGCGACGCCGTCGCGACGGCCGGCCGTGACGTTCGCGATCTATGCCGCGGCGCTGGCGGCGGCCTTCGCCGGGCCGCTGCTCGCGCTGGCGCAACGCGCCTGGCACGACGACCTCGCCTCGCACACGCTCCTCATCCCGTTGGTGTCGGCCTACATGGCGTGGCTGCGGCGCGATCGGATCGGCGCGGCGCCCGGGGGCAGCCGGTGGCCGGCGCTGGTCCTGCTGGCGGCGGGCCTCGGGCTGCTCGCGGCGCCGGTGGCGGCCGACACCCAGCTCGCCGCGCGCCTGCTGGCGTTCTGCCTGCTGCTGTGGGCCGGCGGCTTCGCGCTGCTCGGCAGCGGCGTGATGCGCGCCGTCGCGTTTCCCGCCCTGTTCCTCGTCTTCATGATCCCCCTGCCGCCCGTCGTGGTGGACACGCTCGAGACGTTCTTCCAGCACACGTCGGCCGCCCTCGCCTACCGGTTCATCGACTGGTCGGGGACGGCGGTCTACCGCGAGGGGCTCACCTTCGCGATGGCCGGCCTCACCGTGCACGTCGGGCCCGAGTGCAGCGGCATCCGCTCCAGCTACGTGCTCTTCATCACGTCGCTCATCGCCGGAGAACTGTTCTTCCGGTCGTGGTGGAACCGGCTCCTGCTCGCCTGCTTCGTCGTCCCGCTGGGCATCGCCCGCAACGCGTTCCGGGTGTTCGTGCTGTCGATGCTGTCGGTGCACGTCGATCCGTGGTGGATCGATTCGCCGCTCCACCACAAGGGCGGCCCGGTGTTCTTCGCCCTCTCGCTGGGACCCTTCTTCCTGTTCCTGTGGTGGCTCCGGCACCGCGAGGGGGCCGGCTAGCGGCCCGCCCCCGGGACGCCCGGCTCGGGCGCGCACTCGCGTCTCCCAGGCGCTACACTACCCGCCACGGTGGCTGTCCTCCCCTACCTGCCGTTCGTCGCGGCGACGCTGGGCGCGCTGGTCGCCATCGCCAGCCTCGTGCGGAAGACGCCGTCGCTGGCCACGTGGGCCTTCTTCGGCGGCATGCTGCTGCTGGCGCTCGACGCCACGTGCACGGGGCTGGGGCTGCGCGCGGCGCAGGCGGCCGGGGTGGAGCGCTGGCTGGCACGAGGCGTCATCGTCAAGTCGGCCCTGCCCGCCGTCTGGCTCACCTTCAGCCTCGCCTATTCACGCGGCAACGCCAGCGAGTTCCTCGCCCGGTGGCGCATCCCGCTGGCCGTCATCGGCCTGCTCTGCGTGGGACTGGCCGTCGGCTTCCACGATCGGCTGATCGAGGTGGCCGCCATGGATCCGCCGGCCGCCGGCTGGTGGCTGAGATCGGGGCCCGTCGCCAAGGCGCTGAACGCGGGGCTGCTGGTCTCCTTCGCGCTGGTGCTCAGCAACCTCGAGCAGACGTTCCGCTCGGCGGTCGGCACCCAGCGCTGGCGGATCAAGTTCGTCATCCTCGGCCTGGCCGTCGTCTTCGGCGTCCAGATCTACGTCCGCAGCCAGGCGATTCTCTTCTCGGTGCACGACGCGGCGCTGCTGGGCGTTGAGGCGAGCGCGCTGCTGGTGGGCTGCCTGCTGCTCGGCGTGGCCTACGCGCGCACGGGGCTCGCCGAGATCGACGTCTACCCGTCGCTCACGGTACTGCGCTCGTCGATCACGGCGGTGCTGCTCGGCGTCTACCTCTTCATCGTCGGCGTGCTGGCGGAGGTCGCCCGGGCGTTTGGCGGCGCCGAGACGTTCCAGTTCCAGGCGCTGATCGTGCTGCTGGGCCTGGTAGGCCTCGGCGTGCTGCTGCTGTCGGATCGGCTGCGCCTGCGGGTGCACCAGCTCGCCGTGCGGCACTTCCGGCCGCCGCGCCACGACGCGGCGCGCGCCTGGACCGAGTGCTCGCGCCGCCTCGGCTCGGTGAAGGATCAGGCCGGCCTGGCCGCCGCCGCCGCGCGGCTCGTCTCCGAGACCTTCGACGTGCTGTCGGTCACCGTCTGGCTGCTCGATCCGGCCGGGGAACGGCTGGCGTTGGCCGCCTCCACCGCCTCCACCGCGGCCCCCGCGCACGCCGCCGGAGACGCCGGCCACGTCGCCGCCTCGCCGGCCGTCACCGCCGCGCTGCGCGAGCGCGAGGCCGCGTTCGACTGCGAGACGCTGGCCGGGGAGTGGGCCGACGAGTGGCGGCGCCTGAACCCGTCGCTGTTTCCCAACGGCGGCAACCGCTGGTGCGTGCCGCTTGGCGCCGGCGCCGGCTGCCTGGGCGCGATCGTGCTCGCCGATCGCGTGCAGGGTGTGCCCTACACGCTCGAGGACCGCGAGCTGCTCGCCTGCATCGCCGACCAGGTGACGTCGGTCCTGCTCAATCTGCGGCTGGGCGGCGAGCTGGCGCAGGCGCGCGAGCTGGAGGCGTTCCGCACCATGTCGGCGTTCTTCGTGCACGACCTGAAGAACACCGCCGCGTCGCTGAAGCTGATGCTGCAGAACCTGCCGGTGCACTTCGACGATCCCGGCTTCCGCGAGGACGCGCTGCGCAGCATGGGCAACACGGCGTGGCGCATCGACGAGATGATTCAGCGGCTGAGCGCCCTGCGACAGCGGCCCGAGCCGCGCCGCGAGCGCGCCGATCTCAACCAGCTCGTGGCCGACGCGCTGGCGCGGCTGCCCGCCATCGACGGCATCGATCTCGTGCAGGACCTGCGGCCGCTGCCGCCGGTGCTGGTCGATCCCGATCAGGTTCGCAGCGTGGTGACCAACCTCGTGGTCAACGCGCGCGAGGCGGTGTCGGGCGCGGGGCGCGTCGAGGTGCGCACGGCCGCAACCGGGGCCGATGGCCCGGCGGGCGCCGCCCGCGTGGTGCTCTCGGTGTCGGACAACGGCCGCGGCATGACGCCGGCCTTCGTGCGCGACTCGCTCTTCAGGCCCTTCCAGAGCACCAAGAGCCGCGGGCTGGGCATCGGGATGTTCCAGGCGCGGATGATCGTCGAGGCGCACGGCGGCGTCATCCAGGTGGCGAGCGAGGCCGGGGTGGGCACGACCTTCCGCATCAGCCTGCCGGCCGGAGACGAGGGATGACGAGGCCGACGCTGCTCGTCGTCGACGATGACGAGGACATCCGGACGCAGATGAAGTGGGCGCTCGGGGGCGACTACGAGGTGCGGCTGGCCGGCGACCGTCCGGGCGCGCTGGCCGCGTTCGACGAGGGGCGCCCGCTGGTGACGCTCCTGGATCTCGGCCTCCCGCCGCGGCCCAACGACCCCGATGAGGGGCTGGCGGCAGTGGGCGACATCCTGGCGCGCGACCCGCTGGCCAAGGTGATCGTCGTGTCGGGCCAGGGCGACCGGCAGAACGCCCTGCGGGCCGTGGGCGCCGGCGCGTACGACTTCCTCTGCAAGCCCGTCGGGATCGACGAGCTGCGCATCGTCCTGCAGCGATGCGTCTACGTGGCGCAGATCGAGCGCGAGTACCACGAGCTGCAGGAGGGCCTGCGCGCCGACGTCTTCGAGGAGATGATCGGCGCCAGCCCGCGGATGCAGTCGGTGTTCACCTTCGTGCGGAAGGTGGCGCCCACCAGCGCGCCCGTGCTGATCCTCGGTGAGAGCGGCACGGGCAAGGAGATGGTGGCGCAGGCCATTCATCGCCGCAGCCCGCAGAAGGGCGGTCCGTTTGTCGCCATCAACTGCAACGCCATTCCCGAGGGCCTGCTCGAGAGCGAGCTGTTCGGGCACGAGAAGGGGGCGTTCACCGGCGCCGTCGCCACGCGCAAGGGCCACATCGAGGCGGCGGCCGGCGGCACGCTGTTCCTCGACGAGATCGGCGAGCTGCCGGCGCCCGTGCAGGTGAAGCTGCTGCGCTTCCTGCAGGAGAAGCGGTTTCAGCGCGTCGGCGCGCGCTACGAGCTGCCGAGCGACGCGCGCGTGGTGGCGGCCACCAACCGCGATCTGAAGGAGGCGGTGGCCGGCGGCAGCTTCCGCGAGGATCTCTACTTCCGGCTCGCGGTGGTGGTGGTGACGCTGCCGCCGCTGCGGGATCGCGGCGAGGACGTGGGGCTGCTCGCGCGGGAGTTCCTCACGCGGTACGCCGCACAGCACGGCCGGCCGAAGCTGACGCTCTCGGCCGACGCGGTGCGGGCCCTCAGCCTGCACGCGTGGTCGGGCAACGTGCGCGAGCTGCAGAACCGCGTGCAGCGCGCCGTGATCATGGCGGACGGCAAGCGGGTGAGCGCCGCCGACCTGGAGCTGACGGAGGTGCTCGAGGCGGCGCCGCCACAGACGCTGAAGGAGGCGCGCGAGGCGGTGGAGCGCGACCTGGTGGGCGATGCCCTGCGGCGCCATCGGGGCAGTGTCACGGCGGCGGCTGCGGAGCTCGGCATCAGCCGCCCCACGCTGTACGAGCTGATGGAGAAGCTGGGGATCGCCCGGGGGTAGCGACGCGTGCCGGGCGAGCGTTTCCAACGGGCCTCCGTCTTGGATCGATGCGGCCCCGTCGTCCGGACCTTCCGTCGGAATCCTTTACGAATCCGGATCGGCCATCCTGG